>NZ_AP022590.1:4329878-4639155 GCF_010731775.1 Mycobacterium mantenii | reverse complement strand
AACGACATCTTGAGCAGTTTGAGCACAGTGGGACTCATCGAAAGCAGTTCGTCTGCCCACCGACGAACTTCGGTATCGAGATCAGCCGCGGGGACCACCGCGTTCACCAGACCCCAGTCCAGGGCCTGAGCCGCCGTGTACCGACGGCACAGAAACCACATCTCTCTGGCGCGCTTGGCGCCCAATACCCGAACAAGATACGAGACGATCCAGCCCTGGGCCGGGCTTGCCACGCGCGGTCCGTTCTGGCCGAATATCGCTGCTTCCGAGGCAATGGTGAAGTCACAGAAGTAGGCCATGTGGTTTCCGCCGCCGATCGCGTAGCCGTTGACCCGGGCGATCGTGGGTTTCAGGCTCTGCCGAATCGCGGCATACACATCCTTGACGTAGTTCTCGAGGCCGCGATCTTCCTCGCCGCGATTCTCCAAAGCTCCGTCGGCCTCCGAGTTGACATCGCCGCCGGCACAAAAGGCGCGCTCGCCTGTTCCCGTGATAACGATGACACCGACTTGCGGATCAGCGCCGGCCTTCGAGATCGCCTCGACCATCTCAAGCAATGTCGTTCGCGTGAATGCGTTGAGCGACTTCGGCCGATTGATAGTTACAGTCGCGACGCGGTCAGTCACGTCGTAGATGATGTCTTCGTAGTCAACCATGTGGGCCTTTCGGTTTGGGGACCAGCCGGTCCAGATGTGTTGGGAGATCGATGTCTATCCGTGCGGTCGCCATCAGGCGGCCCAGCATCATGTACTGACCGATGACCAGGATGAGTTCCACAATCTCTCGGCTGCTGAAGCGCGCCGCGCAGGCCGTGAACGTTTCGTCGTCGGGCGGCGCGCGCAGAACCACCTGCTCGGTGAAGGCCAACACCAGCGCGTCATCGGATTCCGTTACAGCTTCGTATCGCGCCGCGGCGATCCGCGCCGGCTCAACACCGATCTCCCGGGCGATCGCCTCGTGCTGAACCCATTCGTATTCTGCGCCCGGTGTCAGATACGCGACCCGCAGAATCGCCAGTTCGCGCAGTTGGTCGTCCAGCGTGAGATCGGGAAGAGCCGCCAGCCGCTTGGCAATCGCCTCCGGCGCTTCGGCGGCAGCGAGATACGGGATGCGGCTCGCCGGCACCCTTCCTGAGATGGAATCCACTGTTGACGAATCAGCCGGTTAAGCAGGTTGGGTTTGCGCGGCGACCAGTTGGTGCAGCCGGCCTTTGTCCACTTTCCCACCCGGGTTGGTGGGAAGCTCGTCAACCAAGACAAGCTGTTCGGGGAACTTGAATTTGGCGAGGCCCTGCGCGTCAAGGAAAGCCGTAAGGTCATTTAGCGTTGGAGGTTCACCTGCCGGCACGACGACGGCGCAGGCCCGCTCACCCAGCCGATCGTCTGGGACCGGGATGATCGCGACCGCAGCGACGGCGGGATGCTTGATCAGCACGGTCTCCACCTCAAACGGAAAGATGTTCATGCCGCCCCTTAGGATCATGTCCTTAGCCCGCCCCACGATGCGCAGGTAGCCGTCCTGCACGCAGCCCAGATCCCCAGAGCGATACCAGCCGTCGGTGTCCCAGTTCGCCTTGTCGTAGTCGGCTTGATTCAGATAGCCCCACGTGTTGTTGGCACCACGCCAAAACACCTCACCGGTATCCCCCGGTATTACCAAAGTCCCGTCCGGAGCCCGCAGTTCAAGCTCCTCACCCGCACAGATCTTTCCAACGGTATTCCATCGCGCCCACTCAGAATCGTGGACCGTGGTCATCGTGGGCACACCGCCATCGGTGGTGCCGTACACATTCTGCACAACGCAGCCCATCCGCCGCTCGATCTCTTCGGCGACCCGTGGGGGCAAAGGAGCGCCAGCGTTGTTGAAGCGGGTGAAGGCCGACAGGTCCGCGGACTCCAGGTCGAGGTCGAGCATCATGACCAACTGGGTCGGGATGGCGGTGGCGTACGTGACCCGTTCGCGCACAATGAGATCCAGCGCGGGCTGCGGCTTCCAATGCTCCAACATGACACTTGTGGCACCGGTGAGCAGCGGCATCAGAATCGGAAAGACATAGCCGGTGGAGCCCTGTCCGGCGGGCGCGATTGCGCCGGCCACGTCATCGGATGTCAGTTTGAGCGCTGGCGCCGTCTGATGAACGAGGAAGGCGATCATGTCGTTGGCGCTCCACAGCGAGGCCTTCGGCACACCGGTGGTTCCCGACGAGCACATCACATGCGCCGGCTGATCCGGGTCGCACCGCAGCCCGCGTGCGGTCCGGGGATTGATCGGCTCGGCGGCCCGCACGCGCGATTCGAACGAGCCCACCGAACCTGTTCGCGCGTACAGCACTTCACGCAGATCCGGCAGTGTGGGGCGCAGCTCCTCGTGCAGTGCCCGAACGTCGATATCCCTGTCGGACTCGACACTGATCAGCACCTCCGCACCGATCGTGGCGAGCAGTGACCCCACTTCGGCCCGGCGCCACCGGGTGGGCATCGCGACCATGTAGGCACCGATGCGGTTCGCCGCGAGGTTGATCACCGGCAGCAGAGCGCAGGTGGGTAGCTGGGCGGCCACCGGGTCACCGGGACGGACGCCCAGATCCAGCAGAAGTTGGGCGCCGCGTTGCGTGAGATCCGCCAATTCGCCGTAGGTCCATCGGACTTCGCCGTCGATCACAGCCAGCTTCTCGGGATGTGCTGCAACGTGCTCGTCGAACATCTCTGGCAGGGTTTGGTCACTCCAGATACCAGCGTCCCGGTATTTCTGCGCCTGCGCCTCGTCGTGCCAGCGGCGCATCACCCTCGTTCCCGGCATCTAGCGGGCCCCGCCAGGCAACATCTGGTTGCGCATCCGTCCGACTCCCTCGACTTCGGTCTCGACAATGTCGCCCGGTGCCAGATAGCGGGGCGGTTTACGGATGAAACCGACGCCGGCCATGGTCCCGGTAAAGATCAGATCGCCGGGATAAAGCGTGCAGTAAAGCGATAATTCGGCGACAATGTCCGGTACCGAATAGATCATCCGCGATGTGCGCGCGTGTTGCACTTGCTCACCGTTGACCCAGCAGGTGATGCCAGCATCGTCTGGGTTGGGTAGTTCATCCGGTGTCACGAGCCACGGTCCGGTCGGACCGAAAGCCGGGTACGACTTTGCCAGACCCCACTGGCTGGCGGCCATCTGCCGCTCCCGTTCCGAATAGTCTTGGCCCGCCATCACTCCGGCGATGTGATCCCAGGCGTCCTTCTTCGCCACGCGATGCGCTGCTGTCCCGATGACGACGACGAGTTCGGCTTCCCAGTCCACCGTGTCCTTGGGGAGCGGAACGTCGGCGTTCGGCCCGGCGATCGAGGAAGGGAACTTCGAGAAGACCTCCATCACCTCAGGCAGGGTGAAATCGGCCTCTTCGGCGTGGTCCGGATAATTTGCGCCGATCGAGAAAACCTGGCGCGGCCTTGGTGACGGCGCTCCCAGGCTCTGCTCATCGATCGGTTCGGCGGGAAAGTCGACCCCTGAGGAGGCCCAGCGCCGAAACTCCGTCCACCGGTCGTAGACGGCTGCCGGATCGGCTGAAAACAGACCGTTGCTGGCCTTCTCGACGTCGATGCCATCGCCCTCGACAACCAATGTCAACCGGCCACCGAAATTGGCTACACGCACCAGGATTCACCTCCGCGGCCGATTGGCCGATCGATTTGGGCCTTCACAGAATGAAACTGACTTTTCCTTGCGGCCGGAGGTCCTCGCAGTCCAGCGTGGCCCGGCGCTCCCGGATGCGGAAGCGGCCGTCCGCCCCGCGTACCAGCACATGGCGGTACTCACCGGTGAACAGATGTGATGCGCTGCGCCGATACCGGTAGACGACGAAGTTCGACCGCACCTCGAAACCATTCCCGGCGTTGTCGTGGACGCGCACGTTGGTAATCAACCGGCGGGTGCGTGAGCGTGGTCGCTCGACGAACGCCATCTCACTTTCCAGGCGTTCCACCCGCCCCACGATCTGAGGGTAGGAATCGGCGATGATGAAGACGGTCTCGTCAGGAGTGGTGGAATCGATTGCGTCCGTGGATGGTACGAGGTATGAACAGTCCTCGGTCAGCAGCTCTAGCCATTCCGGCAGCTTCCAAGTATCCAGTAACTCGGCCTCGTGATAGAGGAACGATTCGACTTCGTATGCGGTGTCGCGGTCAACCGTCGCCGGGTGGGAAGACAACATCTTGGTCATGACTCCTCGGCTCCGGCCATCGCAGCCGCGTCCACGCCGACAACGTCGGTCTGCCACTGCCGCCAAAAGCCACGTATCTGCTCTTCGTCGGTCATGCTCGGAACGTCCTTGCCTATTCCCTTGGAGACGATGTTCCACTCCGTGCCGCGCACGTGTCCGTAGGCTTCCTGGCAGGCTTCGATGACCTCGTTGTCGTCCGGCGTCGCGAAACCACCCGGACCGAGGAATTCCAGATACCCCTGAATGCGGTGTTTGCGCAGTTCGGAATCCTCGCCGACGGGGGCCAAGCACCAGGCCGTGACATCGGTGTGGTCGACGGCGACCGGGTCGAGCACCCGCAATTGCAGCGACGCGCCGTCGATGATCAAAAGGTTGGGATAGATCAAGATGTTCTTGGAGGTCTGCCCCACAAGTTGGGCGGTCTCCTCGCCGAACTTGTCCACCAGTTCCGCTGCGATGGTATGGACCCGCTGCTGGGCCCGCTCGCTCATCACCGGAGCGGGTTTGGCAACCGACCGGCCGAAAGGCGCCTTGTAGCGCATCATTACGTGTCCGTTGCCCAGGCTCAGGCCTACTCCGTCCAAGCCTCCGCTGAGGTCGTAACCCCGGCTGTTGAGGTAGGCGAAATACGTCTTGTGCACGGCCATGCCGTGGTAGCCGTCGAGACTGTTTTCAACGATGAGCTTCCAGTTACCGCCCATCCGGTAGATATGTGTTCCCTCAACCACTTCCATCTGCCCGGCCAGCGATTGATCGATGATGGAATCCAGGTACGGCAGCACCGGAGCGAGGTAGTCGCGCAACGGCCGGGCGTCACGGTTGAACGTGGCGAAGACGAAGTCCCGGTACACCTCAAACCTGGGCGAATCCAAGCCGAAGTTCGCGGGGTCGAAACTGGGCGGGAACGACGCGCGCTCGGCGACACCGACCAACTCGCCCGAATTCTTGTACGTCCACGCGTGATACAGGCAACGGAACCGCTCGGCATTTCCCTTAGGCTCGCGACAGACCAGCGCACCACGGTGACGGCAGGTGTTGAAGAAGACCCGAAGCTCACCGCTGTTGTCCCGGCACATGATCAGCCGCTCGCCGACCACCGTCCGCGTGACGAAGTCACCGGGCTGGGCCACCTCGGTGGCGTGACCGACGTAGAGCCACTTACTGGCGAAGATCGTCTTCTGTTCGCGTTTCAGATGTTCCTCGTCGGTAAAGACCGACCGATGGACCCGAAAATCCACAC
This sequence comes from Mycobacterium mantenii, assembly GCF_010731775.1. Classification (NCBI taxonomy): domain Bacteria; kingdom Bacillati; phylum Actinomycetota; class Actinomycetes; order Mycobacteriales; family Mycobacteriaceae; genus Mycobacterium; species Mycobacterium mantenii. Next base: position 4,633,708 of record NZ_AP022590.1, on the reverse strand, counting down.
CCGGGGTTTCGACGACCAGATCCTTGTATCCGTTGACGGTCACGCGAGCGTCGACCCTCCATTCACGCCGACCACCTGGCCGTTGATGAATCCCGCCTCGTCGCCGGCGAGAAACTCGACGAGAGCGGCGACCTCACTCATCTCCGCAGGCCGGCCCATCGGGATCTGGGACAGGAACCGCTGGGTCAGTTCGGGCTGTTCCCGCAGGAACCGCTCAAATTCGGGCGAGCGGACAGCTGGAGGCGCCACCACGTTGAAAGTGACACCCTGCTTACCGAACTCACGGGAAAGGCTGCCGGCCACCGCATGCACGCCACCTTTGGCGGCGTTGTAGATCGCATGGTCCTCAAGGCCGTTGCGCACCGAATCGGCGCCGATGAAGATCACCCGGCCCTTCCCGGCCTCGAGCATCACCGGGAGCGCGGCCAGCGTCGACCGCAGCGCGGACCACAGGTTGCGGTTGATGGTGGCCTGCAGGGTTTCCTCGGTGTGGCGCAGCGTCGGCCGGATGACGCCGCCGCCGGCGTTGTTGACCAGCACATCGAGGCGACCAAACACCGAGACCGCCTGGGCCACCATCTGTTCGGCCGCTTCCCGGGTGCTCAGGTCACCGACGCTGGTAATGACCGGCGCGGTGTGATCACCCTCGAGCTTGGCGGCCAGTTTGGCCAGGCCCTCGTCGTTGGTGTCGGCCAGCACGAGCGACGCGCCGGCGGTAGCGAATCGCTCACTCAACGCCGTACCGATTCCGCCCGCGGCCCCGGTGACGATGACGCATTTGCCGGTGAATGCGCCCATCTCAGTTGCGCCCCGCCACCTGGTAGACACCGAAGACCTTGTTCGAGGTGAACAGATCGGTCTCGATCATCTCCATCCACTCGGGACGCACACCGAGGTGGTCGACGGCACCGGCAAGACAGAACCAGTTCAGCATCTCGTGCTGCCCGGCCTGCTCGACCTCCTGGAGTGTTACATCGCGCCAGGCGGCCGGCTTGTCACCATGGAGCTGCGCGAACAGCTCCCGGTCCCGGGCCGTGTCGGGGAGCAGGAATCGGCTCGCCTCGTTAAGGAAGGCGTGCGACCAGCTCGATGACGCGACCAGGGCCACCCGTGATTTGCTCTGCAGGCAGATCTCGGCAATTGCCGCACCGAGGTCGAAGCAGCGGGCCGGCGCGGGCGCAGGCGGATCCAATTCAGAGATGTCCTTGGGCATGCTACTCAGATAGGCCAAGCCACCCTTGTGTTTGACCAGTCGACGGCCATAACAGTTGATAGAGAAGAACAACGAGGGATAAGGGAAGCCCTCACCGCTCCAGTCGAGGTAGCGCAAAGTGTTCGCGAACGCGGCCGGCATCGGCCGGTCGGGCAGCGGCCGGTAGCTATAGGCGATATCGAAGCCGCGGCTCAGCAATTCGGTGGTGAGTTTCTTGCCGGCCCGGGCCGCGCCCTTGATCGGGTACGACGTGTCTTCTGGCTCGCCCCAAGCATTCGGCCGGCCCTTGTAGAACGGCCGTTGCCACAGCTGCGTTTCCAGGTCGTCGAAAGCACATACCGCGAAGGGCGGGACGCAGTCCTCGTGGAACAGCTCATACTGATCGTCACCCCAGATCAGCACGACATCGGGTTGGAACTCGTCCAGGGCATCGCGCACTCGTTGGAAGTTCTGTCGCAGTTCTTCGCGGTGGGCTGCCGCCGCGGCCAGGCCGTTGTCGTCGCCCAGTTCGCGCACAAGCAGGCTCGACAGCGCGGCAGGGTCGCGCTTCTCCTCGGGCAGCTCGGGATCCCGCTGCGCCCAGCGGAACACGTCGGCCATTCGCTCGTCGGGTAGCGCCAGCGGCGGGAAATGTGTGGCACCTAATGCCAGTACTGCACCCATGGTCCGGTGATCCTCCTCGATCGCTGTTCAAGCCCTGCGCGAGCAAGGTCGAAGCTAATGCACTGATAATAGAGAAATTACACATTTTATTCAATATGTTCGATTAGCGGGATTGCGTTACCATTGTTGTTAACGAGCACGCCTGTCGAGCCGAACGACGGAGCTCCAAAAAGGAAGGCATAGCGTGGCGACCAGGGCGACCACCGAGGCGAAGATATTCAACGGCGCCTTGCGCGCCCTCGCGCGTCAGGGTCCGAAGAAGCTGGCAATGAGCGACATCGCGGCTGAGGCTGGGGTCTCGGGCGGCACGCTTTACAGGTACTTCAAGAACAAGGAGGACCTTCTCGAGGCGCTCGGGGATCACTTCATGATGAGGTTGCGCGGGATCCTGCAGGACGAAATCGCCGAACAGCCCGATCCGGCGGATCGCCTGCGCGTGGTCCTCGACGTCATGCTGCGCTACTGGCAGGAAAACCCGGCGACTGTCCAGCTGGGCCAACTCGAACCGGGTTTCGTGATCGACTACATCAAGCAGGTGACACCCCAGTTGTCCGCCGTTCTGCGTGACGAATTGGAGCCGGCACTCGCCGACAGTCCGGCGATCCGGCTCGGATTGGCGACGCACGAGGAGATCGTGGATCTTGTTGTGCGGATGGCTTTTTCGCATTACTTCATGCCTGCCAAAGACTATTCGGAGCTGCGTGATCTGCTTGTCGCTCTCGGGGGTGCAGCAGGACTGGAACCGAAGAAAGCCCGGTCCAGGGCCGGCCGCAAGGCCGCAAGCTGATAGTTACGACCGCTTCGCACCGACGACATTGCGCAGCACCCCGATCCCTTCGATCTCAGCCTCCACCACATCGCCTTGCCGGAGGAACCGGCCGTCCTCCATACCGACACCATTCGTAGTGCCGGTGAACACGATGTCGCCGGGCCTCAGCGCTACCCTCGCGACGACATAGTCGAGACATTCGTCAAGACTCCAGATCATCTTCGCCGTCCGATCATGTTGGCGCTCTTCACCGTTCACGCGCAAAGAGATCCCGACATCGATCTGGCCCGATCCGCCGAACTCGTCCTTGGTAGTAATCCACGGCCCCACCGGGGTCGCCCCGGTGAGCGCCTTCATCGTGAACAGGTCCAGCCCGCCCATAGGCGACGGCGCATCACGCGCACTCACGTCGTTGCCGACGGTGTACCCCAAGACGGCGTCGGTGAGGTGCCCGTCAGGCTTGCTCACGGCTCGCGCCATCACCGCCACCAGCTCGACTTCGAAGTCCAACTGGTCCGTGATGGCGGGATTGGCTAGTTCGTCGTCGTGACCGATGATTGCCACCTGCGGTTTGATGAAACCCACTGTGCTTGGCGGCCTTTCGGTGACGCCGAGCTTCTCCAGGTGCGTCCAGTAGTTCATTCCGACCCCCACGACCGTGGACGTCGGGGTGATGGGCGGCAAGAGGCGCACGTCCTCCAGCGCTATTGGTGGGCCAGCGAACTCGAAGGTTGCCCGACCCTCAGCCGCAGCCGAGCCCCAATCGGTGATCTCACCGCCGATGGGCCGCACCGTGCCTTCCCCGGCATCGACCACTGCCCACGAATCATGGTCCTGGAAGCGGATTCTCGCGATTTTCAGGGTGATCCCTCCAACCGTATGTCCACGTGCACTGTCTGTCCGATCGCTCGGTCGAGGAGCCGTGGGTGGACGCGATAGACCAACCCGAAGTCGTTGCGGGTGAACTGCCCCTGCCCGGCGAGGATCGGCCTCGTCCCGCCCCCGTCTCGGATGAATCGCTCCAGCTGAATCCGCAGTGGCAACGGCCGGGTGACGCCCATGAAGGTCAGCTCCCCGTCCAGCAGGAACCCTTGCGGATTGCCGCCGGCGGCATCGGGGCTGATTCCCGTCGAATGATATTCCGCGGTCGGATGGCTCGCAATGTCCAGCAGCGAAGCCGAGCGAATCGCTTTGTCGCGTCCCTTGCTCTTCGTATCGACCGAGCCAAGGTCGATCGTCGCAGCCACCGTCGAATCCGCCGGTTGATCGGCCACGACGATCTGCCCCTCGACCCTCAAGATGCCGCGAACGTTTTGCACGCCAAGGTGCTTGACCCCGAACCTTAGCGTCGACCGGACCGGATCGATCGCCCACGTACCTGCCGCATAACCCGGAATCTCGGTCGCAGAAGACAATTCGTGACCCTGCCTCACAGATAAACGGCGAGGTTCTGCACGCCAAGGGTGGCCTGCTCGAAATAGATTGTGCGCGAGGCGATCTTCCACTCATCACCCACCCGGATGGTGTCCACTCGCCGGGCCGGGAGGAAATCCAGCGCGGGATCGTCGTAGCGGGACCGCAGCAGCAGGATCGAGCTGTATACCTGGTATTCGTTCGGCGTATCGGTCTCATACGCCCTTACCTTGTGCACAATTCGCTGCGTTCGCGACAGCGGATTCTCGGCCCAGGCGCTGTCGGTCTGCGTCATCCGCATGACCTTCAACATCAGGGTCATGATGTTCTCGTTGAAGTGGAACATGTCCGCCTCGTACACGCCCCGAGCGCGGTGATCGCGCGTAGTCCGGACCGGTGCACGATAGATGATGTCGGGCGCAAGCAGACCCAACCAGGCGGTCAGGTCGTCGGAGTCCAGCAGTGCGGACTCGTCTTCCAGGAACCCAACGATCTCGAAGTGACGTGGATCGGTCACCGGGACCCGAGAGCCCCGCGGCGTCGGATAGCTGACACCCGAGTGGGTCTGGGCGTCGATGTCCGGTGTGGCATCTGCAGTCACCACGGTCTCCCTTCCATGAACTCGCTGTAGCGCAGCCAGAAGTTCCACTGCGTGTCATCTTTCGGGAACCCTGCGTACACCTGTCCGGGACCGGGCCAGTCGGCGGGCTTGTTCTCGCCGGTGATCGCCTGATAGCGAAGCTTCTGCCGGCGCCCCAACGCGCCGCGCGCGGCCTGGCTTTGCATCGGCCAGGTGTCGGTGTCGTCGGCCTCGACGAATCCGCTGATCCCGAATGTGGCAGCGGTCATCAGATTCATCGATTCCGCGAGCTCTTTCGGCGCGTCACGCTCCACCAGGCTCCAGTGGAACAACTCGAAGTGGTCCGGCCCTTTCGGAACCCACACCCGCCAGCTGAAGAACGCCGACGGGGTGCCGTCGGGGAACTGGAACGGCATGGCCAATGCGCCGACGTTCGGGAACAGCTGACCTACCTGCGGGGTGAACTGTGTCAACACCTGCAGTTGGCCCTCGTCGAATCGTTGCGGCAAGTCTTCGACCATGTCGGGCGACATGCCCGGCGGTGCCGCCAGCCGCAGCCGTTCTATCGGGGACAGTGCGGTCAGGTTCTTGCCCTTGAGTGCGGTGATGTAGTGCTCTTCTCTGAGGTCGAAGCACCGCACGAAATGGCCTTTGTGGCTGGCGCTCACTCCGGCCATCGCGGGCTCTTCGGCCGCCGGTCCCAACAGCTCGAACTCCTGCATGGACCGGTGCAGCGTCAGGGTGTGGAAGATGTCTCCGGCAAACTGCTCGGCGGCGCACTTCCAGTTGGCGGGGATGATGAAGCGTTGCGGGTGTCCCAGCACCGTCATCCCGCTTCGGGTGCGGTCGAACATCAGGTCCCAGTACCAGGTCATCGGGCCGAGGTACTCGCGCAACGTCGGTGCGTTCTGGTCGAAGGTCACGAAGACCATGCCTGCGTAGAGCTCAACCCGCCCGCGCTGCAACCCGAGTTCGTCCTTGGTCCGCAGGTGGCCTTGCATGGTCTCCCGGGCGATGGGGGCCGCCTGGAAGGCGCCATCGGACTTGTAGACCCACCCGTGGTAGGGGCACTGGAAATTCTTGGCGTTGCCGGCCTCGAATCGGCACACTTTCGCTGCCCGATGGGCGCACACGTTCAACGCGGCCGTAATGCTTCGGTCGGCCGCGCGGCTGATGATGACCTGATCCTCACCGACATACCGCAGGACGTAATCGTCGACGTTGGGGATCTCATCCTCATGGGCCACGGCCGTCCACGCCTTGGCGAACAGGTGTTTGAGCTCCAACTGGTAGAGCTCCGGATCATTGAGGACGCGCAGCGATACCTCGCGGTAATCCTTGTCGATCAGCTCTGACAGCGGGGTCCCGTCCGCCAGGACCGGTCCGGTCCGAGCGTGCTTCACTTCGTCGATAGTCACGACGCTCTCCTTACTTGTTTTCCGACCCGGCGCTGCCGGGCAGTGAGTCGAAGACCGAGGGGTCCGGTGGTCGGGTGTTCAGCCGCGGTACGTGCAGGCCCCCGTCGACCGGGATGGTCGCGCCGGTGATGAAGCGTGCCTCGTCGCTGGCCAGGAACGCCGCCACTGGGGCGATGTCCTCCTCCGGGTCACCCATCCGTCCGCAGGGGATCATCAACGGAACCGCTTCGAGCAGTGCAGGATTGGCGGACGCCATCTCCTCGAAGGCAGCCGATGCAGCGATCGGTGCGATCGCGTTGACCAGGATGTTGTGCCTGGCCCACTGGAAACCGGCCGTGCGGGTCAGAGCCTGCACACCGCCCTTGGCGGTGTTGTAGTCACCATGAACCCAGTTGCCGTTGTCAGCGTCGATCGAATAGAAGTTGATGATGCGTCCACCACCGTGAGCTTTCATGACGGGGAACGCGGTCTGCATCCCCCACCACACGCTCCACAGGGCGACTCCGAGCATCTGCTCGAACATTTCGTCGGTCTTCTGCTCCAGCGGAACTTCCGGGGTCAGCGAAATCGCGTTGTTGACGAGGACGTCCAAACCACCGAAGGATTCCTGGGCGATCGCGATCGCACCTTCGATGTCTGCCTTGCGGGACACGTCGGTCTGGACGAACAAGCCCTCGCCGCCGAGCGTGCCGAGGTCCTCGGCGACCTGCTTACCCGCGTCGGCGTCGAACTCGGCGATGACCACCTTGGCGCCCTCGCGGGCGAACCTGCGGGCGATTCCCCGCCCGATACCCTTGCCAGCGCCGGTGACGACGGCAACCTTTCCGTCCAGACGGGCCACCAGTTACGCCTTGCTCTTCGCGTCAAGGACCTCACGGACGCGCGACCGGAAGTTGGGGTCATGGGTGTGGCTGAAGTTCACGTTGCCGCCCTCACCGTCGAACTCGTGCAGACCGGTGAGATCGCGCTCGGGGTCCGAGAAGTCCACCGCGTAACCGCCTTCGCGGACCGCGACGATCTCCCACCAGTTGCCGTCGGGGTCGGTGAAGTAGAACGAGGTGTCCCCGTGCATGTGGCGCACGTCGGTGATCGTCTTGAGGCCCCACTCGTCCTTGAGCTCGACGAGCCGGTCGTGGGCGGCGTGCACTTCTTCCTCGCTGCCCACGTCGAGGCCATTGTGGGCCAGCATCGGCATGGAGCTCTCCTTGCCGGTCTCCACCACCGCGTAGGCGTGGTTGGTGTTGAGCCGGATCATCATCGAGCGGGCGCTGGGTTGAATCACCTCGAGCCCGAGGACCTCTTCGTAGAATCGCCGTGACCTGGCGATGTCGACGACCTCCAAGGTGCCGTGACCGAGCCGTTGGACCTTCAGCACAGGTTCGCCGGTGAACTTGTCTGTGATTCCGGGCATTACAGGTTCCTTCCTAATTCCTCGCCGAGATGTTCGGGTCGGTCACACGCCGGCTTGCAGTGCTTGCATCGCCGCGGCCATTTGGGCCGAATCCATGTACTCCTCGATGCGTCGGATCCGGCCACCCGAGAGGGAAATGCGCTGAATCGCCGGAATGGCCGCCGTGTCGCCGTTCGGCAGTGTCACCCGCACCACGTGCCGCTGAACGCAGGTATCGTCCGTGAAGTCACGCCCGACGACGTAAAATTCGGCCTGCATTTGGGCCAGCCCCGCGAGGGCGGCAAGTGCTTCGCTTTTCGGTTGTTCTTGTTGGGTGTAGTTGTGCCATACCACTGCGTCGTCGGTGAACAGTGCTTCGCAGGTCGCCTGGTCCCCGGTTGCCAGCGCGGTGAAGAACTTGTCAACGGTGGCCTGCACGTCGTTGTGTTTGTCAGCCATGATTTTCGCCTTCCTTGATCAGACCTGTCACGGCCACACCTTCGGCGTGAAGATCGCCCGCGCGATTCGTTCTGAAATCCGCCATCCTTCAGGAGTTTTGACGTACTTGTCGTGAAACTCCATGACGCGGCCATTTTCCGTCGCATACACCACCGGCTCGCCTTGCTCCGATGGCGGTCCGTGATAGACCATCGAGCAAACCACCGCCTCGGCGGCGTCGTTCCCGACATTGGCGAAGTGGAAATTGGTGACCAGGTGCCGCGTAGTCGCCTTTGGCCGGTCGCGCATGCCCTGGCGCAGCTCGTCGTGGCCGTGGTGGACGTTGCCGGCACGATCGAAAACGGCGTCCGGGGTGAACAGCCCGATCATCGACTCGAAATCGCCTTGGTCCACGTAGTAGGCGAAGTCGTTGTTCAGCCGGACCAGCTCCCACTCGGCCGTCATCGTCTCGGTAGAAGTCATGTGCTCTTCATTCCCCCGAACTCAGATCAGGGCCGACGGCGGGACGTCTTCGTCAACAAGCAGCGCACCGACGATTTGGTAGATCTCCGGGCTCGCCGCCACATGCTGTGCCGCGGTGCGGATATCGCGGAAGCGTCGCTGCAGCGAGGAGCTGCTGTACATGGCATTGCTGCCGGCCAGGCCGAAGGCCTCGTTGACGATCTCCACGCACTCGGTGTGGGCCCGCGCCACCATCGCGCGCTGGCGCACCGCAGCCATCGTTGTGATCGGCTCTCCTGCAACCGCGGCGTCCCACATCAGCTGGGCCTCCTTCTCGGCGAGCGCACGCACGGCCGCCAAGCGGGTGTCGAGCAGACCTAGTCGGAATTGGAAGACGGTGTCCTCGGCCAATCGCATGCCGGGGTTGAACGCCGGCCGCTTGGTCTTGGCGAGCTTGCGCACGTCATCCAGCGCGCCCTCGGCGATGCCTAGCACAACAGCGACGTGGGTGGGCCCCAGCGCCAAGCGGGTCGGTAGCCGGAACATCGGGCTGTCCACACCGGAAGCCCCGAAGAACTCACCGGTGTGGTGCTCGGGCACGAACACGTCCTTGAGCACCAAGTCATTGCTGTTGGTCGCCCGCAACCCCACCGAGTCCCAGGTATCCAGGAACTGGGCCTGCGCCGTCGGCACCACGGCGAGCTTCATCTCGGGCACGCCCATCTCGGTCATCCGAGGCTGCCCGTTGTCCAGGACAATACAGTTGCCCATCACCCACTGGTGCTCGTAGCTCCCGCTGGCCAGTGGCCACTGCCCGTTGACGATGTAACCGCCCTCGGCCGCGACGGCAACACCCTTTGGGGCAAAAGCACCCCGCGCCATGGTGTTTGGGCCATCAGGATAGATCTCGTTGTCGAGCACCTCTTTGGAGAGACGGGCGAATACCGGCGCGAAGTCGGCGCCGATCATCACGGTCCATCCCGTAGAAGCATCCGCCCGCGACACCTCCTCGATTACGGCCATGGCCTCCGGCAGGCTCATCTCCTCCCCGCCGTATTGACGCGGGACGAACATGCGGAAAGCACCGGCATCGGCGAGCCGCTCGAGCAGGTCGGCGGGCACCACCTTGGCCTTCTCGATCTCGTCGGCCCGCTCGGCGATTTCCGGGGTCAGCGCCCGGACGGCTTCGAGCACGGTAGTTGTACCCGCCGCAAAGGTTGTCATGCAGCACCTCCAGGTTGACAAGGTCCGACCCAGTTACCGCCAACGGAGCCGCGGCAGTTATTGAATAAATATGTTTCGTTGCACACTTAACGTATTATGTGTTCCGGATCACCGCGCGGTCAAGTGGCAAGAGCTCGGGGCACTGGCCTGATGCCAGTGGCGGGCGGCACATGGCACTCTGGCACAAGTTGGTCATAGAACACATAATCGTTTCATTCTGTCTCACAAATTCTCGACCTCACCGGTCGGGCCGATCGCGGAGGGACCGTCACCATGGCAGACAATGAGCAGGCCTTGACGATCAGCATCGACCGGTCGAAATGCTGCGGCTATACACTTTGTGCCACTGAGGGGGTCGATGTGTACTCGATCGACGACGAGGGTTATGCCGTCGCACCGGCGAGCGTGCCTGCGGAACTCGAGGATCAAGCCCGCCGTGGTGCGGCCGCATGCCCTGAAAGGGCGATCATTCTCGGCCGACGGGATGCGACCGGCGACGCCACTGACGGCGTATAGCGCGATAGCGACCGAAGAGCTTGCCTCCATACTCCATCGCCCGCCGCCCAAATCGCTTCGATGGTCGGCCGACGTCCGGGTTCCCGCCCGATGTACTTTTTTGGCCACCCTTGCCGCTCGAACCTGAGTCGTTTTATGTTGGGCGTCAGGCAAATCGGAGATATCAAGTCAATAGCATTGATTTGCCGTAAGTCGTCTTGTTTGTGCAACTATGAAGATGTAACCTCGACCACAGTGGTGGGCGCTCCCGACCAGCCGCGCCGCAGCGAGCGCGGTTTCCTTCTGACTTGGCGGCCGCGCTAGACGGGTCAAGTCCTCAACCAAGGACATCGGATATGACGACGACACGCGAGCCGGGCCAGACGCTTGCCGAGTTCGACGAACACCTCAATGAACTACATCTGCGCGGACAATGGCAGTACGACGCGCAGTTGGTGCAACTGACCGACGGTCCGCGTCCCGCCGGTGTGCCTTTCCTGTGGCCACGCGGTTTGGCCGAGCAAGCGCTCGAAGAGATGTGCGTCGTCAGATCCAACGACATCGCTAGGCGCAACTTCACCTTCATCAACCCCGGACCGGGGGTCGACGGGACCACCCCCACCCTCGCCATGGGGATGCAAATCACCTTGCCGGGCGAAATCGCCTGGGCGCATCGCCATTCGATCAACGCACTGCGGTTCGTCGTAGATGGCAGTGCCGACCTCTACACCGCTGTCGACGGCGAGAAGCTCGCGATGGAAGATGGCGATCTCGTCATCACGCCGGCCTATACGTGGCACGACCACCACAACGAAAGCGACAAGCGCGGAATCTGGATCGACATCCTGGACGTGCCGGTGATGGGCTATCTGCGGCAGATCTTCTTCGAGCCCTACGGAGCCAGTACACAGCCTATTCGGGAGAAGCGTGCCGACTTCATCAGCAACCGTTCAGCTCCGGTTCAGCCGGCATGGGAACGCCGTGATGGCTCCCGCATTCCGTTCCGGTACGCGTGGCGCGACGTCAGAGCATCGCTGTGCGACTTCACCGGCTACGAGGGCAGCCCGTTCGACGGGGTGATAATGCACTACGCGCATCCCATCACCGGCGGTCCAACTCTGCCGACCATCGACTGTTTCGCCCAGCTACTGCGTCCGGGGCTGCGGACGCAGCAGCACCGGCACACCTCCAGCGCGGTGTACTACGTGGTTGAAGGCGAAGGCACCACCCATGTGGGTGACCACCGGCTCGATTGGTCGGCAGGCGATTCGTTCGTAGTCCCGAATTGGATGTGGCACCAACACATCAACAACTCGCAAAGCACCGAAGCGGTGCTGTTCTCCGCGACCGACGCCCCGCTTCTCGCCGCGCTGGGAATGTACCGGGAGGAACCGCATGACTCGTTCGGAACCGGTCCTTATCCAGCGGTACCGGCCGACCTGACACGTGGAGGCCAGTCACAATGACCATCACCCGAGCCGACGTCCGAGGGGTGGTGGGCATCGTGCCCACCCCGGCCACCAGTGACGCAGGAAGCTGGCGCGCCGACAACACGGTGAACACAGCCGAGGCCGAGAAGATGATCGAGGAGGTCATCGGCGCCGGCATCGAATTCGTGATGTCCACTGGGACTTTCGGCGAATGCGCGTCGCTCACCCATGACGAGTGGCTCACCTTCACCACCTGCATCGCCAAGGTCATCCGCGGTCGGGTCCCATTCTTCGCCGGTGTCACCACCTTGAATACCCGCGACACCATTTCCCGTGGGCGCGAAGCGATCCACGCCGGTGCCGATGGGCTGTTCGTGGGGCGCCCGATGTGGCTCCCGCTCGACGACGACGCGATCGTGCGGTTCTACGGCGATCTCACAGAGGCACTGCCTGGTGTTCCCTTCGTTGTCTACGACAATCCCGCCGCGTTCAAAGGCAAGATCAGTGTCGAGGCCTACCGGAAATTGGCCGATCTGCCGCAGATCGTGGCGACCAAACACGCCGGCGGGCCGACGCTGCAACGCGATATCGAAGCTGTTGGCGACAAGGTTGCCGTACTGCCCCTCGACAGCGACTGGTATGCCGCGGCAAAGCAATCCCCTGACCTGGCCACCGCCTGCTGGTCGGGCAACGTGGCCTGTGCCCCTTCACCATTGGCGGCACTCTCCAGGGCCGTGCTCTCACGGGACTGGAACGCGGCAGCAGCGATCTCCGAGAAGGTCAACTGGGCGCTGGCGCCGCAATTCGGTGGCGATATGTCGCGCTTCATGGACTACAGCATCCCGGTGGGGCGGGCACGATTCCGCGCCGCAGGGTTGATCGACCCGGGCCCCAGCCGACCGCCCTACACCGACGCTCCCGCCGACATGATCGCCGGCGGCGAGGAAACCGGCCGGCGCTGGGCGCAGCTGGAATGCGAGTACCGCGACAAGCGGTAGCCGCCTGCCGGAATCTCCGGCGTCTGGTTACGTTTGGGTCTTGCTCAGCGCCATCCTAGGTAGCTGTTCGACTTCGTCGAGCGTCGCAGGGGTGTGGCTTCGGCACCGATGAGGCTGAGGAAGAATCGAAATGGCCATCGAACCTACCGCCGCCGATCGACCTCGACGCCGCGCAGCATTCCGCTGTCGTCGCTGAATACCGCGGCGACACGCGGCTTATCAACGTGCAGGTCGTGCCCACCAGGCGCTTGGGCACCGAGTAGCGGGCTGAGCCGTATCGGATGCAGGACAGGCTGTCGACCTTGCGGCGCACCGACCCGGCACCGATCTCCAGCCGCAGCGACGGCAGCGCTTTCAGGACGCGGCGTTCCTCGGCGAGTCGCTCATCGGGCACTGCGCAGATCTCCGCATGCACCACAGCGTTGACCTGCGCACACCACGACGCGGCCTGGCCGTTGAGAGCACGCAGATCAACCATTTCGCCGGCCAGGGCGGCTTCGGTCAGCAGCGGGATCGCGAGGTCGTCCTGGGCGTAGCCGCACAGATGCTCGACGATGCTCTGCGATTGGGGATCGGCAGCGTGGCAGAAATCTGGGTCGAAACCGTAATGGGAGGCCAACCGCACGTAATCCGGTGTCGGGACAACGACATTGGCGACCACACCGCCTTTGAGGCAGCCCATCCGGTCAGCCAGGATCTTGGCCGGAACCCCGCCGATCGCCTCAAAGGGCTCGGCAATCATCGCCAGCGTGGTCGAGACCTTCTCGTCAGCGGCGAAGCGCACGAACCGCCACCGCGAATACGCCAGCACCGCGCAGAACATCATCAAACCCGGTGCGGCTTGGGCCCAGTCCATCACCAGATAGTCACCCGGTGACCACACCGCAGGACGCCGCTGATGCCGGTTAGCGTTGCGCCACAACACTTTCTGCTCGGCCATCACCGGCGGAAGTTACGTGCCGAGTCCTGATAACCGGCCGCACGGGCAATCGGCAACATCCGCTTCGCCGACATCTTGCCCTTCGACTCTCGACCCGAGTCGCGACCGGCTCGACAAACGCATCGACATTGCGTGGTCGCGGTTCCCGTGGCCGCGGTCCGCCTTCCTCGGCACGCTCGATGACCTGCTTGGCCGTCTTATGCGTCGTGCCGCACAGCTCGGCCGCGCCGCGATACGACCCGACCTGGCGATACGCAGAAATGATGTTCATACGCTCCCTTGCAGACTTCAATAGAGCTCCCTGGGCGGTGTGGTGACAGTTGGCGCTATCACCGTCACCGCCCAGGCCCACAGCTCCCGGAAATGACACGCGGGCCCGCAAAGGAGTGGGGACTTCCTACTGGCCACAAACGGGGACCTTCTCATGGCCACGGACATTCATCTGCGCCCTACAGCAGTTCGACAGCATAAGCGACGGGATCGCAAAGCTAATGACGAATGGGTCTGCTGCATGAATAGGTGACACCTTGACCTGACCTACCTGTTGGGTTCCAGTGGTGGTAGCTAACTGACGGCGGTGAGGGTGTCGTTGGCAAAGGATAGTTCGTACTCGATCGGGGTGCGATAGCCCAGCGCGGAATGGCGTCGGCGGCGGTTGTGGAAGATCTCGAGGTAGTCGAAGATCGCGTTGGCCAGCTCTACCCGGGTCTTCCACTTCTGGCGGTCGAGAAGCTCGATCTGCATCGAGGACCAGAAGCTCTCCATCATCGCGTTGTCCAGGCCGTCACCGATCGTGCCGAGCGACGGCACCAGCCCGGCAGCGCGGATCTTCTCACCGAAAACCCAAGAGGTGAACTGGGTTCCATGATCAGCATGGACAATCCCTCCGGCGGCTGGGCGGCGGTTGCGGATCGCCATGTCCAGTGCGTTGACCACCAAGCTGGAGTCAGCCCGCGAGTCGATCGACCAGCCCACGATCCTGCGGCTGAACGCATCCAGGACCGCGCAGCAGTACAGCCACCCTTCACGGGTTCGATGCTGCGTAATGTCGGTTACCCACAACTCATTTGGTGCGAGACGGTGGAACTTGCGATTGACCAGATCATCAGCAGTGACCACGCCGCGTAGCCGCTTGACCCGGACGGGCCCGGGGAGCCCGTAGATGCCGGCGCGGGTCATGAGCACCGATACCGTGCGCGGACACACCGTAATACCCATACCCAGGGTGAGCTCGGCATGCACACGGCGATACCCGTAGGTGCCCCGAGAGGCTACGTGCACTTCGCGGATCAACCCGGTCAACCATTGCCGCCGCAGCGCCGTCGGCGTGGTCGGCGTGCGCTTGTGTTTGTAGTAGTTCTGGCGCGTCACACCGAGAATGAGGCAGCAGCGATCCACGGACGCCCCGGCGTCGACGAGTCGATCGATCACCGGGTAGATCCTTTTGGGCGGGGCTTGTCCTCCCCGAGAAACGTCGCGGCCTGGCGCACAATCGCCAACTCGGTTTCCAGCTCGCGGATCCGACGGCGAGCCGCGCGTAACTCAGTCGATTCACTCGACGGCACACTGACCTGACCTACGGTTTGGTTACGACTTTCGGTTGCCGTTGACAGCATGGGCGGGCTGGAGGAGTGCGGAGTTGCGGGAGCTGCGACCCAATGTGCGGTCCTGGTCGCGCCGACCCGAAGCAAGGAGTCAGCTGGGCGGATCTCGTTGTCGACGGCACAGGCGATCCATGGCCCGTCGCGCGGTCACCGGTCTGCAGGAAAACGATTGCGTTCCGAGGGGCGCAGCTTGGCTCGACCTCCACACATCATGCATTCGGTTGACCAATATCGAGCGACAGCCATCCTGAACCGGCCCCGGCATGTACGGAGACCTGTCGCCTGTTGGCGAGTTCGTCAGTGGCGGCGGCCTTGTCGCGTGGCCGCTCAGTGACGAAGACACTCCCCCGTTAACCACGCCGGGGCACCCACACTGGCTCTAGAGCACCCAATCCGCCGCTCAAGGTAGATGTGATGGCTGGCCTCATTTCGACACGCCATCTCGCGTTCTTCTCCCCGATCCCGGAAGGGCTTGTGCCGCAAGATCATTCAATGTCAATACATCACTGGACCAAACAGGGTGGCTACGCGGGTCTCGGGAGTCGCGGTGCTGTCCGCCGTGGGGGTCGTCGAAGAGGACGGTGCCGTCCTTGGACGCAGCGGTTAGGGCATTCGCTAGAGCACGCCCACCTGGTCGAGGTGCTCAGCTGCCGCTGGTCTCGTTCCCGAAGATCGACGTGCAGTAGTAGTTCTCGCGAAGCAACAGTGCGTCGTCATTGTCTGGTAGCGGCGGTAGTCCGTTGTCGGCCAGCAACTGGCTCAGCGAAGTACGGACCGAACGCCAGCCGTGGCTGTCCAGATAGGTTGCGACATCGTTGCGTTCGCCGTCATAGCCCAATTCGATGGGGTCGAGGTCGAGTCCATGGTCACGCCACCGCTGAGTAGAGGTTCGCAGCATCTCGGCTAGTGCAGCGCCGTCCGGCGCGTTCATAAAAATCTCCGCCGCCAGCCGGCTGCCGACAGTGCTGAGTGCGGTGATGTTGTCCAGCAAGCAGTCCTGAGCCTCAGGCGGCAGGAAGGCGAGCAGACCCTCGGCGAGCCAGGAACTGGGCAGGCTAGCATCGAAACCGGCCTGCACCAGCGCGGTCGGCCAATCATGGCGCAGATCAATCGCAACCGCCCGCAAATCAGCCGTGGGTTCGGCGCCCATGTCGGACAGCGTGGCCACCTTAAATTCGATAACCTGCGGTTGATCAATCTCAAACACCGCCATGTTGGACGGCCACGACAGCCGGTAGCCACGTGCGTCCAAGCCCGAAGCCAAGATCACCGCCTGACGGATGCCTGCAGCGGCCGCATCGGAAAAGAACGCGTCGAAGTAACGGGTGCGCGCCGCCATCATGTAGGTCATACGCTGCAGGCCCCATGGGGCGTTCGGGAGATCAACCTCGGCGGCGTCAAGCTCACCAGTAGCCCACCGGGTGAAGAACTCGATGCCGACTGCGGCCACCAGCGGCTCAGCGAACCGGTCCTCGATCAGCGGATCCTCCGCATTGGCGGCACGGGCCCTGCCCGCAGCCACCATCGTCGCAGTCGCTCCCACACTAGATGCCAGATCCCAGGTGTCGTTGTCTGAACGGTTCATACTTTTGCCCTTTCCACTGCCCTAGTTCCATTCCCATTGCCGGCCGTCACGCCGGGCCGGGTTCATCCATCCCCATTGCCCTCATCAGGTCGATGAAGTCCTGTCCGACCTCTGGTTGCGGCTCACCCAGTTTGGCGGCGAGCATCCTCATGAATGGAGAATGTGTACGGGCAGTGGTGCTTTCGGGAATGCGGCCCAAGCCGATCTGGCGGTCGGCGGCGCGCATGCCGATAATCGCCATCCGCAGGGCGGCCAATACGTCGTACCAGTGCAGGTCTGCGAGCTTGGTCCCCGCATACGTTTCGTACCAAGCGATCGTGGTGGCGCGGTCCGGAAGCCCGGCGAGACGGGACACACCCATTCCGAGGCTGAAAAGATCATCGAAGAACAGCCACCAGGCGACGTCGACCTCGGGTGGGCCAAGAGCGGCCATCTCCCAATCTATTACGGCGCTTACCGTCAGGTCGTCGCGGAACAGCATGTTCGCCGACGTCGGATCACCCCACAGGACCCCAACCGGGGCATCGGTGGGACACTCGCGCATGAGAAAATCGATAGCTGCGTCAGACACGGGGTGTTCCCGGTTGCCGCGCGCCCACCGATACCAATCGGCAACCATGTGCAGGTATTGGTCGAGTCCAGGGGCTCCGCGTGCGGGCTGGTTCAGGAAGTCGAATCCCTGAGTCCAATCAAGTTGGTGGATACGGACAAGCACGTGCAGCCCATTACGCCAGACTGTTCCGCGCTGATCTGTGGGCAGGTCCTTCAACCATCCTTGCACGTTGTAGTTGGGGGCCTGGTGAACGACGCGACCTCCGCACTTGTGCATAACCAGGAAAGGCGCACCGAGCACAGCCCCGTCCCGCTCGATGCCGATCATGCGCGGCACGGGCACATCGGAGCATTCCGCGACGACGCGCATCATCTGGTAAGGGAGATCAAGGTCTGCGTCGAGGAAAAAGTCGCTGCCCTGATTCTGTCGGCGGATGACCAATTCAAGCTCGGTTGGTGTGCCGCCTTGGACGCAGCTTACATCAGCGAAGAAAGTCTGCGCGGAATTGCCGGTGCCAGCGAGAGTGAGTGCGGTGACGCAGATATCGGTTGCCGGTAACTTGTCCGCCAGCCATGCCGCGAGGGCTTGATACGTGTGGTCTGGAGTGATTTCGTTCATGATTTCGCGTAGACCTTCAGTAGCGGGCCGAGCCGGTCGGTCGTCGTTCCGTGCAGCACAATCTCGTCGGCTCCTGCTGCGCGGTACTCATGCAGTCGCGCGGCGACCTGTGCTGCTGATCCGATCGCCGCGCCCGTGGATATCCAGCCATCTGGGACTAGAGAGACCGCTTCAAGTGAGCGGGCGCGCAACTGTTCGGGGGTACCGGCTTGTAGTTCAAGGTTCGCGAAGCGTGGATCTGCCAGGAGTTGGTGCACTGGCGATGGATCCCATCGATTTGCGGTGATGATATGACGGGCTAGGTCCCGCAGGGTGAAGTAGGTTGCGGCGCGAGCACGCACGATTTTGGTGATTTGGTCGTCGCTGCAGTCGGGCGCGACGACGACCTCGGCGTAGATTTTAACCGTCGCCGGATCTCGGCCGGCTTCCTTGGCCGCATCGCGCACCATTGCAACAGACCGGGCGACTCCCTCGGTCGTCAGAAAAGGATGCAGCACTGCACCGTCGAAGTGTGCGCCGGCCAGATGCAGAGAATTCGGCCCGATTGCCGCCAGGATCAGCGGAGGCGCCACGGCGGGAGTGTCAGTCAAACGTATTCGGGGATAGCGGCCGGCTGGGCCGTCATAGGTAACGGTTTCACCGCGCCACAGCGCACGATAGATGTCGGCATAATCCCTGATCGCGGCACCGACCGGCGTGGGGATCCCGAGGTCCCGCCACATGCCCGCTACGTTGCGCCCAAAGCCGAGTATTAGGCGGTTGTCCGACAACGCCTGCAAGGTCGATGCCATTCCGGCCAGAACGACGGGGTGCCGCGTACCGAAGTGCGTGACCCCGGCCACCAGCCTCACGCGTGACGTGTTTTGGGTGAGGGCACCCAGGGTGGCGCCGATCTCTTTGGTTTCCCAGCGTTCAGAAACCCAGACACTGCCCAGGCCGATGCGCTCGCCGATGGCGGCTTGCTGTAGGCCTGGCCGCACATCCGTAATCCGTCCTGGCAGAACGTAAGCGCCCAGCTCCGGAGTTACGCGTTTCGTCCGGCTATAGCGCATGTTCAAGGGAGTGTCGCGCGCGGCCGGCTGGGGCGATACTCCACGCAACCGGTCATCGCCGGTCATACCCTGCGGGCTCTGTCGTGCTCTTCGTGGCGAGTTGTAACTATTACGTTCCGATGACGACGGGACTCTAACAGGCGGAGCCATCGGCGGTGCCGATGGTGCTGTGGTCGGTGTCTGCAGGCGCCGTTGATCGGCGAACTCGTGGTGCGGCGCCTCCGCGTCCTACAACGATGAGCGCCCGACGCATTGAGGGGATTATGAGGGCGTAGAACCTGCGTCTGCATGCCCTCCTGGCTCCACCTGGGACCGTACTCCGTGACGGTGTGATTGAGCCGGTGGGACTGCCAGTTTGGAACGCTGTGACGCATCCTTCGCTCCCCGCGCCGCACGACGGTCGCACCCGAGTCGCCAAACACCGTCGTCGCGCTGTGCACCACGGTGATATTTTACTTTCATAACCAAATGACGTCAAGAGTCGAAGACGACCGTCAACTACCCCGCCGAATCGGCAAGTGGCAGCCCGCCACGTTCAGACAATCTGCCAGCCCTAAATATTCAAAACTCTTTGACCTCAACGGTACCGGGGCCGATATAGTTCAGAAAGATAACATTCTAGACTCCACGCTAGCTACAGGGATACGACTGCAAACGTCGCCCCAGTTTGACGGTGACACACGGAGACGCCCTAACCGGTAGATGTGATGAACGTGCTGCTGGACAGGGAAGAGCTCTGTAGATGATCGAAGTGCACGGCATCGCCCATGTGCGCTGAGCTAACAGATAACCCGGGAATGCTTGACCCAGACCGGTTCAGCGCCGAGTACTTCTCCGAGGCCGGCGAGGGTTGGCAATACGTCCCAATCGGTGGCGGACCGCGGTCTCGGATCCGGGACCACTTCGCCATTCTCGAAGCGATCCTTGCGCTTGACGCCATTATCGGGCGCTTCGAAATCTGCTTCCCAGAACACGAATTCCGCAAGCCGTTCCTTTTACCTTGATAGTCGGTGGATTCGTCCGCGCTCACGGACAAGCGCGAGAACCAGCCACGGCACCCAGAAGGGGCGCCAATGCCGATGTCTAGCTTCCGAATCGGGCTTGCAACCGAGATCTTCAACGCTCGTCATTCGCCGACCGCCTTGGTCCGAGCGGGTTATCTGAGTGCTCTGGCAGCGGCATTGACTCCTTTTGGGTGCCCGACCATCTCAACGCCCTGCTGCCTCGGGCGATCGCCACCCCGCACTATCTCGGCGCGGCTAGGCTCGTACCCAAGGTCGACGCCTACCTCGAACCGTGGACGATGCTCGGGCATATTGCGTCGTGGAATCGCCTGGGGCGGCTACGACTCGGCGTGAGGGTGACCGATGCCGGGCGCCGCAACCCGGCCGTTACCGCGCAGGCGGCTGCCACCTTGCATCTTCTCACTCGCGGACGGGCGATACTCGATCATCCGGTGGCCTCCTTTCTTTTCCGGGTGGTCACGACGCCGGTGGCCGGTAATACGCCGCGGAGTTGCGCAGCTGCCAGATCAATGCGGGGCATAATTCGTTGACCGACTGGGCGATCAGATACGACGCCTGGTATTGGTCTGCGGTCTGGAAGTCGGCTTTGACATCGCCATGATCTGCGCATAGGTGCGGCCCTGGGCGACGTTGTCGCAGATGCCGTGCCCATAGGCCAGTGCGTCGTCGGCATTGGCAAAGTTGTAGCCGGGTCGCACGGTGACGTTGACCAGAAACGCCACCGCATCGGCGTCGGCAAGGGGAGCACTCGGGACGGTGCCGACGCACGCGAGCACTGCAGGTGCCGGCATCAGGCTTGGCCAAGGACTTCGGTGTCTTCACGGCTTCACCACCTGACCTCAGCCCTTAGACCGGATCGAATCCGGAGATCAGCCACCGGTCCCCGATTTTGTCCAGCGTCACCCTGACGCTGGAGGCCATACCGGTGGGAGCGTCGTTG
The DNA here is from genome assembly GCF_010731775.1 of Mycobacterium mantenii. Taxonomy (NCBI): domain Bacteria; kingdom Bacillati; phylum Actinomycetota; class Actinomycetes; order Mycobacteriales; family Mycobacteriaceae; genus Mycobacterium; species Mycobacterium mantenii. Next base: position 4,612,898 of record NZ_AP022590.1, on the reverse strand, counting down.
CCGACGATCACGGTCTGATTGACGAAAACCAGCACCACGGCATGGTTGGCAGTCGCCGACACCGACGCCGCAGCGGGCACGCTAGCCGCCGCCGATATCTGCTTTTGCTTGGCCCCGGGGATCACCACATCGCGGGTGAGCGACGTGTATGCGTCCTTGAAACTCCCGGTCAGCCGGTCGCGGACGCCGCCCAGATCCTTGTCGACGGTGTCGGGCTTGTAGGACAGCAGCGCCACCGTGCCGTCGGTTGCCGCGCGCACCGATTCGATACGCGCCTCCTGGGGATCACGCACCAAGGAGTCCAGCCACTTCAGGTAACCCGCCGCCATCGCGAGCAGCAGCGCCAACGCGGGCAGCACCCCGTAGGCCACCACCCGACCCCACCGCGCACCGCGCAAAACCGCCGGACCTTCGGAGCTGCGGTCGTCAGCGTCGTCCTCAGAGTCCCCGATCGGCGCGGGGTCGGCTTCTCCTTGGATGGTCTGCCCTTGGGTCACCGGTTCGGCATCGACCGCGGCGTCCTCCTCGGTGCCGGTCGCGGTGCCGTCGGTGATCTTTGTCTTGCTCATGGCACGCACTCGACGCTGGACACCTTGGCGCCGTCGCCGACCTTTTGCACACTGATGCGCATGCGCCAACGCCGCGGCTGCTGCTCGGCGGCCCCAGCGGTCGAGGTCTTCACCGTCACGGCGACAAGCACCTGAGCCTGATTATTGTCGTCGGACTCCAAGCCGGCCTCGGTGACGGTGCCCTGGGACTTCGAGTGGGCCTGTTTGACCACTTCGCTGAACGCTGGTGAGCGTTTCTTGAAGTCGTCGTAGAACGTCCCGGTGGCCGAATCCAGGATCCGCTGCACATCGGGGTCCGCCTCGGTGTAGCTGGCGGTGGTCAGATTCAGTGCCCCCTGCCGGCCGACCTCCAGGAAGAGTTGGCGCTGCTGTTCGGCCGGATGTGATTGGGGGGCACGAAAACCGAGCCGACCGACGCGAGGCCGGCCAGAGGTACGACGACCATTGATCCGATAGCTAACCCCATCCGAATGCCCGATTCGCGTGGCGTCTCGGGATGCGCGTCACCAAGTTCGGTGACTTTCTCGGGGAATGCCGCATTCTCTTCACCGGCGCCGTCTCTAGCGTGATCTTGGATCGCTGGGTTCTTTCAGTTTCCGGTGGGCGGCATCAGCATCGACTGCCATGTCTGCTCCTTCGGGGCATTGTGTGCCAGGTTGGATTGCGTGTATAGGTGTCCATCCGGCCCTAGGTAGGTCCCAGTGGCTGGGTCGTAAGTCAGGACGGCTATTGGAGGTGGCGCTGGTCCCGGCGACGGTGTGCCCGGCGGTACCGCTAGTTGCGGTATCCCCTGGCCTGACAGGGTTGCGTTCGGGTCGCCCTTCCAGTTCAGACCGTCGTTGAGCGGTACGTATTGCTCGTCGCTTTCACACATCTTCACTGTCGGGGCGCGCTTGCCCGGAACGGTTTCACAGGGCGTATTCCGCACGCCACGCACATTCCAGGGTGAGTCCTGCGGCACTCGGCAATACAGGTCGCCAGCCGGGCGAGGGGGGTAATCCACGTCGCTGGGCACTCGCTGCTGCTGGACCGGGAGGAAGCCGGTGGCGCATGGTGGCGGCAAGTTCAGGTTGAGACTGAAGTCGAGGTAGAACCCTTTATATGGCTGCTTGATGTCCAGGTCAGGAACAAGCCCTCCCGCCATCATGGCGGTTCCTTGGGGCAGCAGTACCAACAACTGCTCGATGTCGTTTCGGTAGGTGATCGCCACCTGATCAACGCTGACGAGGTTGGCGAGCACGATCGGTAGCGTGGGCTGTAACCGCTCAAGTAGCTGTCGGGCCTCGTCGGCGGCTTGGGGACCCTTTTCGAGCACCCCCGCAACGGCCGAGTCCTGTGTTTGCAGCTCCCCTGTCATGGTAGCCAGATTGGCTGTCCATGCCTGGATCGAGCTGGGTGTGTCGGCCTGTGAGTCCAGCACCGGCTGGGATTGGTCGATCAAATTGGTCAGGGGGTCCAGATTCTTCCTCGCGTCGATGGCGAGGGCCGTCGATCCCTTGATGATCCGTCGGATTTCCGGCCCCAGGCCGCCAACGGCGATATAGCTTTCGTCGATCACGGTTTTCAGGTTGTCGCGCGGGAGGGCCGCCAACGCTGTGTTGGTTGTATTTAGTACTGAGTTGATGTCGACGGGCACCGACGTGCGGCTTCGCGGTATCACGTCGCCCTGACGCAACGGCCGGGAGGTGCCGGCGCGCGGCAGCAGCGCGACATATTGTTCGCCGACCGACGATTGGCTATGTACCTGCGCATCGAGATCGGACGGGATGTCGATCCCCGAATTAAGCGACAGCACGGCAGCGACGCCGGTGGTAGTCAGTCGCACGTCTTTGACCCGGCCCACTTCCGTGCCGCGGTAGGTGACGTTGCCGCTTTTGTAGAGTCCACCCGACTCCGGGAGCTCGATGGTCACGGTGTAATGCCCGACCCCGGGTATCAAGTTTTCCGGCTTGATGTAGTCAAACACCGTCACCCAGCCAGCGACGATAGACACCAGCGTGAAGGCGCCCAGTTTTATCCAGATTTGTCTGCTCAACCGCATGTCAGGGACCTTGATCCGCACGGTAGGGGAAGGTCAGCGGGTTGCCTGCGGTGTAGGGGCTGGGCTGCTGGCCAATCGTGCGGCCCCACTGCATTTCCAATTCGGTCAGGTTGCCCTGCCATCGGGTGCCGGTGAACAGCGCCGAGTCAAGCCGGCTCAGCGTCAAGTCGAGCACGAGGGACAGGTTGGCGTACTCGCCGCGGAACCAGTTGGGGATCGTTTCCTTCACCCACGGGAAGGTTCCCAAGAAGCTCAGCGAACGGGTCAGGGCCGGACCCGCGTCGGCCAGCGACTGCAGTACCGGCGCGAGGCCCCTCAACTCCTGGACCAGTGCGTCCTTCGTATGGTTGACCGAGTCGGCGGTCAGCGCGCTGAACTTGCCGAGCCGGTCGACCGCGTCGGCGAGCTTTTTCCGCTCGCCGCTGAGCACTGCCAGAGCGTCGGGGAGGATGCTCAGCGAGCGGTCAAGCACTGGTTTCTGTCCGGCGAGCTGACCAGCCAGCTTGTTTACGCTGTCGGTGGCATTGATGATGTCATCGGTTTGCGCGTTGAGATGGCCGATGAACGCGTCAAGCTGTTGAAGCAGGCTTCTGAGATCGTTCTCACGGCCAGCGAAGGCCTCGCTGAGCGTTTTAGTGATGTCTTGAACCTGACCCAGCCCGCCACCGTTGAGCACCAGCGACAATGTCGCCAACGTCTGCTCAGTCGTTGGATAGCTGCTCGCGGCCGGCAGCGGGATGAGTGAGCCGTTGTGTAGCCGCCCTACGGGCGGGACACCGGTCGGCGGGGCCAGTTCGACGTGCAGCGACCCAAGCAGGCTTGTCTGACCGAGTTTGGCGGTGGCGTTCGCCGGCAGCTGGACGTTGCCGTCGACCCGCATTGTCAGCAGCGAATGCCAGCCCTCACGCTCGATCTTGGTGACATTTCCGACCGTCACATCGCCCACCCGGACGCGGGAGTTCTGTTGGAGATTGGTGACGTCGGGCAGCTGCGCCTTCACCTCAAAGGAGCCGGGGCCACCGCCCGCCGTGCCCGGCAGTGGTAATGAGTTCAACCCTCGCCAGCCGCAGCCCGACAAGCCCATCCCGGCGATCGCCACCAGCACCGCTGCGGTAATGCGCGCCCAGCGCGAGCGTGCCATTATCGCACTCCGGGCGGCACCATCATGCCCGGCAGCCCCGCGGAGGGATTGGTCGTGACCGCCTCGGCAGGCTGCGGTGGCGCGGGGTTGGCCGCCGGTGGCGGGTCTTGAGGCGCCGCAGGCGCCGCCTCAGCCGACGGTGCATTCGGTGCTGGGGGCACCAAGTCCGGACGCATCCAGTCTTCACTGTAGGTGACCTCGTTTGGCCGGGCTCGGGTGCCGACGAACAGGTTCTCCCCGAGCGGGGGGAAGTTGTACTGGCGGTTCTTCATAATCGGCGCCAGGTACTGCACACACAGCTTGGCCGACTGCTCGGCGTTTAGCCGCGACGCCGCCTGCACGGCACCACAGAGGAAGGAGATGGTGCTGGCGAAATTGTTGACCATCAACGCCCCCGACAGGGCGCCCTGGGTGGGCCGCCAAATGTTGGTGTAATTTTGCAGAGCGTTCGGGGCGACGTGCAGGGTTTGCTTGATGTCATCGAGGCTGTCGGTAACAGCCTTGGACAGCGACGCCAACTTGTCCGACGTGATGCCCAGCGCGTCCCGGTTCTCCACCACAAAATCGTGGACATCACCGACGGCAGTATTGAGGTCCTGCACGGCCGCGCCCACCTTGTTCGGGTCATTGGCCAGCAGTCCGGTCACATACGCCAGGTTGCGATTCAACTGCCGCATCAGGCCAGTGCTGCTTTGTAGGGCCGCGACCACGGTCGCCAGGTTCTTCACAGTGCTGAAGATGTCGGTGCTGTGATCGCCGAGGACCGATAATGCTTGGGACAACTTCGTCACGGTGTCTCGGATGTTGGCGCCTTCACCGCGCAGGTTGTCGGCGGCGGTGTTGATGAAGGAACCCAGTGGGGCGACGCCGCCCGGTTCGGCCGGCCGCAGCATCAGCACGAGCTTTTCGAGCTGTGCGCGAACGTCGTCCCATTCCACCGGGACGGCGGTCCGATCCTGCGGAATGACCGCGTTGTTTTGCATCGTGGCTCCGCCGGTATACACGGGTGTCAGCTGGATGGCGCGCGAAGTCACCAGGGACGGGGATAAAATCACCGCCTTCGCGTGGGCGGGCACGTTGTAGTTGCGGTTGTACCAGAAGGTGATCTTGACGCGGTGGGGGTGCGGTTCGATCTTGTCGATCTTGCCGACCGGCACACCCAGGATTCGCACCTCGTCGCCGACAAAGATGCCGTTGCTGTTTTCGAAATACCCTACGATCGTGGTCCGGTCGATCTGACCAGCCTGGCGCACGACCGTCACCAGCCCGGCGGTGAGCAACCCAACCAGCACAGTGGCCAGAACCGCCTTGGCGTTGCGCAATACGGTCATTGTCCGTCCCCTCCGCTCGGCCCAACGAGGGCCGGCATCGGTGCTTCTGCGAGCCCGCCGTCGGGTGACTGCAGCACCGAGGTGGCGGGCGCCGCCGGCGCGGCGGGGCTGGTAACCGGTGGGCGGTCCGGGCGGGGGCCCCCCGGGCGGCGGTTGGGGCAGCGGCGGCCGGTAAGGGTAACGCGGATCGCCAGGCTTACCCGTAATCGCGTCGGGCAGCCTCAGGTTCGGCTCGCCGCCCTGGCCTGTCCGCGGAAACGGCATCGGCAGCGGCGGTGTTCCCGGCTGGCCCACTGGCGGGTCAACGCGCTGTGAGGGGAGCAGCACGTTGGGATCTAGGCCAAGATCTGAGAACGCCGCATCCACGAACGGCTGCACGAATTGCCCTGGCAGCAAGTTGGCGACATAGGCCTTGAAGAACGGGGCTCCCGACACCGCCTCACCCAGCGACATCACGTAGGCGTTGAGCAACTGAATGGATTTCTGCACCCGCTGTTTGCGGTTGTCGACGATTGTTAGGACGCCGTTGAGCTTGTCCAGCGCCGGCCGCAGCTGGGCGCGGTTGTCGGCGACGAACCCCGACAACTGCTTGGCCAGCGCAGAGACGTGGTAAGCAATGGAATTTAGTGCGTTGCTCTGGGTTTGCAGCTCCGCCATGAACGCGTTGGTGCGCTCAATCAGACTGGCGACCTGGCTAGCGCGCTCGGCAAGTACGGCCGTCACTTTGCTGGCGTTGGCGAGCAAGTTGCGAAGCTGCGCATCGCGCCTACCGATCGTCTGGGAGAATCGAGCGACGCCCTGGACCGCGGTCTTCAGCTCCGGCGGGGTGTCCTGAAATGTCTGCGCCAGCGTGGCCAGCGAGTCGGACAGCTGGTCGGTTTTCAAACTGCTGATTGTGGTGGCCAAGTCGCCGAGCGCATCAGGCAGCTGATAGGCCGGTGTTGTCCGTGCGAGAGGAATCGTGCCCGAGAGCTCGCCATCGCCACGGGGCGTGACCTCAAAAACCTTGGTGCCCAGCACGCTTTTGGTCTTGACCGCGGCCTCGGTGCGGTCCCCGAGCCGGATGTCCTTTGCGACGTTGAACTTCACCAGCACTCGCGGCCCGTCGAGCTCGATGGCCGACACCTGGCCCACCCGGTAGCCGAATACTTGCACGGCAGCGCCGGTCCTGAGACCCCCAGCCTCGGCCAGATAAGCTGAATATCCGTTGCCGCCGGACAAAAACGGCAGCTTGTCGTACTGCGTTGCCGCCAGCACTAGCCCGGCGATCACCACGCAGCCGACGGAGCCGACGACGAGGGAATTGCGTTCGGCGAAGGACTTCATCTGGGTGTGCACCGTCCTGTGGGCTGGCCGGCCAGCTTGACGTACACCGGCTGGCCACCCTTGCCGTTCAGCTTGAGCAGCACTTCGCACAGGTAGAACCCGAAGTAGTCACCGTGGAGGCCTTGGCGGCCCAGCTGCTGGTAGGCGTCTGGGAGGGTGTTGAGGAAGTCATCGAAGTACTCGTGATCGGCGACGACGATCCCGCTGGCCCGATCCGTCTGACGCACGGTGTTTTGCAGCGCCGGCCGGGCCTGTTGGAGTAGGTCAGCGATCGACGCAGACGCCGCGTCGATGTAGGCCACGCCGTTGCTGATATCGGTTTTTCGGTCGGCGAGTCCCTTCATCAGTTCCGATAGGGAATCGACGGCCTTTGCGAACTGCCCGCTTTGATCGCCCAGCGACCCCAGCACGATGTTGAGATTGGCAATCACTTGCCCGATCAGGTCGTCTCGGTCGCCCAGCGTGCTTGTCAGTGCTGAAGTCTGCGCCAGAAATGAGCCGATCGTCGCTCCCTGGCCCTGGAACGCCGAAATCAATTGCCCGGTCAGTGCATTCACCTGTTCTGGGTTCAGCGCCTGAAACAGCGGATGGAAACCGCCGATGAGTGCATCGAGGTCCAGCGCCGGCGCCGTCCTGTCCAGCGGGATGGTTTCTCCCGGTTTGAGTTGTTTGACCCCGCCAGCGCCCTCCTCGAGGGCCAGGAACCGGCCGCCGATCAGATTGTCGTAGCGGATCACAGCTTTTGTGCCCTCGGTCAAAATCACCGAGTCGTCGGCGGAGAACTTGACCACCGCGTACGCGCTTTGCTTGATGGAGATCTCTTTGACCTTGCCGACCTCGACGCCTGCAATGCGGACGAAGTCGCCGCTGTGCAAACCGCCTACGTTGCTGAACTCGGCGTTGTAGGTCTTCCCGCTTTGGAAGCGCAGCTGGCCGAAAACCGCGAACAGCGCGAACAGACCCAGCAAGCAGACGGCGACGAAGACGCCGAGCCGCCAGGCGGCGCCGGCGAAGTTGTCTCTCATGGCTTCGTTCCTGATATCTGTGGCGGCGTTGATGGCGGCGCATCGGTTGGAGGCGCCCCAGGTGGTGGTGGATACAGCGGCGTCCCGTCCGGTGCGTATAGCGGCGCTCCATTAGGCGGCGGCCCCGGGTAGGAAATCGGCCCAGGCGCCGGCCCTGGGATGCACTGCCGGATGCTCGGCGGTTCCGGGACGGCCCGGGTGACGGGGAAGTAGTCGGCCCAACAGGGATGCCCGATGCCGGGGTTGGGCCGAATGTCGAGTCCGGTGCCCCAGCCGGTATTGGTGATCAGTTGACGGATCGGATACTTCTTACTGGCGTCGGGCAACGATCCACAGCCCGGCTTGCCGCCGGGTCCTCCCTTGGCGGCAACGACGGGCAGGTTGTCGGGATATTTGTATGGGTCGTCGCCGAGCAGCACCGTGGCGTCAAGAAGCCCCGAGAACCCGTTGGCGCCGCCCATCGCGTCGCGACCCCCGTTGTCGATGAACCATTTGGCGCCGAGTAGCAGGCAGGTGTATTCGGGGTTGTATTTCATCAACAGATTCGTTGTCGGCTCAAGCAGGTTGACCCCGCGGATGAGGTTGCTCCGGTTGGGCCCGATTAGGTTGGTACCGGCGTCCGATAAGCCGATAGTGTTCAGCAGCAGCGCGTCGAGCGCCGATGTATGGCTGGTAATGGTCGAGCTGGTAGTGCTCAATGCCGATAGCGTCGTGAGGATGTTTTGTGCGGCGGCGCTGTAGGCGTCGCTGAAACCGCGCAGCGACCGAAAGTCTTGCTGCATGGTGCTCATTCGGGGATTCAGCGCCATCAGCACCTGGTTGGCGTCGGTGGTGGCCTGCCCGATGGCGCTGCCCTCGCCGCGAAGGCCCTCGGCCAGGGCGCTCAACGTCGCGTTTAGTTTGGCGGGATCGATCTGCTCGAGCACCAAAACCAGATTCTGGAAGACAGTGTTGATCTCGGTGCTGACGGTGCGCGACCGGAGCACCGCTCCGGCGGAGATACGCGTGGCACTGGGATGGTCGGGATAGATCAAATCGACGTATTTGGAGCCGAATACTGTGGAGGCCCTGATCTGAGCTCCGATGTTTGCCGGAATGTTTTCGACCTGATCGGCGTCTATCTCCAGCTGCAGGTTCACCGGTTCCGTCCCCCCGGTCACCGAACCGACCTGACCTACTTGCACTCCGCGCAGTCGCACCTTGCTGCCAGGCTCCATCACCAGCCCAGAGCGGTCAGAGGTCAGCGTTACCGGGACGAACGATCGAAATGCCCCGTTGAACGATGCGCACGCCAAAACGATCAACGCGATGACGACCGCGAAAAGAATGGTCGTCCACCACCCGAGGTGGCGGCCATCTGCCGGGTCTAGGGATTCCATGGCGCTACCCGGACGGAGCGATGAAACCGCACCACACCTACTTCATCGTTGAAATGACGCGGGTGAGCAAACCCATCGAGTGGCCATGCCGCCAGCTCACCAGCGATGTGGCCAGCCAGGTAAGAACCAGAACACGAGATCACCGCTATGCCCCCGAAAAGTGGAAATTGCCGCTCCGCCCGTAAATGGCAAGCGACGCGAACAAAATGACAAGTACCACCGAGACCAGGGAGGTACGCACCGACCGACCGACGGCCTCCCCCACCCCGGCGGGCCCACCCGAAGCGGTGAATCCGTAATACGTATGCACCAGCATCACCACGAGGCCCATCAGAATCGCCAGGAAAAGCGACCAGATGATGTCGGTCGACTGAAGGAACGTGTGGAAATAGTGGTCGTAGACACCGGTTGACTGGCCGTAGACAAATGTTGTGGCGAATCGGGCAGCCAGAAACGACATCCACAGCGCGATGCAATACAACGGGATCACCACAATCACGCCGGCGATGACCCGGGTGGAGGCCAGGTAAGCGATCGAGCGGATTCCTATGACCTCCAGCGCGTCGATCTCCTCGTTGATCCGCATCGCACCCAATTGCGCAGTCGCGCCGGCGCCGATGGTCGCCGACAGGGCAATGACCGCCGTCAGCGGAGTGACGATGCGGCCATTCAGATACGCGGACACGAAACCGGTCAAAGCCTCCACACCGATTCCGCTGAGCGAACTGTATCCCTGGATCGCGACAAGCGAACCGGCCGACAGGGTCAGAAAACCGACGATGCCCACCGTGCCGCCGATGACCGCCAGCGCTCCAGCGCCCAAGCCCATCTGCGCGATCATGCGCAGCGTCTCACCTTGGTAGTCGGTGACGGCGTTCGAGGCGGCGCGTAGCGTTCGGGCGTAGAAACGCGCCTGCGCGCCGATCCGCCGCCACCCGCTAACCCACCCATCCAGTTGCCGCATCAGCCGCGGGAACCGCTGGCTTGCAACGTTGTTGAAGCTCATGCCGTGGCCTTAACACCAACCGCGGTGACAATGACGTCGATGACGAACAGCGACATGAAAGAGAAGACCACCGTTTCGTTCACCGCGTTGCCGACCGCGGCGGGGCCGCCCCCAACCGAAATGCCTTTGTAACAGGCGATCAGGCTGGCGGTCAGACCGAAAAGCCCGGCCTTGATCAAGGCGATCACCAGCTCCGGCGCACCGGTGAGCAGTGTCAGCCCCGCCGCGAAGGCCCCCGGTGTCACGTGTTGGACGAAGACCGAGAAACCAAAACCACCGATGAGGCCGGTCAGGATCACCACCCCCGACAGCAGCAACGAGACGAACGTTGCGGCGAGGACCCGGGGCACCACGAGCGCCTGGACCGGGTTGATCCCGAGCACCCTCAGCGCGTCGAGTTCTTCGCGGATGGTGCGAGCACCGAGGTCGGCGCACATCGATGTCGCGCCGGCTCCGGCAACGACCAACACCGTCACGATCGGGCCGATCTGCGTGACCGTGCCAAGCGCGGCGCCGCTGCCAGAAAAGTCGCCGGCGCCGAACTCGACGAGCAGAATATTGAGCGTGAACACTGTGAGCACAGTGAACGGGATTGACAGCATCACCGTCGGCGCGAGCGACACCCTGGCGACAAACCAGCTCTGCAGGATCAACTCGCGCCCGGCGAACGGTCGCCGCGGCATCTGGAGCAAAGTATCTAGCGCCAGCGCAAAAAAATCGCCAAGGGCGCGAAGGGGTTTGAGGACATTAGGCTGCAACATCAACGCCGCCTTTTCAGCGCGGTTCGCCTGGCGAAACCCCATACAGCCGGGATGATTTTACCGGCCCCAGCGCGCCGATTGCCTCGCGGCACTCCCGCGTTGGGTGCGCACATCGATGCTGGCCACAGCAACCCGGCACAGGGCCAGCGTTGGCGACGAGTGTCACCTGTCGGGCAGAACCGGTGGCAATGTCCGGGCATCCTGTTCGTGTTATTCGCCCGCTGGGGTGCAAACGCCCCGCCGCTGCCCAGGGGTCGGGGATCGGTACACGAATGCGTGAACCAAACGGCGTCGGCCCGACCGCGGTTGTCACACGGCCGGCCGTATCGCCGTACCGCGGCCACGCTCACATCGCTGTCCAATCTCGCTGTCCCCCAATGAAGTTAGCGGAACTCCTATGGATGGCCGATACAATCGGGCCACAAACGATGCCGCATACCGGTGAGTCCCGCCGCCGAGCGCCTTACCCCAGCCCTGCGACCATAGCCCCGTGGTCGATGGCGGCCGCGCTAATCCTCTGCAGCGTGCCAGAAGCGGGAGTGCGGTTTCGTGGAATGCCATCGCAGGTACTTTAATTTCATAACAATAGTTAGGTCAAGGGTTCGGCAAGCATCCCGAAAAGTGCCCGCGAAGCGCCCCCGATGTATCGCTTAAGGATGTCCGCGAAACGGTGATCCTCGGGGCATGGGAAGTGGGCTGTCGATGTCGTCTCGTGCCGAGATCACCGCGAAGTTCGCCAAGGCGTATGTGAAGGCCTCAAAGGCCGATAGGGACAGATCTGGATCAGATGGTGGAGGTCACCTGCTGGTCGCGTGACTATGCGCGCGCCGGTTGAAGGCCGTGACCCGGCCACCGGGGCGGTCCGGCAGATCGCCAAACAGCCTCGCCGGCAGCGCAATCCGAAGTGTTCCTACGATGCGTTAACGGATTCGGCGAAATACACCCCGTCGATTATCAATGCGGCCAGATCCGGCCCGGATAGATCCCGGTGGACAGCTCGGCCGGGCAGGTTTCGGCCATCGCCACGCTGACCCGCTCTGGGATCGCGGGCGCGCTCGCGTCCACGGACTGAATCTGGCTACTCATCTTCATGGTGGTGCCCAAGCTCTCGGCGTTCTTGGCGGAACGCGCGACCCAACCACACGGCACGTCGCGAGCAGGGCACCGCCACCTCCGGTTCCACGAAACTAGAGACACCCTCTGCCTAATCTAACTAGTTACCGATAGTTTCGGTCCGATAACGTGCAAGGTCACAGCTATCCACTCCTGCATCCCGGAGGCATGCTAATGGCGCTACGACCAGATCGGCCGCAGTCGATCACTGAGCAGGTCGCCTTGGCGGCCAACCACGAAGGTCCCGACTTCGATACGACCGTCCTCGGCCTGACTCTGGCGATGGTTCGCACCGCGACGGCCTTCGAGCGTGCACACGCCGTTGAACTCCAGCCGCATGGACTCAACACCGCCCAGCTCAATATCTTGACCGTGCTGGACCGCGCACCCGAACCCGTGACCATGGGCGCGCTGGGTCAGGCGGTGTCGGTTCGCCCTGCCAATCTCACCGGTGTCGTCAACGAGTTAGCCCGGCGTGGTTATGTCGAACGCATCTCCAACCCGAATGACCGTCGCTCGTTCCTCATTCAAATCGGCAAGAAAGGGCGCGCCTTTCTGCGTAAATTCCTACCCGGTCACTGGGCATACTTACACAAGCTGATGGATGGCCTGACCCCCAAACAGAAAGCTCAACTGGAATCCCTACTTGAGCGTTTCCTTGCGTCGATCGAGCAGAACAGCCCGTCCACCACCGATGGTTCCGATTTGCTTCTCTTTCGCGGTCGGGCGCGCCCCAATCGACGTAAAGACCAGGTTGCGTGGTAGAGGTGGTGCCGCGCCAAAGGCAAGATCAGTGTCGAGGCCTACCAGAAACTGGCCGATCTGCCGCAGATCGTGGCGACCAAACACGCCGGCGGGCCGACGCTGCAACGCGATATCGAAGCTGTTGGCGACAAGGTTGCCGTACTGCCCCTCGACAGCGACTGTATGCCGCGGCAAAGCAATCCCCTGACCTGGCCACCGCCTGCTGGTCGGGCAACGTGGCCTGTGCCCCTTCACCATTGGCGGCACTCTCCAGGGCCGTGCTCTCACGGGACTGGAACGCGGCAGCGGCGATCTCCGAGAAGGTCAACTGGGCGCTGGCGCCGCAATTCGGTGGCGATATGTCGCGCTTCATGGACTACAGCATCCCGGTGGGGCGGGCACGATTCCGCGCCGCAGGGTTGATCGACCCGGGCCCCAGCCGACCGCCCTACACCGACGCTCCCGCCGACATGATCGCCGGCGGCGAGAAACCGGCCGGCGCTGGGCGCAGCTGGAATGCGAGTACCGCGACACACGAGAGGCGGCTACGTATCGGCGCCACGGATCGCCATCACCACGGCCTTCGGTTCGGTGAAGAACTCTCGGCTGAAAGTTCCTCCCTCGCGGCCGATTCCGGAATCGCCGACACCACCGAATGGTGCGCGTAGATCACGAATGAAGAAGCAATTGACCCAGACCGTGCCCGCCTCAAGCGCGGCCGCAACGCGGTGCGCACGAGATAGGTTCTCGGTGAACAACATCGCGTTGAGCCCGTAGGGAGTGCCGTTGGCTACGGTGATGGCATCGGCCTCACTGTCGAAGGGCGCCACCACGACAACGGGACCAAAGATTTCCTCGCGGCACAACCGGGCGCCCGGCGGTAGATCGGTGACTACCGTTGGCCGGATGGCCCACCCGTCGCCCAGACCACCCGTACGCATGGTTCCGCCCTCGGCCCCGATGCCGTCGATATAGGAGCGCACCTTCTTCCAATGTGCCTCGGAGGCCAGCGGTCCGATCTGGGTTCCCGCCAGTTTCGGGTCACCTAACGTCAACGATTCCGCGGCATCGACGAACTTCGCCAAAAAGTCGTGGTAGACCTCGCGCTGCACGAACAGTCGGCTGCCGGCCAGGCAGACCTGCCCTGCATTCGAGAACACGGCGCGGATAGACCAATTCACTGCTGTATCGAGGTCAGCGTCCGCGAAGACCAGGTTGGCGCCCTTGCCGCCGAGCTCGAGACTCACCGGGGTCAGGTGCGCCGCTGCGGCAGCGGCGATGACCTTGCCGGTTCCGGACTCTCCGGTGAAGGTGATGCGATCGACGCGGTTGTCCGCTGTCAGCGCGGCGCCTACCGAGCCGGGACCGTACCCGTGGACGACGTTGAGCACCCCGGGTGGCATGCCGGCGCGCAATGCCAGCCGAGCGAGGATCGCCGCCGATGCCGGCGTATCTTCCGCGGGCTTGAGCACAACGGTGTTACCCCACGCCAGCGCGGGAGCGATCTTCCACGTCTCGAGCATCAACGGAAAGTTCCAGGGCGCGATCGCCGCCACGACGCCGGCGGGCTCGAACCGGGTGTAGGCATGGTGCCCGGTGTCCATCGGCAGGACATCGCCGGCGGACAGCCGAGCATGGTCGGCGAAGAAGCGGAAGTTTTGCGCCGACCGTGGAACGTCATTGCCCCTGCTGTCGCTGAGCGGCTTGCCCATGTCGGTGGTATCAGCGAGCGCGAGTTCGTCGGCGCTTTCGATGATCAGATCGGCCAGCCGGTGCAGAACGGCGCCCCGCTCCGCGTACCCCATGCGTGGCCAAGGGCCGTCGTCGATTGCGCGCCGGGCCGCGGTCACCGCTCGATCAACCTCGTCTGGGCCACCCAGCGCCACCTGCGCCCACGGTTGCTGGGTCCACGGATCGATGGTGTCGAAGCGTGCGCCACTGGACGACTCCGTTTCCTCCCCGTCGATCACATGGCGGATCACGTCCATCATCAACCCTTTCGGCGTTCATCGATCGTGACATCACCGGCCGCCCAATGCGTAGCGGGCACCTCGCGGAGCACGACTCGGATACTGTCCCGCGCAGCACCGATCGCAGTCTCCACCGCGTCGGTCAGCCCCGTGATCAAGGCACGTAACTGCTCGGGTGTGCGACCTTCCACCAGCGTCACCTCGACTAGCGGCACGATTCCTCCCCTCCGTCCACGGCGATCGAACCGAGATGGGTGAAGTGCGCGGCGACCTGTGCTCCGGGCGGCACGCTCACTGCGTCAGTCATTCCCCCGGTCAGTACGATCCAGCCCGGCTCGATCGCCAACCCGCGTTCGGCAAGAACATTGGCGGCCAATGCCAGCGCTTCTGCCGGATGACCTTGCACCGCTGCGCCAGTGGCGCGGTCCACCACCCGACCGTCGACCTCGAGACGGCAGGCTTCGGCAGCCAGGTCTAACGAATCCGGCCGCACGCGCACTGATCCCATCACGAACAGCCCCGAGGACGCGTTATCGGCTACCACATCGGGCAGCGTGAACCGGAAATCGCGATAACGTGAATCGATGATCTCGATGCCGGAGTAGACCTGCCCGACCGCGCCCAGCGCCCGGGACGCCGTCATGTCGGGCCCGGCGAGCCGTTCCGCCATCACGAACACAATCTCCGGTTCGGCACGAGGGTGGATGAGCGATTCCCGTGGCAACGGCGCACCTGCCGGGAGCACCATCGCATCGGTCAGCCATGCCACCAGTGGTGAGCTGATACCCATCCGTAATTGTTTTGCACGAGAAGTCAATCCGAGTTTGACGCCGACGAGTCGCTCACCGCGTTCACGACGACGGCGCAGTGCCTCATCCTGGATGCGGTAGGCGGTGGCCAGGTCGAGACCAGTCCACTGGTCACTAAGCGGATCACGCTCGGTCTGGGTGCTTTCCGCCTCGAGGAGTTCGGTCGCCGCCCTCTGAATGTCCCATCCGCCGCCGCTCACCGGCTATGTCCTGACTGACTCGGCACGACACGCACCGAACCGTTCTGGCCGTCGCGCCGCAGCTGCGGTTGTGACACGGTGCGCTGAGTCGGGCCCAGCCACATGTCGATCGAACCCTCCTCGGACAGATTGAATGTGCGCGGCCGCCACGCTGTGTCGTCATAGATCCGCTGCACCCCGAAGGAATACTCGTAGGTCAGGTTCTCGGGTCCGACGAAGTAGACGAAGATCGCCGTCGAGGTCGGATGCCTGCCGGGACCGTGCAGGATGTGCACGTCGTTTCGCTGCAGGAACCGCCAGTTGCGCATCAAGTCGTCGAGGGTGTGTACCTGGAAGTTGATGTGGCAGAGGCCGGGAGCGGCGTCGTTTTGGAACACCGCCAGCTTGTGGTGTACCGGGTCGATGCGCATCAAGCACGCCGCATCGCCGATCCAGTCGGACACCTTGGCATTGAAGAGTGTCGACCAGAATGCGTATGCGGCCCGCACATCGGGAGCATCCAGGCAAAGGTGCCCGAACTCGCAGATCCCGGCCTCTGGACGCCCGAACTGGATCGGTCGCGCCAGTGTGCTCTGGTCGGTCACCAGTTCCACGTGGTTGCCGAACGGATCGTCGAAGGCGATGAACGCTCGGACGTGTCGTTGTCGTGCCTCGTCCGCCGATCCCCGCCGCACCGCGCATCCGTACCTCGTCAGTTCGGCTTCAGCGGCGTCGAGTGCCGCGTCGTCCTTCACCGTGAACGCCGAGGCATGCACTCCAGCCTGTGAGCTCTCGACCAGCGCCAGGCAGTGATGGCGATGGTCGGCTCGCAGATAGGTGATCCCGGGTGCCCGCGCGACAGTTTCCAGACCCACGATGTCGACGGCGAATCGCTCAGCGCGGTCCAGGTCGGTGACCCCGGACCGGACATAGGCGATGTCCTGCAGTTGGATCATCTCCGGGCCTCACTTTCTCGATGCCCCGATGTGGTAGTCGGCACTAACCATTCCTTAGTTGCTGTGTAAATATTTATACTTCTGAACTATAGTGATAGCGGCCACAGCGTCAAGAGCTTGCGGTACAACGATGTAGCGCTGCCGCTTTAGTCACACCATGAAATCTTCAGAACCATGTTCTGCCGCACCGGCTCACGATAGAGTCGTGTCGCGCTAGAGCGGCAAGCACCCCAGGAGGTGGCCGGAGACCCATGAAATCTTCACTGGCTGATAACACCAAGGCAGTTTCGGCATTGCTGGACCGCGACTGGCGCATGCTCATCGGCGACACCGCGGCAGTGGCCAGCCACGGTGGGACGATGGAAATCACTACACCGCATGACGGGACGACCATCGCCCGCGTCCCGTCTGCAAACGAAGCCGACGTCGAGGCGGCGGTATCGGCTGCCACCCGAGCATTCCCGCACTGGCGCGACACCCCCCTTCTTGAGCGCGCGGAGATGATTCGGGCTTTCGCCGCGCGTCTGCGCTCGCGCGCCGAAGACTTCGGATTGCTCGACGCCATCGACGCGGGCAATCCGGTGACCGCCATGGTTGGCGACGTGATGATGGCGGCACGGTGGCTCGACTATCACGCCGGGGTCGCGTTCAGCCTCGCCGGTGCCACGCTGCCCTCGATGACTGGTAGCTGGCTGCTGACCCGCAAGGAACCCTACGGCGTCGTGGGACGGATCATTCCCTACAACCATCCGATATTATTCGCAGCGGCGAAAGTGGGCCCGCCGCTGGTCACCGGCAACACACTGGTTCTCAAGGTACCCGACCAGGCGCCGCTGTCGTCGCTGTTGATGGCCGAGATCGTCCTCGAGTCCTTTCCGCCCGGGGTGGTCAATATCCTGTCGGGAACCGGTGCTGTAACGGGCGATGCCTTGGTGCGGCACCCTGCCGTCAAACGGATCTCGCTGATCGGCAGCGTCGAGACCGGCCAGAAGGTCATGGCGTCGGCGGCATCGGCCGGAATCAAGCACGTCACGCTGGAACTCGGCGGCAAGAACGCGATGATCGTATGCCCGGACGCCGACCCCAACGCCGTCATCGAGGGTGCGGCGTTCGGGATGAACTGCCATTGGAGCCAAGGGCAGTCGTGCGGATCGACCACACGGCTCTTCGTCCACGACTCGCTGCATGACCAAGTCGTCGCCGGTCTGACCGATCGCCTGAAGTCCATCCGCATCGGCCATCCGCTCGACCCAGCCACCGAGATGGGATGCCTTGTCTCACAAGCCCAGTTCGATAAGGTCATGGGTTACATCGAATCAGCCCATCACGAGGGCGCACGACTGGTGACGGGCGGCCGCAGGCCGGAGGGGAACGACTTCGCGAAAGGCTCCTATGTCGAGCCGACGATATTCGCCGACGTCGACATGTCGATGAAGATCGCACGTGAGGAGATCTTTGGGCCGGTGCTGTCGGTGTTGCGCTGGAATGACCTGGGAACAGTCGTCGAGCAAGCCAACGAACTCCCGTTCGGGCTGACCGGGGCGGTGTGGAGCAACGACATCACCACCGCCATTTCGGTGGCCGATCGGCTGGATACCGGCTACGTCTGGATCAATGGGTCGGGCAGCCATTTCCTGGGAGCCCCGTTCGCCGGGCACAAGAACAGCGGAGTCGGCACCGAGGAAGGTGTTGAGGAGTTGGAGAGCTACCTGCAGTCGAAGACGGTCAACATCCCCCTGCATTGACGCCGCCAGCAATTGGAAGGCATTGCGGCACAGTCCCTATGGGGCCTATCAGCACTCAACCCGACTGCTTTACGCTCTGTAATGTACCCGGGAGAAATACCCGATTCGACCTGGAGGCCAGCCGATGCCGCGAGCTCCTCGCACGCCGCCGTCGATCGCCGAGCAGATCACGCGGGCGGCAATCGCGACGAGCCCCGGCTTCGACACCACGGTATTGGTCCTGACGCTGAACATGTTTCGCGCCGCAACGGGGCCTTCTTATGCGCTCACGCCGCAGAACTTTTGCCGCATGGGCTCAACACCAGGCAGCCGAACATCTTGACCGTCTTGGACCGCTCGACCGAGCCTTTGACAATGGGCGAGCTCGGAGAGACGCTGTCCGTGCGGCCGGCCAACCTGACAGGGATGTTCGAGGCTCTGGCCAGGCGTCATGAGGACCGCGCGTTCCTGCGCAAGTTCCCGCCGCGACACTGGACATATCTGCATCGGCTGATGAAAGAACTGACCCTAAGGCAACAGCGTCAACAACCAGTTTCTCCTCGAACGTCTCCTCGAGCCGGTCGAGACCAATGCCCCGTCACCTGTTGCAAATCAGCTTCTTTCGCGGCGTCACAGTAAGCTCAACCAAGTTAAGGAGCAGGTTTCGTCATGATAATTGCCGAACCGACCCGGGCACCGCGCTTAGTCGATGTGCATACCCACGGTCTGCCGCGCGACTTGCCGAACTTCGGACGACGATTCGCCGGCTCATGGCCAGAACTGGTCGAGACCGGCCCGTGCACGGCGGACATCCTCCTGGGTGGCCGGCATTTCCGGTCGATCACGGATCACTGTTGGGACCCGGCCCGACGCCTGGAGGACATGGACGCTGATGGTGTTTCTATGCAGGTGATCTCGCCCATCCCCATCACCTTCTCCTACGGGTTGAACGCCGACGGTGTGGCGGACCTCTCGCGGGTCCAGAACGAGTGGATCGCCGATGTGGCCCGTGATCACCCGTCTCGATTCGCCGGACTTGGCACCGTCCCGTTGCAGGATCCTGCGCGGGCAGCCCAGATGGTGGTCGACATCGTCGGGGATCTCAAGTTGTCCGGTGTGGAGGTCGGGTCGAATGTCGGCGGGCGCAATCTCGATGACCCTGAACTCGACCCGTTTTTCGCCGCCTGCGCGCAAACCGGCGCGCTCATCTTCGTGCACCCATGGAACATGCTTGGCGCCGACCGGCTCAAGAAACACGGACTGGTGAATTCGATCGGCATGGGAGCTGAAACCGCTGCTGCGGCAGCGTCGTTGGTGATGGGCGGTGTCCTCGACCGTCATCCAAACCTCAAGATCCTGCTCGCGCACGGCGGCGGCGCATTCCTGGCACTGCTGCCACGGATCGACCGCATCTGGAAGTGTGTTCCGGACGCCGCCGGCACCAGCGGCCGGCCATCCTCGTATGCCGATCGTTTCTATTACGACTCGCTTGTGTTCGATCCCGCCGCCGTGACCGCACTGATTGCCCGCGTCGGTGCTGACCGTGTTGCCGTCGGCACCGACTACCCGTTTGTCATCGCCGAACGGCCGGCGGGTGCAGCACTGTTCGCAGCTGATCTGCCAGAGCCGGCGACTGAGTCGGTTACTTCAGGGACTGCCGTCACAATGTTGGGCTTGAACTTGGCGTGATGCCCTCATATCCGCGCTGAGCTCAGCGTCGACGGTACGAACACTTCCTCGTAGTCGAGTGGGTGGTCGGTGAATCCCTGCCGATGGGCGTAGTTCAACAGTGACCGGAGACTGATCTCGTTCTCGGACAATCCATATCGGAACGGGTCGCCCAGCACGGCGGCTTCCTCCTCAGCGTAGGCGGACTCCCATACCAGGCTGCTCTTGCATACCGCGGTATCGAGCAGATCGCGCTGGGCGGGCCTGCGAGCCGCCTCGAACGCATCGACCAGGTTGTTGGCGAGCCAGGGGTGAGCGGCGACGAGCTCTCGCCTGACCACGACAACGTGCATGATCGGGATAATCTTCGTCGCTTCGAAATACGCGCGTTCCGCGCTGCGAAAATCCTGCCACAGCCGTTTGATACGTGCGTCACCCCGCAAGTAAGCCCGGGGAGCTCGGGCCGTGATCAACCCGTCGAGGTCACCCCGTAACAGTTGGTTGCTCAACGTGTCGTCGTCGCCGATATGGCTCACCCGGAAGTCCTCCGGGGGGGTGACAGGCACCTTCTCCTGCCGTCCAGCCTCCTCCAAACCTCCTGTCCGCCAGTCAATCGACGTCAAGTCAACACCGTAGTGTTCACCGAGGATGCCACGCATCCACAGTGACGCCGTCATGCTCCACTCCGGGGTACCGACCGTCGTATTAGCCAAATCCGCAGGCTCCGACACGACCGCTTCGGCGTTTACATACACCGAAGCGTGCCGGAAGGCCCGGGACGGAAAGATCGGAAGGGCGACAAAAGCCCTATCGGGGTTCTTCAGGGTCGCCAGATACGCACCCATCGAATATTCAGCGACGTCGAATTCGGCATACTTACCCTGACGCCAGAACAAATCTTCGATAGCTGTGTGCAAGTACCGTAGGCGCACACCTTCGGGCTGTACCTCCCCGGTGTACAGACGCCAGGTGCGATCGTACAACTCCCCACCGTAGGTCAACTCGAGCCGTTGCGACATGTTCACTCCGTTCGCGGATCAATCACGGCAGTAATTCATCGATCTCAGCTTTGGCGGCGAGCAGATTCTCCAGAACGACGTCGCGGAAGTCAGTGTCCATCCTGCTCACCGGTACGGACGCAGCGAGCGCGAACGAGCCGCCCCTCAGGGGCACCGCAATCGAGACGACGCCTTCCTCACCTTCCTCGTCGCTGGTGGCGAATCCGCGACGACGCACGGTGGCAAGTTCGGATTGCAAAGCTTTCTTTGACTTAATGGAGCGCCGTGTCAGCTGGGCAAGATTAGTATCGGGATACAGCGCGTCAAGTTGCTCGTCAGTGAGCGCAGCCAGCAGCGCCTTGCCCGTCGACGTGCAATGAGCCGGCATCGCCACGCCTAGGCGAGCCGAAACCCGCAGCGCCTGAGAACTTTCGATGGAGTCAACAAAATCTACCTGCGCGCGGTCCAGTCGCCCCAGGTGCACCGTTTCCCGCAGATCCGCATTCAATTTCTCCAGGACAGGCCGCGCACGGACCCGGATGTCGAGGCGACCAACCACGCTGAAGGCCAACAAGTCGAGGCTGGGACCGGACCGATACGCCTTTGTCCGCGGATCCTGGCGAACCAGTCCGCGGTAGGCCAACATCGCCAGGAGGCGGTGAGCCGTCGAACTGGCTACTGAAAGATGACTGCTGACCTCCGTGAGCCGGATCTCGGACCGCTCAACCAACATCATCAACGCACGCAACGCGTTGTCGACCGATTCGATTGGGTACTGCGGTACGGGCCCATATTCGCGCGCAGCGACGGCATCGTTTGTTTCGGTCACCCCTACGACCTCCTGACGGCGATTCACGCGACCCTGGATGCCTACTGCCGGGCGCTCGCCGTGGCACCGGCCTGCGGCAACTGTTCGAGCTCGTGCAGAGCCGCCGCGGCGGTGGTCTCAGCGCCGATCAGTCTGCGGCAAATCAAGATAGCCTTCGGCCAGTTGACGGTCACGGCGCCTCGGAGCAGCCCGCTGTCGTCGCTGTAGATTGCTGCAGCACGCGGCTTCTCACCGTTCAGGTCGCCGATGATTCGCAGCAGTTCGGCTCGACCTGGCCGCCCGGCGATCTGGATCTTCCAGTCGTACTGGTCGCTCCAGACGTACTCCGTCGGGGCATACGCGCGCAGCTCATCGGGGTGCGCGATGTTGTGGGCTACGCAAGCCGCCTGCTCGGACGCGTTGGTCCAGTGCTCAACCCGGACATCTTCTCGATGCCGCGGATGGTGCCAACGGGCCACGTCACCCACCGCGAAGATATCGCTGTGATCGACTGCGCGGCAATACTCGTCGCACACCACCCCGTCGTCGATGAGCAGTCCCGACGATGTCAGCCAGCCGTCGTTGGGACGGGCGCCGATACCGACGACGACGGTGCTTGCCGGTAACACGTCGCCGCCGGTCAACTCCACGTAAAGCTGTCCGGCGGTGCCCTCGATCGCCTCCACGCCTTCACCGAAGCGGGTATGTACGCCGTGGCGATGGTGCAGGTCGGTGAACATGACCCCGAGTTCCTCGCCCACGACCCGGCCGATCGGCGCGTGCAGCGGGTCGACGATCGTGACGTCTCGGCCCGCCGCGTGAGCGGTTGCCGCCACTTCTGCGCCGATGAATCCGCCGCCGACCACCACCACGGGACCCGATGACGAGGCGAGGTCGCGGGCCAGTCCCCGGCTGTCGTCGAGTGTGCGGACAACGTGCACGCCGGATTCGACCGGCCATGGGGACGGCCTCGCGTCAGCGCCGCTGGCCACGACAAGGACGTCGTAGGGCACTCGGGTGCCGTCGGCGAGGACGACTTTCCGATCAGCGACATCGAGGCGTTCCGCGGCACTGCCGAGGCGTAGCTCGATGCCGGCGGCCTCGGCGTCGTCCGCCGTCAACAGTCTCACCCTGTCCTCATCCCACGCGCCGGCGAGGAACTGCTTGGAGAGCGGCGGCTTGTCGTATGGGAGTTCGGTTTCCTTGCCGATCAGCACGATGCGACCGTCAAATTCTTGCGTTCTCAATGCGCGTGCAGTACGCACCCCGGCGACCGAGCTTCCGACAATGACAACGGTCCTGCCGGCCATCAGCGCGGCCCCTCCGAGACGTTCTCCTGCACCGGGTATCCCCTGCGGCTCCTGGCATTCGGCTTCAGATTCGGCAAGGCATCCCCTGTGTCTTCACTGTGATCGGGCGTCATCGCCGCTTCTTCGGCGCCCCGGCGACACTCATCCCGCCGTCGGAGTGAACGACACCGCCGGTGATGCCGCGGGATCGATCCGATGCGAGAAAGACATAACTCCAGGCGTGATCTTCGCCGCTCAGTGCGACCTGCAACGGCACGCGCGCAGCGAGTTCCCCGGCCCGCTCGGCAGTATCGGACATGCGGCGCTCGGCTGATCCGAGGCTCGCCACGCCTCGCAGGTCGGTGCCCAACGTCCCGCCGGGTGCGATCCCGTTCACCCGGACACCAGGGGCCAAATCATGTGCCAGCGCGGTCACCAGGCCGCGGACAGCGAATTTGGAAGCAACGTAGAGCACTCCACCGCGGCCCGGGTAGTAGGCCGACGTGGATTCGGTCAGCAGAACGACGGCGTGCTCGGACTGACGCAGCGCCGGGAGGGCGGCCTTGACCGAATGCAGGTGACTCTTGACGTTGACGCGAAAGATCTCGTCGAACGCGTCGTCGACAAGGTCGGCGTCCAGATCCTCGATGCTGCGGTAAAAGTCAAACACGCCAACACAATTGACCAAGATGTCCAGTCCGCCGAATGCCTTCACCGCGGCTGCGACGGCCCGATCGTTCGAGATTCGGGTGGTTGCGTCGCCGATCGTCGTGACCACCTCGGGATGGGTGGTCGACAATGCCGCGCATTTGTCGGGATCGCGCTCCAGGACCGCTACCCGGGCACCTTCGCCCAAGAAAGCGTCGACAATGGCCTTGCCGATTCCGGAGCCGGCCCCGACGACAAGCGCCCGGCGACCCTCGAGCCAGCCCGTCATGCCCGGCCTGACGTTGTGTCCCCGGATTCGTCGGTGACCAGCGACCCGAACGGCTGGCCGATCATTGCCGAAAATGTGGCCGTGGCCTGCCAGGTCAGCGCTTCAAGTTCCAATGGGCACAACGAAACCCATTGCCCGGATTTCAGTGATTCGATCAACAGACGTGACCCGTTGCGCGTCTGCAAGCGGGCGACCCGAACCTCCGCGAACTCGTTGCCAATCGTGATCGGTTCGCCGGCAATATCTTCCGGGTGGACCGTGTCAGTCCCTGATCGCCCCGGCTGCTGCGGATAAGCTGTCATAGGAAGATCGCCAGATTCTGCATTCGGATCACCGACTCGTCCACCAGAATGGTCCGGCGGGCCAGCTTCCATTGCTCACCCTCATGGCGCAGGAGGTCCTCGCGACCCGCGGAGAGAAAGGCTCCTTCTCGAACGTCACCCCTGCTACGGAAGAGGAGAGTTGCAGACTCGACCACCAGATGATCGGAATCCTCGGTGGCAAAGGTGCGCACATTCGACAGGTGG
Source organism: Mycobacterium mantenii (assembly GCF_010731775.1). Classification (NCBI taxonomy): domain Bacteria; kingdom Bacillati; phylum Actinomycetota; class Actinomycetes; order Mycobacteriales; family Mycobacteriaceae; genus Mycobacterium; species Mycobacterium mantenii. The sequence goes on along the minus strand of NZ_AP022590.1, from coordinate 4,588,597 downwards.
TGCCGCAGCCGCGACGGCGGATCTTCGGTCCACGCATGTTCGGTGAGGAATCGCGCGACCCTGCGAGACAGTGAGTACTTGTCTTCATCGAAATGAGCCATGCCCGGAGATGTGTCGTATCCCGCACCAAGGGCGGTGGTCACCCGAACCGGCATCAGGTAGTGAATGTCGTCGGCGAGCGTGTCCAGCCAGTCGGTGTAGGCCTGCGCGTCGAGTAGATAGGTCTCGTCGACCAGCCACCGGTGAGCCAACAGATGGCGTTCGTCATCGAAGCGTAATGTGCTACCGCTGCGGGCAATTCGGGATGCATGGGCCCCGAGTCGCGAGGCAGCCGAATGGGTCTCGCGCTGCCTGCTAGCCGTTGCACCCCGATCTGATGTTGTGGTGTCAGTACTCACCGGCGCACCACCTTGTCGACGGCGGCTGGAAAGCTGCAGATTTCGGAGCCTTCTGCTGCGGCCTCAACCGGGCTCTCGAGGTCATCCGCCCAGCGCCGCAGCAATTCTCGCTGATTGAACTCACTGTAGCCCTTCCGCGCGATACCTGGTCCGGAGAACTGTTCACGCGTCAGTGGCGGAGCGACCTCGGTGCCGTCTTCCAGCAGACCCATTCTGCTGTTGAGCAGTAATCTGCGGGCCATGGAGCCGGCCGCCGTGTTGGTCAGCGACACCCAGTTCTCCACGTCATCCTGCTCAAACATGCCGGTGCTGCCGAAACACATCAGATAGGCCTTGTAGGAGAGTGCCTTGAACTGCTCTGGCGCCTCTTTGTCGACGGCGAACCAAGACAGTATTTCGGTCTCATCCTCGCTAATCGGCTGCCACTGCCGCAGGGTGATGAACGGGAGCACATCATCGGAATCTGCGACCTTCGGCCAGTTGTGCACGAAAGAAAGGTTGGGATACAGGGACGCGGCGCTGAACATGAACCCGTCTTCGCCGATTATGTTGAGCTGCTCGGCCGTCCAGGACTGCTTCATCCGGGTGATCATGTCCTCGGGGTAGCCGACGTAGCTCAGACGCTGCTCGAGCGGGCCCTCCGGCAGTTTGTATGTGGTTCCACCGCCGTTTCCTGCCCAATAAAGCGCGCCTTCCTTGCGTTTTTGGGCACTGGGCTCGCGGAACAGGCCGATTTCCACGACCGACGTATGCGTGTGCGGCGTGTGGTACATGTCGCCCGCGAAGTTTTCAGCACCGATCTTCCAATTCGCCTTGATCCGCCAGCGCTGGGGCCCGCGCAGTTCGATGCCGCTGTGGCTTTGCCTTGTGTAGAAGTCCAGATAGAAGCGGAAGTCACCGAGATATTCTTCCAGCGGCGGGGCCGTCGCGGCTAAGCTGACGAAGATCATTCCGTTGTAGATACCGATGTTTGGCGCCGGCAGCAGTCGTTTGCCCTTGCGCCTGAATCCGGCCTCCCCGCCATAGGCATCGTGGTGGAACGGCAATCCGGCGATCCTGCCGTCGTTGCGGTAGGACCAGCCGTGATACGGGCAACGAAAATGCGAGGTGTTGCCCATCTCGGCCCGGCATACTTGCATCCCCCGGTGCAGACACATATTGAAATGCGCGCGCACCTGACCTTCTTCGTCGCGAATGATGATGAAGGAATCGTCGAGAATCCGGCGCACCACGTAATCACCCGATTGGGGGATCTCTGATTCGTGCCCAACGAAGATCCACGCCCGGTTGAAGATCCGCTCCTTCTCGAGTTTGAAGATCTCACAGTCGTTGTAGATATGCGCCGGGATCATCCCTCGCCGTACGTCATTGAGAACGCTTGACAGCTGTGTCATAGCCACCCTTCCTAAGACCCGGCGCTCCGGTCCTCTGTTCTACAGAGTTGATCTCTGTAATGTAGAGGGCTTAGGAGCGTGCGTCAACGGGTCACAGCCCAAGCGACCGGGCGATGATCACCTTCATGACCTCGCTGGAGCCACCGTAGATTCGGGACACCCGGGCATCGGCATAAGCCCGCGCGATCGGATATTCCATCATGTAGCCGTAGCCGCCGTGCAACTGCAGACAGCGGTCGATCACTCGGCCCTGCAGTTCGGTGCAGTACAGCTTGACCACGGCCGCATCTGCCGCCGAGAGCTTCCTGTCCTCATGAACCAGCAGGGCCCGATCGAGCAGTGACTGACCGGCCTCGATTTCGGTGGCGCAGGCTGCGAGTTCGAACTTGGTATTCTGGAACGACGATACTGTCGTCCCGAACGCTTTGCGGCCCTTGGTGTATTCGATGGTGTCCTGCAAAGCCTTGGTCGCGGCGGCCTGACTGTTCACCGCAATTGAGAGGCGCTCCTGGGCAAGGTTTTCCGTCAGGTAGGCGAACCCTTTGCCCTCCTCCCCCAATAAGTCCTCGGCGGGCACCACTACATCGTCGAAGATCAGCTCTGCCAGGTCCTGCGACTTCAAGCCCAGCTTCTCTAGCTTGCGGCCGCGGATGAGCCGAGGGCTGTCGCCGTCAATCACCAACAGGCTCAGGCCTTCCCGGCCGGCTTCCAGATCTGTCTTGACGGCGGTGACGATGAGATCAGCGTTGGCGCCGTTGGAGATGAACGTCTTGGAGCCGTAGACGATGTAATTGGCACCGTCGCGAACGGCCCGGGTCTGGATCGCTTTCATATCCGAGCCGGCGCCCGGTTCGGACATCGCCAACGCGGCGACGGCATCTCCGCTGACCAGCCTTGGGAGCCAGCGGCTCTGTTGTTCAGCGTTGGCGTAGTGGAGGAAGTAGGGCATCGCGATGTCGGTGTGCATTCGCAAGCCACCGAGTGCGATGCCTGCGTGTTGAGACTCCTCGGTCAGGATTACGTTGAACAGAAAGCTGTCCTGTCCGCCTCCCCCGAACTGCTCGGGAACCTGAGTACCCAACAGCCCGAGCTTGCCCGCGGCCGTCCAGAACTCGCGAGGTGGCGCGCCGGCGCGCTCCCATTCGACGTAATCGGGAACTACCTGTTCGGCATAGAAGGCGCGAACCGTTGCCCTGAATGCCTCGTGATCTTCGTTGAAGAGGGTGCGTTTCACTCAAGAGCCTCTCGAAGTTCCACTCACGCCATCATCGACGGGCGTTAAGTTCGTTCGTGGACAGCGGGATTCGGCATCCGGACGTTCACGCGGTCCACACGGGGTCGGATGCCCAGAATAGATCTTATCGTAGTGATAATACACATTCAATACCATTTGTTAACCGATCCCAGCGACGGTCTTAAGGGCGCCGTGGCGCCAACCCGGCGGACGGTAAGGGTTGACCCAGCATGGCTCGACGGCCTGAAGGACCGAATGACATCCATCACCGATTATTTGGAGTCCGCGATATCCCTGGTCGCGCCGACCACGAGGATTCGATTGGCAGTCGTGCGTGCGGTTCCCGGTTGTCCCAATGACTGCCCGCCTGTGGCGTGACGCGCGGGTCCAGGGGCTGTACGGCGGCACCACCGAGATCATGAAGGACCTCATGGGTAGGGCGATGCGTTACGACGACACGCAACCATTGCTTGAGCGGTGAGATGCCCCGGCGGTAGTGCCCAGCGATTTATCGGGCCGCGCTCACGCTTTGGGCGTCGACCGTCCCCAGCCGGCGTCCCGCGTGATGTGTTTGAGCAGCGGCAGCGCTCGGTACGGCAGTGGCGTCGTAAGCGCCAACGTCGTCGTCGAGTGCACGACGCCCGGGATCACGACGATGGCTTCGATCAGCTGCTGCAGGTCGCCCTGGGTCTCGGTGGCCACTCGCACCAGTAGGTCTTCGCGTCCGGTGGTGGCGTGGATCTCGAGTACCTGCGGCATGGCCGTCAGGGCGTCGACGATCGACGATAGTCGGCCCTGCTGAACCTCCAGCCCGATGAACGCCTCCATCGACACTCCCGCCTGCCCGAGTTTGAGTTCGGGACGGTAGCCAGTGAGCAGACCACCCTCCTCGAGGCGCCGCAGTCGAGCCTGAACAGTGTTGCGCGAGATGCCAAGCCGGGACGCCAGCTCCACCACCCCCGCGCGGGTGTCGCCGGCGAGCATTTCGAGGAGCTCCACGTCTAGGCGGTCGATGCTGAGCATTCTTGTCACCTATCGATGTCGTCAACGATGCCGACTACCCAGATTGGTTAGTTGCCAGCGTAATAGTTGACCCGAACAGCATTCAAAGCAAGCCTTAAGAGTACCTACGAATCACAACTCGTGTGGTGAGATCCCAACCCGCCTGGATGGTGAGACCCAATGACTGATCTGCACAGCGCGGAGAGCCCGGCGCTCGAGTCGTCTCTTGCACAGCGCTACCGCGCCTCGTCGGGTCCGGTGTTGTTGACCGGAGTGCAGGCCATTGCCCGGTTGTTGGTCGAACAGCACACACGTGAAGAACGAGCCCAAAGGGACGTCGCCACATTCGTTTCCGGGTATCAGGGCAGCCCGTTGGCCGGGCTCGATCAACTGCTGGCCAGCCTGCCCGAGCTGAGCACCGTCCACCACGTGCGGCTCGTGCCGGGCGTGAACGAGGAACTCGCGGCGACCTCGGTGTGGGGAAGCCAGCTCGACCTGCCAAATGGCACGCGTCGCCACGACGGTGTGGTCGGGGTCTGGTATGGCAAGGGTCCTGGCCTGGACCGCGCGAGCGACGCACTGCGCCATGCGGCGATGTACGGCGCGAACCCGCACGGCGGCGCGCTGGCCCTGGTCGGCGACGATCCCGGCGCCAAGTCGTCGAGCGTCCCCGCGGCCAGTGAGCGGTCACTGGCCGCGCTGTCCATGCCGATCTTCTTCCCCCGCAACGCCGAAGAGCTCATCGCCTTCGGCCTGTACGGAGTCGCACTGTCCCGAGCATCGGGGTGCTGGCCGGCTCTCAAGATCGTCGCCGACGTCGCCGACGGCCTGTGGACGCTCGATCGGGACTTTGCCGACTTCGACATCGCGGTACCGGCGATCGAATGGGACGGGCGCCCCTGGACGTACCGCCAACGTATCCTCGCCGCGCCCCCCGACAGCGTGCTGGCCGAGGCCGATCTCTACGGGCCGCGCTGGGCGATGGTTGAAGCGTTCAACGCGGCCAACGACATCGACGCAATCGAAGTCGATCCGTCGACCGCGTGGCTGGGCATCGTCGCCGTCGGCACCGCCTACGACTCCGTCCGCGAAGCCCTGGTGGATCTGGGTCTCGACGAGGCCGACCTGTTGCGTTCGGGCGTCCGGATACTGCGGGTCGGCATGCCCTACCCCCTGGGTGCGGACAAGGTCGCGCGCCTGGCTCGCGACGTCGAGCAGGTGCTGGTGATCGAGGACAAGACCGCATTCGTCGAGACTCAGGTCAAGGAGGCCCTGTACGGTCGCACTGGCGCGCCGGACGTACTCGGCAAGCGTGATGCCCAGGGTCGCAGGCTCATTCCGCCGGACGGCGAACTCACCGCGGCACGGCTGACCGCTCCGCTACGCCGGGTGCTGCGGGACCGGGTCGCGCTGTCGGCGCCGCCGCCCCCGTCGCTCGAGTTGACGGTTCTGCCCACCAAGCGCACCGCTTACTTCTGCTCGGGTTGCCCGCACAACCGTTCCACCGCGGTGCCCGAGGGGTCGCTGGCCGGTGGCGGCATCGGATGCCACACGCTGGTCACAATGTCCGCCCGGACCGATTCCCAGGTGACCGGGCTGACGCAGATGGGCGGCGAGGGCGCTCAGTGGATCGGCCAGTCACCCTTCACCGACATCGGACACATGTTCCAGAACATCGGCGACGGAACGTATTTCCACTCCGGCCAGCTGGCCGTGCAGGCGTGTGTGGCCGCCGGCGTCAACATCACCTACAAGATCCTGTTCAACTCCGCGGTCGCGATGACCGGCGCCCAGGACGTCCAGGCCGGACTCACGGTTCCCGAACTGACCCACAAACTCGTCGCGGACGGCGTCACGAAGGTGATCGTCTGTGCCGACGAGCCCCAGCGGCATAAAGGCGCCACGTTCGCCGCCGGCGTCCAGGTCTGGCACCGCGACCGCCTCGACGAAGCCCAGCGCGTGCTTCGCGACACCAAGGGCGTCACCGTGCTGATCTATGACCAGCAGTGTGCCGCCGAGGCGCGACGCAAGCGCAAACGTGGCGCCCTGCCCGTGCGCCGCACGCGCGTCGTCATCAACGAGGCGGTATGCGAGGGCTGCGGCGACTGCGGGGTGAAGAGCAACTGCCTGTCCGTACAGCCTGTCGACACCGAGTTCGGTCGCAAGACCCGGATCGACCAGACCACCTGCAACACCGACTACAGCTGCCTCGACGGCGACTGCCCCTCTTTCATCACCGTTGACGTTCCCGACCGGTCATCCGCCAGCGCGCGACCACAACCTCCCGAGCCGCCCGAGGTCCCTGACCCTGCGGGGCGGCCAATCACCGGAGTTCACAACATCTTCCTGGCCGGCATCGGCGGCACGGGCGTCGTGACGGTCAACCAGGTCCTCGGAATGGCGGCGCTGCGCGCCGGACTGCACGTGGAGGGACTCGACCAAACCGGTCTCAGTCAGAAAGCGGGACCGGTGACATCGCATTTGCGCCTCAGTGCTGCGCCAGCCGATCGATCGAACCGGGTCAGTCCGGGATCCGCCGACTGCGTCCTGGCGTTCGATCTGCTCACCGCCGTCGACGCCAAGAACGTCGGGTACGGCGATCCGAACCGAACCGTCGCCGTCGCGTCGACCAGCAAGACGCCGACCGGGGACATGGTCTACGACGGTGCGGTGGAGTACCCGTCGGAGGACAGTCTGCTGTCGCGGCTCGACGTGCGATCCAAAACGCTCACCGCTTTCGACGCGCTCGCCGCCGCCGACACGCTCTTCGGCACCACCGCGCCGGCGAACTTCCTCCTCGTCGGCGCCGCCTATCAGTCGGGTGGCATTCCCATCCCGGCCGCGGCGATCGAAGAGGCGATTGCCATCAACGGGGTGGCCGTGCGCGCGAACCAGGCGGCGTTCCGCTGGGGGCGGGTCGCGGTGGACAGCCCGGCGACTTTCCAGTCCGCAACAACCGGGCCTTTGGAGGCGCAGCGCTCCGACACGGTGGTGCCCATTCACCTGCTTGGTGGCTGCTCTGTGGTCGGGCCGGCCCGAGAAATGCTCGAGCGGCGGGCCGCCGGGCTGGTCGCCTACCAGGGAGATCACCTCGCGCTCAAGTACATCCAGTTCGTCGAGGACGTGTGGTCGGCAGAACGTCGAATAACCGAACACACGGAGTTGTCGGAGGCCGTCGCCCGCGGCCTGCACAAGCTGATGGCCTACAAGGACGAGTACGAGGTCGCCCGCATGCTCACCGACGCCGCGTTCATCGAGTCGGTGCGCAGGCAGGTCCCGGACGGCGAAAACCTGACCTACAAATTGCATCCGCCAGTGTTGAAGGCGCTGGGCCGCAAAAAGAAGATCAGCATGCGGCCGGGCAGCCACGGGGCGCTGCGACTGCTCGCCAAGGGCCGATTTCTGCGCGGCACCAGGCTGGACCCGTTCGGCCACACGCACATGCGGCGACTCGAACGGCAACTGGTCGCCCACTATGAGGCGATGATGCGCGGCTTCCTGTCGAATCTGACGCCCGAGGGGTACGCCGCCGCAGTCGCGGCGGCGTCGGCGGCCGAGCTTGTTCGCGGCTATGAAGACGTGAAGATGCGCAACGTTCGGCTGTACATCAAGCGGCTCGACGAACTGGGAGTCGACACCTCGGCGCTCCCAGCGTCGGCCTCGTCCCAAGCCGACGAATGAACCCGCGGACACGTCCCAGGCGGTCATTACGGTGGTCGCCCAGGGAGACCGAGTTGCTTGAGGTGACTTTGCAGCGGCCAGCCTGTTACGCGGAGCTAAGAATTGCGCAGTCCAAGACTGGCCCCGCCGGGGGCGGTATGCGCTCGTGGTCGCGGCTGCCATCCATCGGAAGCGGCGATGCCTCCACCATCGTAATCGCGGCGAGTCCGTCGGCCACGCCAATTGCGCCAGCACCTCGGACCTATCTATCCTTTGACTGGCTGCCAAGACCCTGATGCGCTGCGGCCAAGCCCCTAGGCGTGGCGGTGTAAGAGTTGGCGCGATCGGGTGACCCCTCGGGTGGGGGCGCCGATCCCTCTTATGTGGGCGTAGCCGTCGGATATCAGACCAGTGGCTGATTCTCGACCATTGGCGGGTTGCTCTAGCCAGTTGCGTCGCAGTGACGCGTCTGGCCGATAAAGGCCCGGACCTCTATCGCGGAGATGCTGCTGAGATCCCGAGATCCGCTGCTGCTGAAAGCATTCGCGCGTCATATGTGATGACCGCGCGCAACGAGTCGCCAGCTCGCTGTGCCGCTACGAGGTGTATAGCGTCTAAGCTGCGCAAGCGTAGTGGCAGCAAGGTGCCGGCTTCGTCGAGCAGTTGTCGCGTCAGCATGACGGTGTCCAAGCTCTTAAGTAGGTCTCGAGCATCAGCGATGGCTTGGGCTCCGTTTGGTGCCACTGCGCGTATTAGCTCGGTGCGCGCCAAAGCCGCCGAGAATAAATTGTCGTTAGCTCGTGCGCTCAGAAAGGACTGCAGCGACTGCGATTCATCCTCAGCGACAACGAGTTTGACCAAGGCAGAGGTGTCCAGGTAGATCCGCATCGGGTTAGCGCTCGTCGCTCCGAAGTCGCTCAAGGGTTTCAGAGGCGCTGTGCGGGTATGCCGCAGGCTTGAGGTCGTCGATGTTCATCGGACGAGCCGCGCTGACAACTTCACCAGCGCTAATCAGGTCTGCCCACGGATCGCCCGTGATTGGCACCAGGCGCGCGACGGGGTGGCCGCGGTCAGTGATCTCGATCGATTCCCCGGCGACCACTTCTTCAAGGTACTTGCTGGCGTGTTGCCGCAGCTCCCGTACCCCAATCGTCTTCATGTGCTACATAGTAGCACGCATGTCCGTGCCACCCGCGTCCATGGACAGACGATCCGGATCTCAACCGCAGCTTCCTGGTTCGCGACCTCGACGATGTGGTGCGGCGCCTCGACACCAACCTCGACATTGTCGCGAGTGGACCGGTCGAGTTGTTCGAGCGCGCACCGGCCGTGACGGGTGCGTTTGCTCACAGTCGCCAGTCATGGGTCTCCGGAAGTCCACCCAGGTCGGACATAATCGACAAGTAGAACACCACATGAACACAGTGTTCATGTTGTCTGTGAGGTGGTTCCGGATGGCTGTCGACGACCCGCGCGCGGAGAGGGCCGTGCAGAAGATTCTGGCCGGCACGATGAAAGCGTTGAGCAGGCAAGGCGCGAACAAGCTCTCGGTGAGCGATATATGTGAGTCGTCGCAGATCGCGCGCGGCACCTTCTACCGCTACTTCAACAGCAAAGAAGAGGTGCTGGCAGCACTCGGTCAGCATTTCGAGGACGGAGTCGCGGCGGCGTTCGCTGCCGCGATCGAAGCCAACCCGGATCCGCAACTGCGTGTCGAAGTGGTCTTGGACACCATCGTCGCCTACCGTGCCGCGGGCGGAGACTGGAACCAGATGTTGGACGTGGCACCGGAGTTCACGCTGGAATTCATACGCGACACGTTCCCGAAGCTGGTCGACGTGGTCACGGATGCGCTAGACCCCGCGGCCGAGGAGTCTCCGTTGGTAACCAGCGGCGCCCTCACCAAGCGCCAGTTGGGCGATCTGTTCACGCGCAGCGTGATATCAATGTTGTTCCTGCCCGGCAGCCGGTCGGATGAGGTACCGGCGCTGGTGGCATCCCTGTTCAAGGTCAAGGCCGAGTCCGCTGCCAAGCCGCGGCGCCGGCGGCGGGCCGGCGCGACGGCCAGGTGACTCAGCGCGCAGCCATCCGCCGCGCGCTGTCGAGCCTGATCGCTTCGCCGTTGAGCATCTGGTTCTCGATGATGTGCGACGACCGAGAGTCCCGATGGGTGGCGTTCGCCCGCACGGGCACACCGGGCGCCGGGTGGCCCGGCTGCACCGAACCCGACCGGGCGGTCATGATCTTCGACCGGAAATCGCGCGTGGAATCCGACCCGGCAGCGGCCCAACGACTGGCCCGGCAAGAATTCGACGTCGCCGTATGACACGCCAGTCAACGGTGCACAACGTCGGCACTGACCCGATACGTCCTCCGTACGGCACAGCAAGCTTCGACGGCGAGGTCGTGATCGGCTGCCACGCAAGCAGGCGGGAGACGGCTGATCGACGGTCAGTGCGCCTCGCGCCGATCCCGGTAGAACGCCACTGCGCGTCGAATCGAGTCGTGGATCGGCTCGGGATGCCAACCCAGTTCACGCTCGGCCTTGCCGTGGTCCATTGGGGACATGATGTGCATAATCGCACCGACAGCGTGGACAATAGCATGTCGCGTCGCAGCAGGATCGCGGCGATATCTCCGCCAAAGCCCAACGCGTACATGACCTGCAACGGAATCCCCACTCGGGGTGGCCGCGTTCCCCCGGCCTCAGCGGCGGTCCCGTAGAGTTCACGCGCGCTGATGAAGCGCTCCGAGATGATGTACCGCTCGCCGACCCGACCCTTCTCGGCGGCGAGGATCAGCGCACGGGCGGCGTCTTCGACGCCGACCACTTCCATCGACATGCCCTTGAAGTACACCGGCACCTTGCCCTTCGCCGCGGCGGCCAACAGTGAGCCGTGCGGCGTCGGCTGAAGTCACCGGACCCGTGGGTATTCGAGACGCAGAGCGCGACCGCGGGCAACCCCCGTTCGCGCACGTACTGGAACACCAACTGCTCGGCCTCTACGCGGGAGCGGATGTAGCCGCCGCCTTTGTCGGCCCAGTTGAACGGCTCCTCTTCGGTGACCGGGCGGCCGTTCTGGCTGAGCGCGATCGTGCCGATGGTGCTGGTGAAGACGAACCGTCGCAGGTCCGCGTCCGCGGCGGCGTCGAGCACGTGGCGCAGGCCCTCGACGTTGGTGCGGAACAACGGGGCCGGGACGCGCAGCCAGGCCCTGGTGTCGACAACGCAGTAGTGCACGTCGCCGCAGTCCGTCAGCGCGTCATGCAACGCCGCGTCGTCGAAGATGTCGCCGTAGTGGCGGTCGACGTCGAGATCGTCGATCGCCACGGTGGAACTGGTGCGGCGCAGCAGGACTCGGACTCGCTCGCCACGTTCCACCAGTTGGCGCGTCACGTGTGAGCCGAGGAAGCCGCTCGCGCCGATGACCAGTTTCACCGGACCTGCCACGTCAGGATTCCCATCCGTCGCGATCGCGAAGTATGACAGTACGCTGTCATATTCGCGAAGGTTATCCGTTCCGGATCGCTTCGGCGAGTTTCCCGGGCGCATCGATCATGACGAAGGTGGCGCTGTCGGGGATCTCGATCAACGTGGCATGCGGGAACGCATCGCGTAGTCGGCGGGCGTGGTCGATGGGGAACAGCTGATCCTCGGTGCCCCACGTCAAGGTGACGGGTCTGTCGAACGCCTCGATCGCCGGCGCGGCGCGCAACGTGAGAGCCGGATCCAATGAGCCGGTCACCGCAACCGCGTCGTGGCGGGCCGCTCCGCTGGTGGCGAAGGCTCCGAAGATCTCCCGCTGCCGCTCCGGGGTCGGGGGGTGCTTGGACACGGCCTTGAGGAAGAAGGCCTGCCCCGGTCCGGTGGCCAACAGGCGCAAGATTCCTCCACCCACCACCGAGCTGAACCGGCACAGCCTCACGATCTGAGCAAACGACCCGGGCGGAAAGTGTTCGTAGCTATCGCAATTCGTTAGCACCAGACGGGCGATCCGGGACGTGTCCAGGGTCGGATCGCCCAGCGACGCCAGCACCAGGCCGCCGCCGGTGTCGTTGGCCACCACAGTGACGTCGGTCAGATCGAGGGCTTCCATGAAATGGACGATGCGCCGAGCGGCCGCCTCGGCGCCCAGGTCGGCGCCGTCGGTGGGTGCGCTGTGCGCGCCCAGCGGCCAGGTTGGCGCGATGCAACGAAACCCATCGCCGAGTTCGGCCACGACCTCGTTCCAGAGGGCGCCGGTCACGTAGACGCCGTGCACGAACAGGACGGTAGGTCCTTGCCCGGTATCGGCGTATTCGATGTCCAGGCCGTCCACTCGTACCTTCGGGGTTGCCACGTCGGCTCTCCTTTGTTCAGTGACCGCGAAAATCCGGGGTGCGCCGCTCGCGGAAGGCGCGCTCGCCTTCGCTGAAGTCAGCGGTCTCGATCAACGCTAACTGCCCCTCGGCTTCGATCGCTTGCACCGTCTCGAGCTTGGTCAGGGTCGCGGCGGCCAGCGCACGCTTGGTCCAGCCGAACGCCAACGTCGGACCGCCGGAGACGGACCGCAGCACGTCGGCCAGTACAGATTGATAATCATCCTCGCCAGTGAGATAGGAGATCATCCCCCACTCGAATGCGGTTGCCGCGGAGATCTTTTCATCGGTCATCGCCATGCGCGCCGTCCGCGCTCGCCCGATCAGCCCCGGCAGCAGCGCGGACGCACCACCGTCGGGCATCAGTCCGACCCGGCTGAACGCCAGCTGGAAGTACGCCGATGGCGCGGCCACCACCAGATCGCAGGCCAGGGCGAGTGGGCATCCGAAGCCAACGGCGCCGCCGTGCACGCCTGCGACCACTGGCTTGGGCAGCGCGGTGATCGCGCGGACCACCCGGCTGGCGGCGTCAGCGGCTCCCGCGGTGTCACCGCCGGTCAGGTCGCCGCCGGAACAGAACGCCTTCCCGGCGCCGATGAGCAGTACCGCGCGGACAGCCTCGTCACCCGCAGCGCTCTCGAACTGAGCACACAGCTCATCGAGCATCGGTGTGTCGACGGCGTTGAGCTTCTCCGGCCGGTCCAGCCGCAGTCGCAGGACCGCTTCATCGCGCTGGACTGCGATACCGCTCACCAAGAATCACAAGCCCAGGTCGCGGCCGATGATGTCCTTCATGATCTCGGTCGTGCCGCCGAAGATGGTCATGATGCGGTTGTCCATGTAGTCGCGCGCAACCCGGTATTCCGTCATGTAGCCATAGCCGCCGTGCAGCTGTACACATCCGTCGATGACCTTCTTGGCGGTCTCGGTGCACCACCACTTGGCTTTAGACGCCTCGACCGCCGTCAGTTCACCGTCGACGACGGCCTGCAGGCACCGGTCGATGTACTGCTCGCCGATGTCGAGCTCGGTGTCCATCTCTGCCAACAGGAATCGGTTGTGCTGAAAGCTGCCGATCGATTGGCCGAAAGCCCTGCGGTCCTTGGCATATTGCAACGTCTGGCGCCAGGTCTCGCGAGCGCCCGCGATGGCTGAGATGGCGATGGACAACCGCTCTGATGGGAGGTTGTGCATCAGGTGATAGAACCCGCGTCCCTCCTTGCCCAGCAGGTTCGCCGACGGCACTCGCACGTTCTCGAAGGCCAATTCGGCGGTGTCCTGGTAGTGCAACCCCATCTTTTCGAGCTTGCGTCCGCGACTGAAGCCCTCCATACCCGCCTCGACCACCAGCAAGGTGAAGCCTTTGTGACCGGCGTCGGGGTCGGTGCGGCACACCACCACCACGAGGTCGCAGTTGATCCCGGACGAGATGAACGTCTTGGCGCCGTTGATGATCCAGTCGTCGCCATCGCGCACGGCCGAGGTACGGATACCCGCGAGGTCGCTGCCCGCGCCAGGCTCGGTCATCGCGACGGCGACGATCAATTCGCCGCTGATGATGCCGGGTAGCCAGCGTTCCTTCTGTTCGTCGTTAGCCAACGACGAGAAGTACGGGCCCACAACATCGTTCTGCAGGCTCAGCGAGGGCGCCGGCCCGCCATAACGGGCGATCTCCTCGTCGATCACCGCGTTGAAGCGGAAGTCGTCGACCCCGCCACCGCCGTATTGCTCGGGCATGTTGAACCCGATCAGACCGTATTTGCCGGCGGCGACGAACGCCGACCGGTCGACAATTCGGTCGCGCTCCCACTGCTCGGCGTTGGGCACGAGTTCGCGGTCGATGAACTGCCGGACCGTCTCGCGGAACGCCTCGTGCTCCGGCTCCAGAACAAGTCTCTTCATGTGGTGCTCTCACTCTCCATACAGTCGTCGCATCTCTTCACCGACCTTGCCGGATACCCGCGAAACAACCTGGGCACCACGCCTTCTCAGTTCGGCATCTGGGACCGGCAGCACCACCGCGCCGGATGTCTTGGACGGCAACAATACCTTGGCGGTGCCGCGCGTGGTGGTTTCGTCTCGCTGGCTGGTGGCAAAGACGTCCAGTGACACCAGGTCTTCGGCGCCGTCACCCTTCGCGGTGACGGTGCCGGTGCACCGGTGCACGTCTCCGTGATAGTTGAAGCCGCGCAGCTGCAGGTCCATCTCGGCCAGCCAGCCGTCGTCGCCGATCCAGTTCGTCAGCAGGTGGCTCACCCACGCGGCGCGCATCTGGCCGTAGTCGTACGGTGCCGGGATACCCAGTGCCTGAGCGCGTTCGGCGTCCCAGTGCAGTCGTTGCACGACGTCGGGGACGCCGTACTCGTCGGGCTGGTAGAAGGCGGGCATCCGCTTGCGTAACTGGTGAGCGAACTTCAGTGGCCCCACGCCGTAGCCGCCCCAGCCCCATCCCATGTGCATGGAGATGATGTCGACGACGGTCAACGGGCCCTTGATGATTCCCGGAAGTTCGTCGCCGACGGAGACGTCCTCCCACCATTGCGGATCGGCGCCTCGCCGTACTTCTGCCTCGTACTCTTCCTCGACCTGAGCGAACTCCTCGGGAGTCCAGTGCTTGCGCTGAATGTCCTTGAGCTTGCCGGACTTTTTCGAGCCGTGGCGCTCGGCGTTGATGTACGACTCGTCGCGGGTGGCGATCGGGTTGCCGTCGATGTCGACGTAGAGATAGCGGTAGGTTTCCTTGACCGAACGCCCACCGGAGAATTCGCTCTCCTTCACCTGGACGTCGAGCGTGTAGTTCTCCGCCAACACCGGCCGACCCGCGTAGATCGGGCGGTACCACGTCCACTTCACCCCCGAGTAGTACTTGCCGGTACCGCGAAAGAGCCCCCGGAACAGCTTCTTTCGCTCCGGATCGGTGAACTTCGGGGTCTGATCCAGGCCCGTCGCGATCGGGAAGGTCGGCGACGCGATCTGGCCGTGCCAGCGCGTCGACGGCCCGTACGTCGGATCATGGAACAACGGGTTGTCGTCACCACAGCCGAAGGCGAAGTGCGTGATGCCATCCGCCGACGGCAGTTTGTGCCACGCTTCGTCGCGCTGATGGACGGGAATTCCGATCTGTCCCTTGGCGCGTTCGATGTCTTCGTCGGTGATGCGACCCTCTTCGGCGGCCGCGTCGGCACCAGTCTTCTCGGTGGTTGTCATTGATTCCTCCTAAAACTTGAGCATTGCACCGGCGTCGACCTTGAACTGCAGCCCCGTCACGTACCGGGACTCGTCAGAGGCCAGGAAACAGACCGCGTTCGAGATGTCCGAGGTTTCGACGTAGGGGGTGGGCATCGCTTGCATCGCGGGGAACGCCAGCAGAGCGTCGTCGCGGCTCGGTGCCTCGAGGTCCGGTCTGAACTGCCGGTACATCGGCTCACTGTTGAGCATCGATGTGTTTACGTTCGTGGGATGAATGACGTTGGCGCGGATGGATTTCTGCGCCAGTTGCCCGGCGAGCTGCAACGTGTAGGAATCCACCAGCTGCTTGGCGTAGCTGTAGCCCGCCCCGCCGGGGCCCTGCGGGCCAGCAGCCCCGGGGGGTTGTACGGCCGCGATGAGGCCGGCGATCGACCCGGTGGTGATGATCGACGCGCCGGACTTCAGGTACGGCAGCGCGGCGTGGACGGTGTTGACGACGCCGACGAAGTCGACATCGAAAGCATCGGCGAAGGCCTGAACCGGCAGATGAGCGCCCAGCGGACAGATGCCCGCATTGGCGACGACCACGTCGAGTTTGCCGAATTCGGCGACCGCGTTGGCAAGTTCGCGGCTTACCGCCGCCCGGTCTCGCACATCGACCTCGGCGGTGTAGGCCTTGCGGCCGGTCTTCTCGACCTCCAGACCGGCTTCTTCGAGATCACGCGGTGTCGCCAGCGGGTACTCATTGGTCTCGATGTCGTGACAGATGTCGAAGAGGATGATGTCCGCACCCTCCTCGGCCAGCTTGACCGCGTGGCTGCGGCCCTGACCGCGGGCACCGCCGGTCACCAGAACGACTTTTCCTGCTACGCGTCCCGCACTCTCCGCCATTCTCAACGTGCCTTCCATTCAGGTTGACGCTTCTCCGCGAAGGCCCGCGGGCCTTCCTTGGCATCGTCGGATTTCAACAGCTCGGTGAACTCTCGCTTGGTACGGTCCCACTTGGGTTCTTCCGCGGCGACGATGCCCGCGTCGGCACCGTAGGCGACCCGCTTGCTGGCCTGTACCGATAGGGGCGCGTTGCAGGTGATCCGCCCAGCGAGTGCCAGGGCGGCCTCCACGACAGTTCCGTCCGGCACGACTTCGTTGATCAGGCCCCACCGCAGGGCGTCGGCCGCTGTCATCGGCTCACCGGTCAACACCAGCTGCAACGCGATCTTGCGCGGCAGCTGCTCGACGATCCGGAACACGCCGCCCGCCCCGGCGATCAGGCCACGCTTCACCTCAGGAAGTCCGAAACTCGCGCTCTGGCAGGCGATCACCAGATCGCTTGCGAGGGCGAGCTCGGAGCCACCTCCGAGTGCAGTGCCGTTCACTGCGGCAATCGTGGGTTTGTCGATAAAGTGATGCACGTAGCCGGCGAAGCCCCATTCGGGGTGCTCGGCGTGGTAGAGGTTCTCGCCCCGCGAGATGGCCTTGAGATCCGCTCCGGCACAGAAGGACTTATCGCCCGCACCGGTGATGACGACCGCCCACACTTCCGGATCGCGCTGCGCCTCTTCGAGCGCGCTGCCGACGATCGTGCTCACCGCCCCGTTGACGGCGTTGCGCGCGTCGGGCCGGTTGATGGTGATCAAGGAGACGTTGCCGCGCCGCTCAACGCGGGCCGCCAGGCTCGCCACGTCGGTCGCAGTTTCGGTCATAACATTTCCTTCCAGGTCAATGCGGTTGGGTGATGCGCGTTTTCAGCCGGCTCCGGCCGGCTGGACGGTCGGCAAGCCAAGATCCTCGAGCATCGTGAGCAGCCTGCGACGGTCGACCTTGAGCGCCGCTCCGCGGGGCAACTCGTCGACGACCAAGATGCGGGCCGGCACCTCATACGGGGTCAGGATGGCCCGGCAGTGTTCGCGTAGCGCCTCGCCATCGGTGGTCGCTTCAGGACGCAATTCGACTGCGGCAACTGGAATCTGGCCCAACCGCTGATCCGGCATGGGCGCGACGGCGGCATCTGCGACCGCCGGGTGCGCACGCAGCGCGCGGACGACCGTCTCCGGAGACACCTTGAAACCGCCGCGCACGATCACGTCGTCGGCGCGGCCGTCGATGTAGAGGAAGCCGTCGGCGTCGAGGTGCGCCAGGTCGCTCGTCGTGATCCAGTCTCCGGCACCGCCGGCCTGCAGCGTGGCAACCTGCAGCCTGCCGCTCTCGTTGACGCCGAGGACCGCGCCGTCCTCTCCGACGACCTGCAGCTGCACGCCGGGGAAGGCGCGTCCGACGCTGCCCTTCTTGTCGGCCCAACGCGTATGGAAGTCCTTGACGGTCCAACCGGCCACCGCGCCGGAAAACTCGGTCGCGCCGTAGACGACGAGGATAGGGATGCCGTACCGCTCGAAGAATGCATCGACCAATCCGGGGTCGACGGGACTGGTGCCCGCGTTGATGGCGCGGATGCTCGCCAAATCCTCCCGCGGGATGTCGGAGTCGAGCACCGATCGCATGGCCGCCGGGGGCAGTCCTGCCACCGCGGGCCGGTACTGCTTCACCACGGCGTGCCAGCCCGGCACCGTGAATCGATCGAGCATCGCGATCGGACGGGCCGCGACCAGCGACTGCAACAGCGACCACAGCCCACCGATGTGCACGATGGGCAACGTCACCAGGCCCACGGTGCCCGACAACGGGGGTTTGGTCCTGGCGTCGGCGCGGTCGTTGTGCTGCAACGCCGACGCGAGGGAAGCCTCCAGTTGCGCGCGGGTCAAGGGGATGCGCTTCGGAGCGCCCGTCGTGCCCGATGTCAGCATCTCGATGGCTACCGCTGGATCGCCACTGACCGCGTTCTTGGTGCCCCGTACCCGGATGGCGAGTTCGCCGTCGTCGAGCGTCCAGCCGGTCGCGCCGAGATCGGCGACGGCGCGGTTGAACACCTCGTTGGACCACAACGCAGCCGGCCCAAGGACGAAGGACACGCCGGATGCAGCAAGGTCGTCGCTCAGCCTGTCCGGCGGCTGCAGCGGGCTGAGGGTCACCAGCGTGCGCCCGCCCCGCAGGATGGCGATGAGAGCCGCCACGGACTCCATTCGATTGGGCAGCACGACGGCGACTCGGCCACCTGTCTGACACCCGGCGGCGGTGAGTTCGTCGTCGATCCGCTCGATGAGCGACCGAACGGAACCCCAGGACACCCAGCGTCCGTTGCACTCCACCATGCGGTCGTGGTCGTTGGCGTCCCAGAGCCGGCCCAGTGCGTCGTGGATGCTCGTCATCGTCACTTTCCGAATCGGCTTTCGCGGCGAAAGCCTGTCATCTGAACCTAGAGGACATGGTTTACTAGGTCAACTTAGTAGAAGGGCCCACGATGGACTTCGGCTTGACGGACGAACAGGATCAACTCGCCGCGGCGGAGCGCGCCTGGCTCACCAAGAACGACCCCGTCGCCAGGGTCCGCGCGACACTGGACGCGGCGCCTGTCACCGTCGACCCCGCAGCGGTGGCCCATGCCGCGGAATCGGGTCTGCTGGCGCTGCTCACGTCCGAAATGGGCGGCACCCATGTGGATCTCGCCGTCGTGACCGAGGCGCACGGATACGCCGCTGGCTCGCTTCCGGTCGCCGATCTGAACATCGCCGCGTGGCTGCTCGACCAGGTCGACGCGCGCACCGCCGGTGGCGAGCTGACCGGAGTGGCGCTTGGTCCGGACGCCGGCGTCGACGGCGATGCGCTGCGGCTGACCGGTC
This sequence comes from Mycobacterium mantenii, assembly GCF_010731775.1. NCBI lineage: Bacteria > Bacillati > Actinomycetota > Actinomycetes > Mycobacteriales > Mycobacteriaceae > Mycobacterium > Mycobacterium mantenii. The sequence continues at coordinate 4,569,627 of NZ_AP022590.1, read as the reverse complement.
TCACCCGCCCCGTGCCGATGGCCGCCGACATGGACTCCATCGCGGTGACCGGTCAGGTCGGCGACGGCGAGTACCTGGCGGTTCTGAATGCCCCGACGCTGTCGGCGATGTCGACGCTCGATCTGAGCCGTTCGTGGGCGCGATTGGACCTCGACGCGACGATCGCCGACTGGACCCAGTTGCCCGCCGGCACATTGGCATTTGTGCGCGACGCGTTGGCGGTACACCGGGCCTTCGACGCGCTGGGCGCGGCGGCCCGGCTGCTCGACATGACGGTCTCTTACGCGGGGCAGCGCGAACAGTTCGGCGCGCCGATCGGGTCGTTTCAGGCGGTCAAGCATCATTGCGCCGACATGGTCGTCGCTGTCGAAGCGAGCAGGGCCAGCCTGTGGGCCGCGGCTCTCGCGTTGGACACCGCGCCGCCGGCCGCACGGTCCCGGGCCGCGTCCGCGGCGGCGGCATACACAAAGTCGGCCGCTGCCAAGGTGGCCGGCACGGCTCTGCAGGTACACGGCGGCATCGGCTTCACCTGGGAACACGATCTGCACCTGTTTCTTCGGCGGATCAAGGTCGACGAGGCCTTCAACGGGAGCGTCGCCGAACACCGCGCGGCGCTGCTCAGCGCCTGACATTCAGCGCCGATCCCGCGGCAGCGCCAAGCCCCGCTCCGCGATCAGGTTGCGCATGATTTCCGAACTGCCACCGGCGATCGTGTAGGCCCGGGCGTACAGCCACTCGTCCTGCCAACGACCGCCGTCGAGGACACCCGGGTCGCCCTCCACCAAGACGCCTGCCTCGCCGCCGAGTTCGACGGCGAAGCGCGCCATCTCAAGGTTCAGCTCGCTGAACATCAGCTTGGCCATCGCGCCGTCGTGCATGCGTTCGGTGCCGCGCAGCCAACGCGTGAGGTTGGCGTACGTCAGCGCCGAGAGCGCCTCGACCTCGGCGCTGAACTCGCCGATCCGATCGCGAACCCGATCGCTCTCGATCGCGGGGCGACCGTCGAGGGTGACGTCCGAGGCGAGTGCGACCAGTCCGTCGATGGCCAGCCTCAGCTTGACGACCGCGGCGCCCACGCTGGTGCGTTCGTGTCCCAGCGTGGCGTTCGCGATCGCCCAGCCCTGTCCTGGTTCGCCGATCATCGCCTCGGCCGGCACCTCGACGGAATCGAAGAAGACCTCGTTGAAGTCCGAGGTACCGGTCAGCTCGCGCAGCGGGCGGACCGTGATGCCGGGGCTGGACATGTCGAGGATGAACGCACTGATGCCCTTGTGCTTAGGGGCGTCGGCATCGGTGCGCGCCAACAGATATCCGTAATCGGCCCAGTGCCCGTCGGTGGTCCACACCTTCTGCCCGTTGACGGTGTAAGTGTCGCCGTCGAGAACTGCGCGGGTGCGCAGCGACGCCAGATCACTTCCGGCGCCGGGCTCACTGAACAGTTGGCACCACAGCTGTCGACCCGCCCGGATCTCGGGCAGATGCCTGCGGCGCTGGTCATCGGTGCCGTAGTGAATCAGCGCATGCGACGCCAGGGCGTTGCCGCTCGGCACGCCCGGCACCGCGGCCCGGGCCAGCTCCTCGCCCACCACGATGGCGTGTTCCGCGGAGCGATCCTCGCGGCCGCCGAACTCCGCGGGCCAGTCCGCGCCGACGTAGCCGGCTTCGAACAGGCGCGCCGTCCAGTCCTGAAGCGCCTTGAGCTCGGCTTCGTTCTCGGCGCTTCGTACGCCCGCTCGCGGCGGGATGGGCGGTGCATGCTCAGCGATGAAGGCCCGTACCTCGGCGCGGAAGGCCTCCAACTCGGGACCCATACCGTATTCCACGTTGCGTCTTCCTGTTCGATGTGACGTCTTAGCGGCTCAGCGCCAACAGTTCGCCGGCAGCCCGGTCTCGCAGCGCGTCAGCACGGCCGATCAACGCGGAGTTGGCCTGAGCGCGGCGCAGCAGCAGGTGGATCGGGTGTTCCCAGGTGAAGCCGATGCCGCCGTGGATCTGCAACGCACCCTCGGTGGCTATCACCCCGGCATCGAGCGCGGCCGCCGTGGCCAGATCCGCCAGATATCCTGACTTTTCGAGGTCGGCCTCGGCCGCGGCCAGCACTTGGCTGCGCGCCCCCTCCAGCGCGACCAACATGTCCGCACACCGATGCGAGATCGCCTGAAAGCTACCGATGGCACGGCCGAACTGATGGCGTTCGCCTGCCCACTGAACGGCCATCGCCAACGCACGCGACGCAACCCCGACGGAATCCGCCCCCACCGCCAGCGCCGCCTGGCGGTGGGCGTCGCGTAGCACCGGGGGCACGTCGGTGCCGTCGGCCAGCACCTCCCCCGCTGCCCGGCTGAAGGTCACCGCGCCGATGGTGCCGGTGATGTCGAGCGGCTGATGGGCCGCCACGTCAACACCGTCGGCCGACGCGTCGACGGCCACCAAAACCTCACCGGCGCCGCCCGCGAAGCGAGCAAGTACCACCAGCACTTCGGCGTTCGGTGCTCCCGCCACGATCGGGATCACGCCGGAAACACCCGCACCGTCCCACTCGGGCAAATCAAGGCCGCTGGTCACCCAGCCGCTGTCGTTCACCGGAACGGCGAACGCAGCAGCTGTACCGCTCGCGATCCGCTGCACCAAAGCCTTTGCGCCACACTGCAGTGCGACGTCGAGCGCGGTCACCGTCGGAACCAGTGGCGCAGGAGCCAGTGCCTTGGCAGCCTCCTCGATGGCGGCGTACAGTAGCCGCGGTCGAGCGCCGCCGCCGCCCAGCGATTCATCGACCGCCAGACCCGGTAGGCCGAATTCGACGAGCGCCGACCACACTTCGGGTTCGGTCGCATCGACGGGACGCTTGCGGTCGAGCAATTTTGCCACGTCTACCTTGGCCCGAAGTGCCGCGGCCAGCACCTCCCGCAGCTCGCGTTCGTCTTCCTCGGGCACGGCGAGTGGGGCCCCGGGCGTGACGGCAGCTGCCCGGGTGCCCTCGCCGCGGTGCGACGGCAGTCCGAGCACGCTCTCGGCGATGGTGTTGCGTTGAATCTCTGCGGTTCCCGCGCCGATCGTGGTCGCCCGGCTCATCAGGTAGCCGAACGTCCAACGCCCGCCGTCGACGGCGTCGGGCGCCCGGCTGCCCAGCGCCGCATAGGGACCGGCCGCGCGCAGGGCCAGCGCATGCATGTGCTGCTCGAACTCCGACTTCACCAATCGGTTCACCGATGCCACCCCGCCGGGATCCTCGCCGCGCAGCACCGCGGCCAATGCGCGGGCGCTGTTGGCGGCGATGGTGCGAACCCCCGATTCCAGCCGCGCGACGTCCTGGCGGACCTGCGGGTTTTCGTCGAGCCCTTGGGAGACAACGAGATCGATCACCCGGTCGACCGTGCGGCGGTACTTGAACTCGTCAGCCAGAAAAGCGGTAGCCCGCTCGTGGCCCAACGAGGTTCGCATGATCGACCAGCCCGCGCCCTCGTCCCCGACCACGTTCTCGACCGGCACCGCCACGTCGTCGAGGAAGACCTCGGCGAAGTGCGCCGCGCCGCTGATGTCGCGCAGCGGGCGCACGGTGATTCCCGGGCTGTCCATCGGGATCAGCAGATAAGTGATCCCGTCCGATGGCTTGTCACCGGAGCCCGTCCGAACCAGCGCGAACATCCAATCGGCGCGGTCGGCCATCGAGGTCCACACCTTCTGACCCGTCACCCGGTACACGTCGCCGTCGCGGACGGCGCGGGTGGACAGCGACGACAGGTCGCTGCCCGCCCCAGGTTCGGAAAAACCTTGACACCAGAATTCGTCCGCGCGCAGCAACGGCGTCAGGAATCGATCCTTCTGTTCCTGCGTGCCGTGCGCGATGAGGGTGGGGGCGACGATGAACGACAGCGGACACGGGTGTGGCGGCGCGCCCGCATCCGTCGTCATCCGGTAGTAATCCAGCTGGTCCTGCAGCGTGAGGTCGAGTCCGCCGACCTCGCGCGGCCACCCCGGCGCCGCCAGGTGGTGGTCGACGAGTTCGGCGTGCCACGCGCGCGCCGCCTCGATGCGGTCGGGTTTGACGCCGTTGCGCGCTATGTCGTCCTGGCGACGACAGAAGTCGTCGAGTAGCGACTCGAGCCGGGGACGCCAATCAGCTGTCTGCATGACACTCCACAAAGGCAACCTGGTTAACTATGTCAGCAGTGTGCCGGTTACTGCGCCCACTTGGCAAGCACTCCCGTCAGTCATCCTCGAGAATCAGCGCGAGTTCGGGGCATGCGGCTACCCCGTCCCGGGTGAGTTGCTCGTCTTCTGGCCGCACCTCGTGCTCCTCGAGGATGGAGTAGCCCGAGTCGTCGATCGGGAACAACTTCGGGTCGACGGCGTAGCACTGGGCATGACCCACGCACTTCGACTGCTCGAGACGAACCTTCATACGTCCTCCTCCGCTCGACCGTCTCGCTGACGCACGGTCTCGTCCAAGCTGTCAGCATAAGGCTAAAGCTTTAACTAATTGCAGAGTCTTCTAGACCGCAGACCTTCTGACATCAGTGTTGATATACAAGGTTGGAAAATATGCCGTTTTGGTGCATATTAGTGACGATCGACCCCATTTGGTTCGCTGATTCTGACAGTCATGTCCGGTAAGAGGGAAGCTGCAAATGACACTCGCGCTCAACGACGAAGAGACCATGCTGGTCGATACCGTGCGGACCTTCATCGATCGCGACGTCAAGCCCACGGTCCGCGAACTCGAGCACGCGAACGAGTACCCGGAAGCGTGGATCGAGCAGATGAAGCGCATCGGGATCTTCGGGCTTGCCGTGCCAGAGGAGTACGGCGGTTCGCCGGTATCGATGCCTTGCTATGTGAGGGTGACCGAGGAATTGGCCCGCGGCTGGATGAGCCTGGCCGGCGCGATGGGCGGCCACACCGTGGTCGCGAAGCTGATCTCGTTGTACGGCAACGAAGAACAGCGACAAAAATATCTGCCTCAGATGGCGAGCGGGGAGTTACGTGCCACGATGGCGCTCACCGAACCTGGCGGCGGTTCGGACCTGCAGGCGATGACTACCACCGCGCGCGCCGATGGCAACGAACTGGTGATCAACGGCGCGAAGACCTGGATAAGTAACGCCCGCAGGTCCGGCCTCATCGCACTGCTGTGCAAGACAGATCCACGAGCCGCGCCCCGCCATAGGGGCATTTCAATCGTCCTGGTCGAGCACGGTCGTGGCCTCACGGTTTCACGCGACCTCCCCAAGCTCGGTTACAAGGGCGTGGAAAGCTGCGAGCTGTCGTTCGACGACTGCCGCGTACCGGCCTCGGCGATCCTCGGAGACGAGCCGGGCGAAGGATTCGCGCAGATGATGAAAGGCCTTGAGACGGGCCGTATTCAGGTGGCGTCGCGGGCGCTGGGGGTGGCTAGCGCAGCCCTCGAGGACGCGCTGAAATACGCACAGGAGCGGCAGAGCTTCGGGCAGCCGATTTGGAAGCACCAGTCGGTGGGGAACTATCTGGCGGACATGGCCACCAAACTGACTGCGGCGCGCCAACTCACCCGCTACGCCGCCGAGAAGTACGACAGCGGCGAACGATGCGACATGGAGGCCGGGATGGCCAAGCTGTTCGCGTCGGAGGTGGCCATGGAGATAGCACTCAACGCCGTCCGAATCCACGGCGGCTACGGATACTCCACCGAATACGACGTCGAGCGCTACTTCCGCGACGCACCTCTCATGATCGTCGGCGAAGGCACCAACGAAATCCAGCGCAACGTCATTGCCGCGCAATTGGTATCGCGAGGCAGCCTCTAGACGCCGGCGAGTTGCCGATCGCCGGCTTTGACCCGCGGGAAGTTCAGCATTCGGCGGGCGTTCTCCTCGACGATCAGCTTGCACTCGTCGTCGGGCACATCCGCGAGTACCTCGGCGGCGCGCTTGCGTGAGTTCGGCCAGTTGGAATCGCTATGCGGGAAGTCGATCTCGAGCGTGATCCGGTCGATGCCGATGCTGTGCCGGTTCTTCAGACCGTGCTCGTCGTCGATGAAGCAGCCCCAGAAGTGCTTGCGGAACAGATCCGACGGACGGGTGTCGAAGTCGATGTTCTGGTAGTAGCGGTGCCGCTCCCACACGTAGTCGGTTCGCTCCAGGATGTAAGGCACCCAACCGATGCCGCCCTCAGCCAGCGAAATCTGTAAATCGGGGAACTGTTGGAGCTTGCCCGAGAACAGCAGGTCGACCGTCGACCACATCAGGTTCGTGGAGAACAGTGCCGTCGCGACCGCGAAAGGCGCGTCGGGCACCGCCATCTGACCCGGGACCGGCTTGATCGTGGAGAACGAGAAACCCGGCACGAAGGAACCGGACCCGAAGTGCAGCGACACCGGCATCTTGGCGTCCGAGCAGACCCGCCACAAGCCGTCCCAGTGATCGGAGTGGAACGACGGCAGACCCAGCGGTACCGGGCTATCCGGGAACGAGATCGTGCGTGCACCCTTGGCGGCGACGCGCTCTGCCTCGACCACACATGCGTCGATATCCCAGGTCGGCAGGATCGCCAGCGGGATATAGCGCTCGGGCGCCACCGCGCACCACTCGTCGATGTAGAAGTCGTTCCACGCCTTGGTGCACAGCAGCGCCAGGTCTTTATCCTCGGCACGCTGGAACGTGCCGCCGCCGAAGCCGGGGAACGACGGGAAGCACAACGCCGACTGCACACCGTCGAGGTCCATGTCGGCGACCCGGGCGACAGGGTCGTAGCAGCCCGGAATCATGTCTTCGTAGCGGACCGGGTCCATGCCCCACTCCTCCGGCGGTTTGCCGGCGACCGCGTTCAGGCCGATAGTCGGAAAGACCTGCCCGTCGTAGTGCCACAGATGCATGCCGTTTTCCTCGACGATGCGCGGACCCTGTTCGAGGTACTTCTTCGGCAACCGGTCCTGCCACACCCGCGGGTGCTCGACCAAGTGGTCGTCGACGGACACGATCTGGTGGTCATCCTGAAGCGGCATGATGCTCCTTCGCATCGGACGAGCTGTCGTCTTTTCTGACAAATCGTCTTGTTTTCTGACGGTTCGTCTCACAGACTATATGAGGCACGCCACATTCGTCTAGACGTTGAGAGGCGCGACATGGAACCCACGGACCCACCCGCCGACGACGCGGGCCGCGACAAAGTTGACGAAGATGACCACGACCTGTTGACCTTCGGCGAGGCGGGCGAGCGGCTTCGTCTCGAGGTCGCCGCCGCCGAGAGGGAGGTGCGGCGCCTCGCGCAGTCCGGTCCGGTGGATGCTCTCGAGAAGGCCGAAGCACGCCTGGAGGCGCTGCGGTCAGCTGCAGCCCGCAACAGCGCGCAGCCCATCAACGATGCCAACTTCGAAAAGTTCTTCGGCTATCCCGGCAAGGCCAAGCGCAACCTGCCCGGAGCGCCGTCAGCCCGATGAGCGTGTCGGCTACTTCTGACATGGCCCGCACTCCCGACAAGCTGCGGCGCCCCGGATATGCCCCTGCCGCCAATGCCGGGGTGGGGCGACGCGGGCTGCATACCCGCGACCGCATCCTCAGGTGCGCCGCGGAAGTGTTCCTTGCCAACGGATTCCACGCCACCTCGCTTGATGCCATTGCCAAGGCCGCTAACGCCTCCCGCGCGACCGTTTATCAGTATTTCGCCGGCAAGGAGGAGATCTTCCGCGAACTGAGTGCGCTCGCCGAGCACGATGTGCTTGCGCACGGCGAACACCTCCGCGGGCTCGGCCCGACTGTCGAGGGTGTCGAGTCGCTGCACCGATGGCTGGTCGAATGGGCCGACCTCTACGACGCCCACGCTGCGGTATTCGCCGAGTTCCCGGGGATCGGAACGGCCACCGGATTATCGGTGATCGATGCCAGCGCGGCAGCCGACCAGTTTCACAACACAGTCACCGATCGGCTGCGTAGGACGCACCTGCGGGATCTGGACCCCGACGACGCGGCGGCAGCATTGGGACGTATCCCCCACATGGTTCACCTCTACGCCTACCGAGCCATGTTCCCGTTGCCCGCTCGCAGGACCGTGACGTGGTCGTTGACCGTCGCATTGCAGCTGATGCTGTTTCCTGAGACCCCGACCGACGTTTTGCAGGCGGTTAGACCGCAAGCAACAAACCGGGGCGAGCGAACAACACCCCGCGCCATCAACGGTGCCGCGGCAACACCTGCGCCGATCGACGTGTCGGGCTCGCCGGTTCCGCAAGACGTGCTGTCGGTCAGCTCGGCTTTGTTCGCCGAACGCGGCTACTACGCCGTCAGCATGGAGGACATCGCGGCCGCTGCCGACGTCAGCCGCGCGACGTTGTACCGGTACTTCAGCACCAAGGACACGATCCTGGCCGAACTGACCCGCCGAGCGGTCGCCGAGATCGAGACGCACGCCGCCGCCCTGCCGGCTATGGCCGGCGATGCGCTGACCGAATGGATGCTCGGCTACGTCCGATTCCATCGCGCCTACCGCGGTGTCATCCGGGCATGGTTCGACGGCACTGTGGCAGAACAGCTCTCGGGTGCGGATGTCGACCACGGCATCGGCGCGATCCACCAGGCGGTCGCCGCGCTGCTGTCCACCGTGGACCTCCCCGCCGGCATCGACCCCGACGTGGCGGGTGCGGTGTTCGTGGCGGTCCTGGGCCGGATGACCGAGCCGACGGCGGCAAGCACGCCGGCCAGCGACGAGCAGTCCGCAGTGTTGATGGTCAACCTTCTGCGCCGTTCGTTACTGCGTCCTTGAGATCGGCCCGCAGTCGCTTCTTGTCGACTTTGCCGCTGGCGATGTCACCCAGTGGTACGCCGTCGACCGCGGCCATCGCCCTACCGGCTGCTCAACAGCATCGAGCCGGCGACCGGCCCGCCGCCCACACCGACCGCCACCACCTCGGGAAGGCGGGGTGCCTGGCGATCGCCGCCCTCGCCCCACATCTGCACACATGCCTCGTGCAGGAAGCCCATCCCGTGCAGTCGACCGCCGGAGAGTTGCCCGCCACTGGTGTTGATCGGCAGCGTACCGTCCAGTGCGATAGGCGAACCGTCGCCCAGGAATTCGCCGACCTTACCGTGCTCGCAGAAGCCCATCGCTTCCAGCCACATCACGGTCAAAAAGGTAAAACCGTCATATAGCTGGGCCATGTCGACGTCGGGGGGAGTCAGAGTGGTGTGCTCCCACAGCGTGGCAGCCGAGTCGTGGGCGGCCATCGTGGTGATGTCCGACCGCTGATCCCAGGTCGCCCGTTCGAACATGCCGGGCCCGACGGATTCCACCGTCAGTGGGTGCCGCGGTAAGCCGTTGGCGGCGTCACGACGGGACACGATCACAGCGGTGGCGCCGTCGCAGGGCGCGTCGCAGTCATAGAGGCACAGCGGCTCGGAGATCATCCGCGCGCCGAGGTAGTCGTCCATCGTCATCGGTTCGCGGTAGATCGCATCGGGGTTGAGTCCGGCGTTGGTGCGGGCGTTGATCGCGATACGGCCTAGATGCTCGCGGGTCAGACCGAAGTCGTGCATGTAGCGCTGGGCGGGCATCGCCAGCCAGTTCGCCGCCGACAATGCGCCAAAAGGCGCCGTCCACTCCAGGTGCGGTGGCAATTCCCCGCCACCGAACAGCACCGAGGCGCGGCCGCCGCCGGCCTGCTGCGCGGCGGTGGATTCCCATACCGACCGGTAGACCACAACGTGGTTGGCCAGCCCGAGACTGACCGCCATGCAGGCCTCGATCGCCGGGCCGATCTGCCCGCCGGTCTCCATCGCCGAGATGTACCAGCGGGAGCGCAGTCCGAGTGCGTTGCGGACCTCCTGGACGGTGGCCCCGGAGAATCCGGCGTCGGGCACGCCCGGCCCCGGGTAGCTGGCGATCCCGTCCACGTCGTCGATGCTCAGCCCCGCGTCGGCTATCGCCCGCTGCACCGCCTCGAGCGTGAGATCCAGTCCCGTTCGGCCCAGCCGCCGGCCAACCTGCGACTTGCCGGCTCCGGTGAGGACGGCTCTGCCTTCGAACGGGCCACCAGTCACCAGACGAACCTAGCGATCAGTTCGGCGACCGCGGCGGGTTTGTCGACGCCGTCGATCTCCACGGTGTGACGCACGGTCAGGTTCACGGTGTCGTCGGCGACCTTGGCGGCGTCCGTTAGCTCCGACCGGACCCGGATGCGGCTGCCGGCGGTGACCGCGGAGAGAAACCGCACCTTGTTCAGGCCGTAGTTGATGCCCATCTTGGCGTTCTCGACGCGGTAGTTGTCCTTGCTCACACCAGGTATCAGCGAGAGCGTGAGGAAGCCGTGCGCAATCGTTGCGCCGTACGGGCTTTCGGCCTGGGCCTTCTCGACGTCCACGTGGATCCACTGGTGGTCCATCGTGACGTCGGCGAAAGAATCGATCCGGTCCTGGTCGATGTCCACCCACCGGCTGACGCCGAGTTCCTCCCCGATCGTCGCGAGCGCATCATCCACGGACTTGATCACCTTCACGGGTTGCTCCCCACGTCGACATGGCTTGATATATCGATATCTATTTAACGGTATAGACTGGCCTCGCTCATCGGGCAACCAGCCCATCCACCCTGACGCTCTTGGGAGACACATGGCCACCACCACGTCACGCGCAGCGATCGTGGCCGCTGCCCGCACACCGATCGGAACGGCGCGCAAGGGCACACTCGCCAACATGCCAGCCATCGAGCTGGCCAAGCCCGTCCTACAGGCCGTCGTCGAACGCTCCGGACTGGACGCGGCAGACTTCGACGACCTGGTGCTGGCCGAGAGCATGCAAGGCGGCGGCGACAGCGCCCGCTACATCGCGGTGGCCCTCGGGCTGCTCGATGTTCCCGGACTCGCCGTCAACCGCCAGTGCGCATCGAGCCTCTCGGCCATCGCTGTGGGTGCCGGGCAGATCGCCTCCGGGATGAGCCGCGCCATCCTCGCCGGCGGTATGGAGTCGTTGTCGACCGGCCCCATCATGCAGAAGCGCAAGCTCTTCACCACGGGCAAGTCACCCGAGGACTACGAGCAGTGGTTCCCCGAGTCGCATCCGCCGACCGCGGAAGCGCCCGCCATGGACATGTCAATCACCGTCGCGCACAACTGCAACGTGCAGTACGGGATCACCCGCGAAGATCAGGACGAGTGGGCGTTACGCAGCCATCAGCGGGCAATCAAGGCCATCGACGCGGGTTCATTCATCGACGAGATCATCCCCCTCGAGGTCGCCCAGGCCGACGGCAGCACGATCACGTTCGCTGCAGACGAGCATCCGCGGCGAGGAAGCTCGATGGAGTCGCTGACCGCGCTGAAAGTGCTGCACCCCGAGATCGAAGGCTTCACGGTGACGGCAGGAAACTCCTCCGGCATCAACGATGCCGCGGCGGTGGTGGCACTGGCCAGCCCGGACACCCAGCAGGACGTGCTGGCAAGCGTGCTGTCCTGGACGCAGGTCGGACTTGACCCGACGCGGACCGGCAGCGGGCCGATCAAGGCCATTCCCAAGGCGCTGGAGTTGGCCGGCCGCAAGCTCGAGGACGTAGCGCTGTTCGAGATCAACGAGGCGTTCGCCGCGCAGGCGGTGGCATGCGCCCGCGAACTCGGGCTCGACGAGGAGATCGTGAACGTCTACGGATCGGGGATCAGCCTCGGCCACCCGATCGCCGCGACCGGTGCCCGGATGGTCACCTCGGCGATCTACGAATTGCGCAGGCGCGGTGGAGGTATCGGCGTGCTGTCGATGTGCGCCGGCGGCGGTATGGGCGCCGCGATGGTCATCGAGGTGGCCTGAGATGACCACATTGATCACCGAGGGACTGTTCCGGGTCGACGGCGACCGCGCGGTGCTGTTCGCGTCGCGCAGGCGTTCGTCGGGGGCGGTGAAGTTCCCGGCCGAGCGGCCCGAGCTCTTCGACGGCGACCCCCAAATCCAGGAGGACATCGAGCCCATCGAATTGTCCACCGCCGGAACGCTGTACACCTACACGACACAGGAGTTCCCGCCGCCATTGCCGTACAAGGGCAATCGGGATCCAAAGGTGTTCCAGCCGTACGTGGTGGGCTTCGTCGAGTTGGCCGAGGGTGTGCTGGTGGAGACGCTGATCGTCGACGCGACCCCGGCCGAACTGCGGATCGGGCAGCCCCTGGTGTCGACGACCACCACGCTGGAGACCGCCGACGGACAATCGCTGCTGACCTTCGCGTTCCGACCGGCCGACGAGAGCTAGTGTTCATCCGGTGACGGACCTGCGCCTGCATCCCCTGCACGGCGTGCATGAGCCCACGACCGGCAATCCGCCGCGCCGGCCGCGGTCCGCGCGACGCACCACGTCGATCGACATGACTCGCGACGAGGGCTCCCTGGACCCGGTGTATCTGAATGGGCGGGCGCGCGATCTGTGGACGGCAGCCGACGGAACGGCGACCGAGCTCGGCTCCGCGACACTCTCAGCCACCGTCGAGCTGGTCGCCCGCGTCGTCCGGCACGTCGAGGTGACGCCGCCGGTCGCCGCGACGTCCCGGCTGGTGGGCGCTCCGGCGATGAGCGGTTTCCGCGCCGCAGCCGACAAGGCCGCGCCCGGGCTACGGCACGCGCGCGACCTGCGTTACACGCTGCTCGACGACGTTCCCGTCACCACGCTGATCTCCGGCCATGCGCTGTCGGCGTCAAACCTGCTCGGCGACGTGGGAAAATCGGGTTATTACCTGCCGGTCGCCGACCAGTGTGCGGGCTTCGCTACCGGCGGTCTGCTGCTGACGTCGTTCGAGGCAGGCGATCCCGCTATCGTCACCGGACCGGAGGCTCCCGACCTCGATAACGGGGACGATCCCTGGGCGTGGCACCAGGTGTCGGCGTTACCGCAGCACGGCATGCGCCGCAGACGCCGCATCGATGTTTACGAGGACGGCGTCGACCGAGCCGGAATTGATGCGATGTTCCGCGACACCTACGTGCGCGGTGACGGGGTGGAGACGATCATCCACGAGTACACCTTGGACGCCGTCGTGGACACCGAGACCGGCGTCATCGTCGAATCGCAGGCCACGCCTCGAGTGCTCCCGTGGCAGGAATGCCCCGGGGCCGTCGCCAGCGCTGCGCGAATCGTCGGAATGACGTTGCAGGACTTGCACTTCCGGGTCCGGCAGGAACTGTCCGGTACCAGTACATGTACTCATCTCAATGATCTACTGCGCAGTGTTGCCGATGCCGAGGCGTTGATCGCGCGGGTGAAACAAGCCTGAGCCGCCTCAGCGCGGGCCAGGCGTCGCGTCACCCAACTCGTCGGGTTCGGCAGAACGCCCGAGCGCGGCCTTCTGCTTGGTCGCGTCGTCGGGCTCCTCGATGTCCTCGAGGGCCGCGTCGTCGGTGATCGGTTGGCTGGTATCGAATCCTGACATGCCCTACTGAGTAACCAGAATCTCAGCCTGAGTAACCAGAATGTCAGCGCCCAATCCTCTAGGCGTTGACGAACGAGAACGTCACCGTGCGGCTGACCGTCAGCATGGCCACGTCATCCGACGCGGGTGGCCACATCACTGCTCCCTGCACGATCGCACCGCGAATGTCGCGATAAGCGGCGAAGGTGTCGGCCACGACGCAGGCCTGGGTCTCAGCGCTGTGGGCGGCGTCGACATCGACACCGTCGACGGTGACGGCGATTGTGGCGGAGTCGAAGTCGACCACCCGCGCCGGTAGGGCCAGCAACTGGTCGTTGGCGTCGACGACACAGATCGCGCCGGTCGGCCCCTGTGCCAAGAACTCCGCTAGTTCGTCCTCGGCCATGGGAACCGGGCCGCTACCGCGCGGACTCGGCATGTCGATCGGGGAGATCGGCGGCACGGACCTCGGTGAGCGTCAGTCCGATGAAGCACCGCTTGCCGCTGAGAAGGCGGTCGCGGACCTTCGTTACGACCGAGTCGGGCACGCGTTGATCCGGCGAGCGTTCGCCGATGAGTTCGTCGACCTCAGCCGCGGACGGTTGGTAAACGTGGGCGATGCCAGAAACGGAGACCCAGCCCTCGTCGTCGCCGATCAGGCACGCGACCTCAGGAGCGGAGCGCAGGTGTTGGACCTTGGCGCTCTTGGCATACGTGGCGAAGGAGAGCGAGCGGCTGACGGGGCGATAGGCGACCGAACGCATGGCGTAGCCGATTGGACGTCGGGCGCCATCGCGGCAGAACAGAAACACACGGTGGTTGGCGCGGATGAACTCGACGACGTCCGGCGCGTCGAGCAACGGCGGGGTCACGACGCGAGAGGCGTTGCCATCGCGACGATCATCTCGGCGACCACCGCGATCATCTCGTCGCGGTCGACGGCGATCGTCTGCCGGTGCATCGTGTACCAGGCGCGATCCAGCAACCCCATCACCGCGACGCCGATGACATCGGGGGAATGTCCGCCGCCGCCTGCGATCGCCTGACCCAGCTTCCACGACACCCGGGACACCATGCGATTGCGAGACATTCGGAACGCCTCATCGTCGGGCGCCGAGTGCGCCGAGGCCAGCACGAACGCGCCGTGGTGGTCCATGAAGTCGAAGTAGTGTCCGACCCAGACCCGTACATCGACCGGATCGAACGGTTTTCCAGCGTCGTCCCACTCGCCGATGACAGTGAGGACATCGCGGTAGGCGGTCTCACCGAGGACGTTGAAGATCTCCCGTTTGTCCTTGAAGTAGGTATAGAAGCCGGCGCGGGAGATGCCGCACGCCTCGGTGATCGCGTTGATCGCCGTGCCCGCATAACCGCGTTCCAGAAAGAGGCGACGGCTGGCATCCAGGATCGAAGCGCGGGTGCGTTCACCGCGCGTGGCGGTGGCGTCCAGTCGCCGTTCGGCGGGCGAAGCTGAGGTCACCGTCATCCAGCAACTGTATATGACAGTATCGTCAAGTGCAATCACAGCTGCTCAAGACAAAATAGCCGCAGAAAGCGAACCCGGACTTGACACATCTGTCAGAATAAGCCAAGCTCGTACCAAGCCCTAAGTCGAGTAGCGAGAGGCACAACGATGACGCAGTTCACCGATGCACCGATCTTCGATGCCGATCAGCACATGTACGAGACCCCCGATGCGCTGACGAAATACCTGCCCGAGCAGTTTCGGCCGAAGGTGCAGTTCGTCCAGATCGGCAGGCACACCCGGATTGCGATCCTGAACAAGATCACCGACTACATGCCGAACCCGACATTCGAGCGTGTTGCCGCTCCCGGCGCGCACGAGAAGTTCTACTCGGGCCAGAACCCCGAGGGCCTGTCGATGCGGGAGATGTCCGGCCGTGGCATCGACACCCCGCCGGGCGCGCGCAACCCCGAGGACCGCATCGCCGAACTCGACCGGCAGGGCGTCGACGCGTGCCTGAACTACCCCACCTTGGCCAATCTGGTCGAGCATTCGGCCGCCGAGGATCCCGACCTGACGGTGGCGATCATCCACGCCCTCAATCAGTGGATGCTTGAGCACTGGGGCTTCAGCCACGCCAACCGGGTCTACTCGACACCGGTGCTCAACCTCGGCATCGTCGACGAAGCCCGTCGCGAACTCGCCTACATCCTGGACAACGGCGCCAAAGTCGCGCTGATCAAGCCGGCGCCGGTGAACGGCTACAAAGGCTGGCGCTCCCCCGCCCTGCCCGAGTTCGATCCGTTCTGGCGCGACGTCGAGGACGCCGGGCTGCCAATCGTGTTGCACGCCAGCCAACCTCCGTTGCAGGAGTACATCGACAAGTGGGAACCGCCGTCGACCAGTAGCGCGTTCGAGATGTCGGCATTCAAGTGGACGGCGCTGGGCCACCGGGAGATCGCCGACATGCTGACCAGCCTGATCTGTCACGGCACACTGACCCGCTTCCCCAAACTGCGCATCGCCAGCGTGGAGAACGGCAGCGCATGGATCAAGCCGCTGTTCGATGACCTGCAGTCGACGTACAGCAAGATGCCGCAGAACTTCCCCGAGCATCCGCACGAGGTATTCCGCCGCAACGTCTGGGTCAGCCCGTTCTGGGAGGGCTCCGTGGCCGACGTCGTACAAACCGTCGGATGGGACAAGGTGATGTTCGGCTCGGACTGGCCGCATCCCGAAGGCCTCGCCGAACCCAAGCGGTACTGGCAGTACGCCGAGGGTATGGACGAACGTCGCACCTATGACTTCATGGGAGACAACGCCCGTCGCTTCATGGGGTTGCCGATCGCCAACCCCGACCCGGAGGCCGTCAAGCCGCCCGCTCTGGCCAACGCCTGAGGCGAGCTTAGGGTTCACGCTCACTTAGTAAGCACGGCTAACTTTCGGGGTAGGCTCTCGTTTACCGAGAGCCGCGAAAGGGACTCCGATGGCCAGAACTGACGATGACACATGGGACATCAATGAGAGCGTCGGCGCTACCGCGCTCGGAGTTGCCGGTGGGCGGGCGAAGGAGACCAACAGCGCCGACCCGCTGATCAACGATCCCTACGCAGAACTCTTCCTCGAAGCGGCCGGCGACGGCATCTGGCGGGTGTACCTGAACGATGAATTACCGGCCGAATTGGTCGACGCCGATCCACGATTCGAGGACCGGATGCACGCGATGCTGGGCTACACAGCGTGCCGGACGAAGTTCTTCGACGACTACTTTCTGGCGGCAGCAGCCGACGACATCCAGCAGATCGTGATCCTCGCGGCTGGTCTGGACTCGCGGGCCTGGCGGCTCGCGTGGCCTGCCGGATGTGTGGTCTACGAGATCGACCAGCCCAAGGTACTGGCATTCAAGACCGGCACTCTTGAAACTCATGCGGTCGACCCGATCGCTTCCCATGTCGGTGTCGGCATCGATCTGCGTCTGGACTGGCCGAAAGCCTTGACGGAGGCCGGGTTTGACGCATCGGCTGCTACGGCGTGGTCGGCGGAGGGCCTGTTGCCGTATCTGACAGCCGACGCCCAAGACCTGTTGTTCGACCGGATTCAGTCGCTCAGCGCGCCCGGAAGCCGTCTCGCTGTCGAAGCTTTCACCAACGAGTTTTTCAGCGCAGACAGTTTCGCGCGCCGCGAAGAACAGGCCGAACGCTACCGGCAGGCCGCAATCAAGCTGGGCGGCAAAGACATCACAGAATCCGGCAACCTGCTCTATGAGGAGGAGCGAACCGAGGTCGTCGACTGGCTGCGGGCGCACGGCTGGTCCGTCACCTCGGCCACGAGCGCCGAGGATCTGATGGCCGCCAGCGACCGGGCCGCACCCGCCGGCCTCGCCGCCGCGGTCCCGGAAAGCGTGTTCGTCGAAGCCCGGCTTCCGTGAAACCTACGTGACCTCGGCGGGCATGCCGGCCGCGTGACGAATGAGGGAAAACGCGTCAACCATGGCGTCGGTGACCTCGTGGGGGTCGTCGAAGGTCGCATCGTCGGCGAGCACCGAGATTTTGAGTTGGTCGACGTAACTCCACACGGTGATGTTGACTCCCACCCCGAAGGTGAGCGGCCCGACCGAGTAGATCTCGGCGAGTGGGGCGCCCGCGATCCGGCCGAACTGGCGCGGGCCCGGCACGTTGGAGATCGGAACGTTGATCAGCTTGTTGGGCGAGCTACTGGTTGCGATGTGGCGAAAACCCCACTCCGCCAAGGCGGGTGGTGCGTATTGGGACCACCGGCTCACGAGTTCGGACCCGAGAAGCGCAGCATTCTCCTTGCCGATCGTCGCACCGGTGTGGGCCAGGCGCACCCACTCGAGCGGATCGGCGACCTGCACTGGTAGCGATACCACCATCGTGCCCAGGGCGTTGCCCGAGATTCGCTCCGGTGAGGTGTCGATGCTGATCGGCACGCCACACAGCAAGGGCTCGTCGACGTGACCGTCGTATTTCAGCAGCAGCGCGCGAAGAGCTCCCGTGCTGATGGCCAACACCATGTCGTTGATCGTGGCTCCGAGCTGCTTGCCGGCGCCTTTGACGTCGGCGAGTGGAAGGGTGGCACTGGCGAAGGTGCGTCCGGGCGTCACGACGTGGTTGAGGAAGGTCACCGGCGGACGGAAATTGCGGGCCATCCCTGGGGCAGACCTGGAGTTTTGGCGTACCCGCCGAATTCCCGTGACGGTGTCTCGCAACAGGCTGGGCAGTTGTCGCAGTTGGACCGCGTGATCGCGCATCGCGGCTCGGATCAGTTGCCCATCGGATGGGCGAGGGTCGCACCGGTAGTTGTCCTTGTCCGGCCATGACGCGTCGGGAAAGTCCAGCGCACGCGCCATCAAATTGGCGGAGGCAACGCCGTCGGCCAGCGCGTGGTGGACCTTACCGATGATCGCGAACCGGTTGTCCGCCATGCCCTCGACGAAGTGGAATTCCCACATTGGCTTACTGCGATCCAATGCAGTGCTGGCGATCTCTCCGATCGCGTCATCGAGCTCGCGGCGACCCCCGGGGGGCCGGATCTGAAAGCGCCGGACATGGTAGTCGAGGTCGATGTCGCAGTTCTCCCGCCACATCTCGCGGTGCAGGCGGTGCGGGATGTCGACCAGCTGATAGCGCAGCGGTTCAAGAAGGTGCAGTTTCCGCGCCAAGGCTTGACGGTAGTGGTCGTAGCCGAATTCGTCGCACCCCGTCGCGTCGACGATGCCAATCTTCAGGGTGTGCTGAGGCAGGTTGGAAGTTTCGTTGTACAGCAGGACAGCGTCCCAGCCTCCGAGTCTCTTCACCGCTCCTCCAGACTCTGCACTGAAGTCAGGGTATTCGGGTACCCGAATGTGCGCTGGCTAACATCCAATTTTTTTGGGTATGTGCTAGGTAACATCTAAATATCTAACGATTTACTGCGGGAGGGGTCGAATGAACTCGGAAGTCTCGAAGTGGGACCCGGAACTCACCGAACGGCTGATGGGCCTCATCCGACCGGTGATCAAGGGCTGGCACCGCGGCGAGGTGCGTGGGCTCGAAGGCTTCCCGGCCGGCGGCGCGCTGATGGTATCCAACCACTCGGGCGGACTCTTCCCGATGGATGTGCCGTTATTCGCCACCGACTTCTACGCGACATTCGGTTACGACCGGCCGGTCTACACGCTCAGCCACGACATCCTTTTCGCGGGCCCGACAGGCGACTTCTTCAAGCGGACCGGCTTTATCCCGGCCAGCCACGAGAACGCCGACGAGGCCTTGCGCGCCGGCGGCGTCGTCATGGTCTTCCCGGGCGGCGATTACGACGTGTACCGACCGACGTCGTCCGCGAACAAGGTCGACTTCGGTGGCCGCACCGGCTACGTTCGCGCAGCTCTGAACTCCGGCGTGCCGATCGTGCCCACGGTGTCGATCGGCGGCCAGGAGAACCAGCTGTTCCTGTCGCGCGGCGAATGGTTGGCCAAGGTGGTGCGAATCGACAAGCTCCTGCGGACCAAGTTCCTGCCACTCTCGTTCGGCTTCCCGTTCGGCCTGTCGATGGTGCTGCCGGTGAACCTGCCCCTGCCGACCAAGATCGTCACCCAGGTGCTGGCTCCCATCGACATCGTCGCGGAGTTCGGCGAGGACCCCGACATCGCCGAGGTCGACGCCCACGTTCGCGGCGTCATGCAACAGGGCCTCGACGATCTGGCAGCGCAACGTCGATTTCCGGTGATCGGCTGACCATGCTGGAGCGTCTGAATCAGATCGCAGGCCTCGTCGGCACGATGTCTCGAGCGAGACTGATCGCTCCGCTGCGGCCTGATCGTTACGTGCGCATGGCGGCGGCGGTGCGGCGGGCGGGAATGAACGCCACTTCGGGGTTCGCGATCGCGGCCCAGCGATGCCCTGACCGGCCCGGGCTGATCGACGAGTTGGGTACTCTGACGTGGCGCGAACTGGATGAGGGCGGCGACGCCTTGGCCGCCGCGCTACAGGCGTTGCCCGGCGGCCCGCCCGAGGTCGTCGGCATTATGGCGCGTAACCATCGCGGCTTCGTTGAGTCATTGATCGCTGCCAACCGGATCGGCGCCGACGTGCTGCTGTTGAACACGTCCTTCGCCGGGCCGGCCCTGGCCGAGGTCGTGGCGCGTGAGAAGGTCGACGCCGTCATCTACGACGAGGAGTTCACATCGTCGATCGACCAGGCACTGCAGGAGCGTCCACAGGCTGCCCGGATCGTGGCGTGGACGGACGATCCCGGCGCACACGACGTCACCGTCGCGGGCTTGGTCGAGGCGCATCACGGTCAACGTCCCTTGCGGACCGCGCGGACGTCGAAGATGATTTTGCTGACGTCGGGCACCACTGGATCACCCAAGGGCGCCAAGCATTCTGGCGGCGGCGCGGATGCGTTGAAGTCGATCCTGGACCGGACACCCTGGCGCGCCGAGCAGACCACGGTGGTCGTGGCACCGATGTTCCATGCATGGGGATTCGGACAATTGGGCATCGCTGCGCTGATGGCTTGCACCATCGTCACCCGCCGCAAGTTTGACCCGGAGGCAACGCTCGCGCTCGTCGACAAACATCGCGCCACCGGATTGTCCGTTGTGCCAGTCATGTTCGACCGCATCATCGACCTGCCTGATGACGTCTTGGCAAAGTACAGCGGCCGGTCGTTGCGGTTCGCGGCGGCATCGGGTTCGCGGATGCGTCCCGATGTCGTCACCAAGTTCATGGACCGGTTCGGCGACGTCATCTACAACAACTACAACGCCACCGAAGCCGGCATGATCGCCACGGCCACGCCTGCCGACCTGCGTGCGGCCCCCGACACCGCAGGCCGGCCCGCTGAAGGCACCGAGGTCCGCATCTTCGACGCCGACTTTCGCGAACTGCCGACCGGTGAGGTCGGGACCATCTATGTCCGCAACTCTACCCAGTTCGACGGCTACACGTCCGGTGCCAGCAAGGACTTTCACGATGGCTACATGTCGTCCGGTGACGTCGGATACTTCGACGCCGCGGGCAGGCTGTTCGTGGTGGGTCGCGACGACGAGATGATCGTCTCCGGTGGCGAGAACGTCTACCCGATCGAAGTCGAGAAGACGTTGGCTTCGCACGCGGCAGTGGCTGAAGCCGCAGTGCTCGGCGTCGACGACGACCAGTACGGTCAACGGCTGGTCGCGTTCGTCGTTCTTAACGACGGCGCCGCCACCACGACGGATGACCTCAAGGCGCACATCCGCGAGAACTTGGCGAATTACAAAGTGCCCCGGGCGATCACGGTGCTCGATGAACTCCCTCGTGGCAGCACCGGCAAGATCGTCCGTCGCGAGCTGCACGCACTCGTCGAGCCGGCCTAGGGCGAGGCGCGGCCAAGCCTGCGTATGTCGCCGCGGTGGTGATGGCATTCATGCCATGCGCTGCGCGCGACGAGTCCCACCGTGACCTGCCGATCATCCAGCGTGAGCGTGCGGTTGACCGCACCCCCGTCGAGCTCGGCGAGCAGGTGGCAAAGCCGGTCAACGCGGCGCTCGAACTGACCGACCAGTGCACCGATATCGGCGTCTGCGTAACCGGCTTTCGCGACCGACTTGTCGGGGTCAACCATCGGGATGAACGGATTGTCTTCGGCGAGTGCGCTTTCGATAAGCCCGCGATGGAAGGCCATCGATTCGCGAAGGTGCCCGAGGTACTCCACCGGAGACCAGACGTCAGACGATGGACGGCGTCGGGCCAGCTCTGCGGACAGGGCGCGGATGTCGTCACCGATCACGGGGGCCAACGGTGGTAATGCCAGCGCGACGTCTGTGGGTTGGGCGAGCGACTCGTCGAACGCACATTCACTGCACGTCTCTTCCATGTGCCACTCCTTAGGGCGCAGATCGTTTGTGCGGGCTCATGACTGAAGCCACGACGAAGGCTCGCAGTACCCCTTCGTCCCCGCCGTCTTCGGGCGATCCGGGTTCGGTGGCCAGGCTGAAGCTCACCCGCCAAATCCACCGCAAGATCGCTTCGACCGGTACGTCGTCACGGACGTACCCGTCGGCGACAGCCTGCATCAGGGGCGGCCCCAAAATTTCACGCGCCAAGCTCTGCCACTCCTCCGACATCGCGGCGGCATGAACCGTCAGCCCGGCTGAGTCACTCGACCCCAGGAGGAGAGCCATCGTTGGGGAATTTCGAGTCGCCGCAAGACTTTCCAGGGTTGCCTTGATGAACTGCTCGACAAACGGCTCGTCGGTCAGGAAGTGCGCCTTGGAGGTAGCCAGGATCGCGGCCGCCGAGCGCACGAACGAGGCGGACAGCAGCGCATTCTTGGTAGGAAAATAGGAGTAGACGGTGGTGCGGTGCACACCCGCAGCCTCAGCGATGTGGTCGATACGGGTCCTCGCTACACCTCGTCGGGCATAACACTCATCAGCGGCGTCCAGCAGTCGCTCACGCGCATCGGCATCGCTGGCCGGCGAAGCCGCACCCCAGCGGGTGCTCCGTCGCCCCTCAACTTGCTTCTGCCCGTTCACCATTGACGCGAGACTACAACATCCCTACTCTGTAGCGACACTACAGAAAGAATTAATTGTAGTCATACGAAAGGCTGGTCATCGTGGATCAGAGCCCCCGGTATTTGGATGGCTGTTCGAAGTCATCGGCCCGCTCATCTGGCTAGCGTTGGCGGCGTTCTTCGCCTACACCTGCATCAAACGCAGGGAACTGACTCTGCCGACCCTGGTCTTCATCGGCGGCACCACCATGTGGTGGCAGGAGTGGTACGGCGACTGGGGCGCCTACGTTCTCTACAACCCACACTTAGCACTGATTCCGGGCTATCACTGGCCACTGACCAGCCCGAACAAGCCGTGGGCAGTCATCCCCGCCTACGGCTGGTTCTACGCCCTGGTCTACTTCCCTATGCTGTGGGCGTGCAAGAAGATTCATGCCCGCTTCTTTCCGGCTGCGAAACTGTGGGTCGTCGTGGTCGCCGTCAGTTGGCCGTTCTTCTACATCTGGGACACCCTGATCGAGGGCGGCGCGTCGGTCCTCGGAATCTGGAGCTACGTCGACTTTGTCGGGCCCGCCATGCAGAGCACGCGCGGCAACTTCCCGCTGCTCTACCCCGTGCTCACCTTCTCCGCGATGATGACTATCACGCTGCTCGTCATCGGAGCCAAAACGCCATTGGGCACACCGCTGGTTGAATCCTGGGCCCGGGTAGACCGGATCGCCGGAGTCAGACGCGACGTCCGCCGAATCTTCACCTGGATCGTCACGATGAATCTCTGCTACCTGATCTTCATCGTGCCGACGGTGCTGATCCGGTTGGCGTTCCTACCGCCGAATTCGTTGGTGCCTTGAGCAACTCGGGACCATTCGCCCGTTGAACGGCTGACACGTATGGTGTCTGGCCATCGCCGATCCAGGCGGCCCAGGGTGGCCTTGTGGCGAATCTGGCGGCGGTAGAAGAGACTACAGAGCATCCGGTCGTGTTCACCGTGGTCACTCAGCACGAATTGTTCGAGCGCTGCGTCGCCGTCGCGCCACGTGGCAGGGCGCGCGCCGAGCAGCGGAACGAGGTCGTCGAGGTCGGCATTGGTCAGGTCGCGTCCGATTTCGTCCTCGCGCTGCAGATAGCGCGCCAGCCGGAATGCCACGCGTAGGCGATACGTCGCGTAGTCGTCGTCAACGGCAGTGCCGCGCAGCATCTTGATGAGCTGCTCGTGTGCGACGCTGGCGCGGGTCGGCGCGACAGCAGGGATCTCGGGCGGCTCGAGATCGATGCCGAGCCGCTCCCCGAGTGCCTCGATCGCGTGCAGGTTGGTCTCGCTGCACCAGTGCAGGTTGGTCATGTAATCGGAATCGGCGCTCGGCGTGTTCGACGAATTCCGGAATGCAAGCTCATTGGTGAGCGTGAAGGCGATGTGGTGCAGTTGCACGGCATCGAGGTCGACTGGAAAGCCACCGGTACGCTCATAGGCGTCATACAGGGCGGTGAAGTCGCCGAAGTGCAGAACGGTGTCGCGCATACGCGGGGCGCCCAGGTCCATCATCGGATCGCCGATATGGCCGATCTCGACATCGAAGCGGGATGCCATCACGCTCAGCGTCCACCAGCCAGGCGGCCCGCCACCGCGACTGCCGGGTGATCGAGACAACACGCGCGCCAAGGCGATTGGCGATCCACGCATCGATCGTCTGCTCGGCAGTCACGGGTTGGGCACCCAGGGGTTGTCGGGGAAGAACAGGATGCGCGCGATCACCAGCGGCAGCGTCAGGAACACCGCATAGAGAACATTCATAGCGACGATCCAAACGACGATCTGATACGCCCGTTGCCCGACGGTGGTGATGACGGCGCGCACGCCCAGCACCCGCTCGAACCAGGTGCGCCCGTCGGCACCGCAGCGGTCGAGGCTGGCAACCACGGCAACGGCGAAGACGGCCAACGGGACGCCTTGATAGATCAGCTGCAGGCCGCCCTTGTCGGTGTGGATCGTGGGACCGATCGATTCCAGATACTGGAACCAGTTCGTCACATAGGACACCCCGTCAGCGGTGACGAAGTTCCACAAGATGAACGGAACGAACACGGTGATCACCAGGGCAGCAACGTAATTTACTGAGGCATTGCGGCGGCGGAACCAGCGGAACAGGGCCAGGACCGCGGCGAATCCGCCTGCATAGAACCAGCCGTAGCCGGCCAACACGTACACCGGTTTGTTCGGGGTGGTGTACGGGCTCTTCCCCCAGGGCAGCAGCGACAGATCCGGGTTGTAGTACAGATAGGCACCCCAGTCGGCATAGAACTCCTGCCACCACATGGTGAAGCACCCGATGAACAGCAGCGCGGCGGTGTCGGGCCGGCCATTCTTGCGCCAGCGGTAGAGCAAGACCACGGCCACCAGACCGAAGACGATCCAACCGCCAATCTCCATCAGCCATGCGGCGTTTGACGGAGGCAGGGGCCCAGCGGCGAGCACGCCGTGGCTCGTACGTGTCATCAGTCGCTGGCCGGCAGCGGCTTGGCTTCCTTGAGCACCAACGGCGTCGCGCCGACGCTGAGTGACCCGGCACCGGCCTTGGTGACCAGCACCTCGGCGCCGCCGTCGTCGACGTAGCGCTTACCCATCGTGCTGCCCTCGGCGAAGGCCGGGTCGGGCGCGGCATCGGCGGGCCGCTCCGCGTCGAGCGGCAGCATCGGCCTGCCTCCGCAACGCAGATCGTCCAGGCTTTCAGCGGCTTTGACGACGATCACCTGGGTGTCACACACCTGGCTCTGCAGGCGCGTGCCGTTCTTGATCATGTCGGACTCCTTGCTGTCTCGAGGGAGAAGTTTCAGTTTCAGTGCTCGGCAGCCGCCGGCGTGAGGTCGTCGAGGATTTCCCGGCGCAGCACCTTGCCGGTCGGCGTGGTCGGGAGCTCCTCGCGGAACACGATGCGGTCCGGCGTACGCGACCCGCGCAGCGTGCGGCGGGCGAACTCGCGCAGCTGCTCGGGTGTCGGCGCGGCACCGGCCTCGGGCACGATCACCGCCACGATGATCTGCCCCCACTCGGCGTCATCCAGTCCGACGACGACGACCTCGCGGACATCGGGGTGCTCAACGAGCACGTCCTCGATTTCCGACGGAGCGATGTTCTCACCGCCGCGGATGATGGTGTCGTCGGACCGACCGCCGATGAAGAGGTAGCCGTCCTCATCGAGCATCGCAACGTCCCTGGTCGGAAACCAGCCCTCCGCATCGAGCACCGACCCGATCTCTGCGTACCGGCCCGACACCTGCGGGCCCCGCACGAACAGCTCACCAGCCTCGCCCGGCCCGAGCACGGCGCCGTCCTGCGCGCGGATCTGCACCTCGATGTCGGGGACCGGGCGACCGACCGAACTCAGTCGCCGGGCGACGGCGTCGTCCTGCGCCGAGTGGGCGAGGCGATGGTCCTCGGGCGTGAGCACCGCGATGGTCGAACTGGTCTCGGTCAGCCCGTAGGCGTTGACGAAGCCGACCTGCGGCAGCAGGTCGAGTGCCCGCCGGACCAGGGGACGCGCCACCTTCGATCCGCCGTAGGCGAAGTTGCGCAGCGACGGAAGCTCAGCGGACTGCTCCTCGAGGACCGCGACGATGCGGGACAGCATGGTCGGCACCACGGTCGCGGTGGTGACCCGCTCGTCGCGGACCAGCCGAACCCATTCCTGCGGGTCGAACCGGCGCAGGTACACGATCGAACGCCCGGCGTACAGGTTTGACAGTGCGGCGCCGACCCCCGCGATGTGATACGGCGGGACGCACACCAGCGCCGCGTCGGCGGGATCGGCAGAACCGAACTCGACGGTGCCGGTGACATAGCTGGTCAGGTTGTTGTGGGTCAGCTCAACGGCTTTGGGTCGCGACGTGGTGCCCGAGGTGAACAGCACCACCGCCACGTCGTCGGGGTCGGCGAAGGCCGAGACAGGCTCGGTGGATCGCGCGGCCTCGACGAACTCGTTGGACGTCATCATCGGCCGGCCGAAACCGGCCACGACGTCGCGGTAGTCGACGTCGACGACGATCAGCGGATCGGGCAGCCGGTCGATGAGCTGTCGTAACCCGTCGGCACTCAGTCGATAGTTCAGCGGCGTGAACGCCCGGTTCGCACGCGCCGACGAGAACATCAGCAGCGGGAGCAACACTCCCCCGGTGCCGACATAGACGACGTGGGACGCCCCGGATGCGGCAATCACGCCTGCGCCGCCGTCGGCGAGCTCGCTGAGACCCGCGCTCGTCAACCGAATGTCGCCGTCCACCAAGGCAACCCGGTCGGGCTCACCCGACGCCGCCATCTCCAGAAGCAACGAAATACTCAACGTCCCTCAGCCTTCACCTGTGAAGTCATGTGCTATCGCCGCTCTCCGGGCGGCGATCCGATTCTAGACTCAGGCCAACTAATCAGATATATAGTTATAGGCTTAGTGGCATCTGAGTCAACGCGCACTCCTGTCGCCGCCTGGTTCGACAGAGACCATGCTGGAGGGAATGTAATGAGCAGTACGCCCGAAATCGCCATCATCGGTGTCGGCCTTCATCCCTTCGGGCGGTACGAGGACCGCTCGGCGCTGGAGATGGGCGCGGTGGCGATCAGCAGGGCACTGCGCGACGCCGGGGTGCAATGGTCCGACGTCGGCAGCCTCTACGCGGGCAGCCTCGAGGTGGCCAACCCCGAGGCGGTGACCGGGCTGGCCGGAATGACCGGACTCCCGGCACGGGCCACGCTCAGCGGCTGCGCGACCGGTAACTCGCTGTTGACGCTCGCCGCGCGAGACGTCCAGCTCGGCGAAGCCGACATCGCGGTAGGCGTCGGCCTGGACAAGCATCCCCGCGGCGCGTTCGGCGCCGACCCGTCGGTGTCGGGGCTGCCGCAGTGGTACGGCGATCAGGGCATGTTCCTGACTACGCACTACTTCGGCACCAAGGTCATGCGCTACATGCACGACCATGGCATCACCGAAGAGACGCTGGCCCGCGTGGCGGCCAAGAACTTCGAAAACGGGGCGCTGGCGCCGCACGCGTGGCGCCGCAAGCCGATGAGCGTCGACGCGATCCTGAGCTCTCCGGTTGTGAATGCCCCACTGCGCCAATACATGTACTGCAACCCGAACGAAGGCGCTGCCGCCGTGGTGGTGTGCCGGGCCGATAAAGCCAAGCAGTACACCGACACCCCGATCTACCTTCGCTCGACCGCGCTGCGCAGCCGCCGCGAGGGCGCCTACGAGCTGTTGCGTACCTCGATCGAGCTACCCATCGTGCCCGGCACCACCGCCGAAGCCGCCCGCGCCGCCTACGAGCTGGCCGGCATCGGCCCCGAGGACATCGACGTTGCGCAAGTGCAGGACACCGACTCCGGGTCCGAGATCATCCACATGGCCGAGACGGGGCTGTGCAAAGACGGCGAACAGGAAGCGCTGCTCGCCGACGGCGCCACCAAGATCGGTGGGCGGCTACCCATCAACACCGACGGTGGCCTGCTGGCCAACGGCGAACCGGTCGGGGCGTCCGGCCTTCGCCAGGTCTACGAGCTGGTCCAGCAACTGCGCGGCACTGCGGGTGACCGTCAGGTGCCCAACGATCCGCAGGTCGGGCTGGCCCAGCTGTACGGCGCACCCGGAACCGCGGCCGTCGCCATCTTCTCCAAGTAGCCGCCAAAGCGAAGGGAATAGCGCCGATGACCGACACCCAGGCGGAGTCGCGCCCAC
Source organism: Mycobacterium mantenii (assembly GCF_010731775.1). Taxonomy (NCBI): domain Bacteria; kingdom Bacillati; phylum Actinomycetota; class Actinomycetes; order Mycobacteriales; family Mycobacteriaceae; genus Mycobacterium; species Mycobacterium mantenii. The sequence goes on along the minus strand of NZ_AP022590.1, from coordinate 4,541,591 downwards.
GCGCCGAGGTTGACCTCGACCACCACTCGCCCGAGTTCCGCGAGGACCCCTACAGCCGGTTCCGCGAGATGCGCGAATCAGGCTGTCCGGTCGCACATTCCGAGCACTACGACGGATTCTGGGCGTTGGTCGACTACGCGTCTGTCTTCGAAGCGGCCCGCGACGACGACCTGTTCAACTCCTATCCGTCGGTGGGCGTGCCGGCCAGCGGCATACCGTTCCCGATTCTGCCCATCGAATCCGACCCGCCGCACACCCAGGAACTACGCGAGGTGACACTGCGGCAGTTCTCCCCCGGGTCTGCCGAGCGAGCCCGATCGGCGGCCGTCGACATCACCAATGCGGCGATCGACGAATTCATCGAACGCGGCGAATGCGACATCGTCGGCGAGTTGACGACGCCGGTCCCGGCACGGCTCATTCTGCGACTGCTCAAGTGGGATGAGTCGCGGGCGATGGACTGGGTGCACTGGGTGCACACCACCGTCCACGAGCGCGCCCATGACCCCGAAAAGGCCGGCATGGCCGGTATGGAGCTATTCGGCGAGATCAACAAGCAGATGGAGGAACGGCGCGCCGAGGGCCTGGGTGACGACCTGTTCAGCGACATATTGCGCGGCACTTTGGACGGTCAACCGCTCGACGACATCCAGATCACCATGTACGGCTTCCTGATGATGCTGGGTGGGATGGACACCACCAGCGGATTCACCGGCAACGTGCTGCTGCGGCTATGCCAAGACCCCGAGCTGCGCCGCCAACTGATCGCCGACCCGAGCCTGGTGAAAAACGGCACTGACGAACTGCTCCGGGTGTTCACCCCGACGCTTGGGCTGGCTCGCACGGTTTCGCGGGACACCGAATTCCATGGTCAGCCGATGTGCCAGGGCGACCGGGCGATCCTGATGTGGGCGGCGGCCAACCGCGACCCGGCCATGTTCGACGATCCCGACACACTCGACCTCTCCCGCGCGAACGCCAAGAAGCAGATGGCTTTCGGCGTGGGGATACACCGCTGCCTGGGCTCGCACTACGCCAAGATGATGTTCCAGGTCATGATCACCCAGATCTTGGAACGCCTGCCCGACTTTGAACTCGCCGGCGATTACGAACGATTCGAGGACGCCGGCGAGGTTTATGCGGTACGCAAGCTCCCGATCAAATTCACGCCCGGCCCGCGCGTGGGCTGACGGCCGGTAGAACGGGAGAACACGGTGACGGCTGGCACCATCGCCGGGCTGCTGGACGAGTGCGCCGCCGGCCGGCCGGATCGTCCTCTGCTGCGCGACGTCGCCGGCGAGACACTGACGGTGCCCCAGGTTGCCGGGCTGGCAGCGGAGGCCGCGGGATGGTTGGCCGACGCGGGTGTGCGTCCCGGCATGACGGTCGCCTGGCAGCTGCCCTCGCACGTCAACGCCGCGGTGGTGATGCTGGCGCTGGCCCGCATGCCGGTCGTGCAAGCCCCTGTGTTGCACCTCTATCGGCGCCGCGAGGTGTGCGCGGCAGTCGATGTCGCGCGCGCGGACATCCTCCTGGTTGACGAGTCGACGACCGCCAACGCTCCACCCGGGTTACCGACGATCACGGTGCCTGACGACCTCGTCAGCCGGCTCCAGACGTCGCCGGCCACCAGCACCGACGACGCGGCACCCCACTCCCCAGCGGAGCCGCGCTGGGTGTACTTCACGTCGGGAACCACCGGGCGCCCGAAAGCCGTACACCACACTGACGCCACCCTGCTCAGCGCCGCGAGCGGTTACGTCGACCATCTCGGTGTGGGCTCCCATCCTCGGGAAGTCGGCACGATCGCGTTCCCCATCGCACACATCGGGGGCATGGTCTATCTCGCCACGGCTCTGTTCGGCGACTTCCCGGTATTGCTCATTCCCAAGGTTTCCGCCGATGACCTGCCTCGGCTGCTCGCCGAGCACCAGGTGACGGTGACCGGGGCAAGCACCGCGTTCTACCAGATGCTTCTCGCCGCCCAATTGGCCGCGCCGACAAGCGAATCGCTGGTGCCGTCGCTGCGGATGCTGATCGGCGGGGGTGCCCCGTGTCCGCCCGAGGTGCACAAGCAGGTGCGAGAACACCTGGGCGTACCCGTCGTGCACGCCTACGGGATGACCGAGGCACCGATGATCTGCGTCAGCGAGGCCACCGACACCGACGAGCAACTGTTCAGCAGCTCAGGCCGACCCATCCCGGGATCGCAGGTGCGGATCGCGGCGAGCGGCGAGATCGAGCTGCGCGGCGCCAACCTGACACCGGGATACCTGCAGGGCGAGCAATGGGCGAACGCGCTAACCGCGGACGGATGGTTCCGCAGCGGCGACATGGGCTACCTCCGTCCGGACGGGCGCATCGTGGTCACCGGCCGCACCAAGGATCTGATCATCCGCAAGGGCGAGAACGTAGCCCCTGACGAGATCGAGAACGAACTGCTGGCCCACCCGCTGGTCGACGAGATCGCGGTGCTCGGCCAGCCCGACGAACTACGCGGTGAGCTGGTATGCGCGGTGGTGCGTCGTTCGCCACGCCATCGTGACGTCACCCTCGAGGAGCTCTGCACGTTCCTTGACGAACGCGGGCTGATGAAGCAGAAGTGGCCCGAGCGGCTGGTCCTGGTCGACGAGTTCCCGCTGACGGGGCTCGGCAAGGTCGCCAAGTCTGAGCTGGCCCGGCAGATCGCAGGAGGAGCCCGATGACGGCGTTGTCCGCTGACGAACGTCAGGAACTCTCGCAGTCCGTACGCTCTGCCTGCGAGCGACTGGCACCCGAGGAGCGAGTGCGCACGGTCGCCTACGGCAATGGGGGCCACGGCGGCGAAGACGGGCACTCCAGCTTTGACACGACGCTGTGGGACGTGCTGTGCCACCAGGTGGGCGTGGCCGCCATCGCGCTGCCCGAGCACCTCGGCGGCGCAGGGTACGGCGCGTCCGCGCTGGGGGTGGTCGCCCACGAACTCGGCCGCGCGCTGGCCCCGGTGCCGTTCCTGAGTTCGACGGTGCTGGCCACCGGCCTGCTGCTCGACCTGACCGAGCACGATCCCGACGCGGACAAGCGACTCACCGGGCTCATCGAAGGTCGCCGCACCGCCGCCGCTGCTCTCACCGGCGACGGCGGGTTATGGCGTCGGTCCGCAGTGACGCTTAGCGCCGGCCACACCGGGGGCGACTGGTGCATCGACGGCACGGTGCGCCACGTGCTGGGCGGCAGCGCCGCGGACGACCTCGTCGTGGTTGCCATCGCCGAGGATGGCGAGCCGGCGGTGTTCCTGCTCGACCCGGCCGTCGACGGCGTCGTCGCCGAGCCCGAACGTGTACTCGACGGCACCAGACCGATGGCCACCATCACGCTGAGCTCAGCGCCGGCGTTGCGGCTGTCCGGCGACGCCCCAATCGGTGACGTCGTCGACCGCAACGTCGACCTGGCGCTGGCGGTGCTGTCGGCCGAGCAGGTCGGCGCGTGCGAACGGGTGCTCGAGATCGCCACCGACTACGCGCGCACGCGCGAGCAGTTCGGCCGGCGGATCGGCAGCTTCCAGGCCATCAAGCACAAGTGCGCCGACATGCTGGTCGATCTCGAGTGGGCCCGGTCGGCCTCGCAGGCGGCTCTGGAGGCGCTCGACGATGCGGATGGCGCGGCCGCCGGCGAAGCGGACTGGCGCGCCAGCATGGCCAAGGCGGTGTGCTCGGAGGCGCTGAACAACGCAGCGAAGGCGAACGTACAGATTCACGGCGGCATCGGCTTCACCTGGGAGGATTCCGCGCACCTGTACTTCCGGCGCGCCCGGACGGACGAGGTGATCTTCGGCGGTCCGGGCCAGCACTGGGACCGGCTCTCGGCGCTGGCCAAGCTGCTGTAGGCGGGAGCGACAGGGCCGGCCGGAGTTTCCTTGCTCGTCTTCCACGCGGGCGACTAGACTCACCTGGAAATAACTAAATGTTTTTATGTTTCGACCCCATTGCGCACACATCCTTGAGGAGCCACCCGTGCCGCTGCAGCCCTGGATGGAATTGATCTCCGTTGACGATCACCTGATCGAACATCCGAAGGTCTGGAGTGATCGGTTGCCCACCAAGTACCTGGAGGCGGGTCCGAAGATCATCGAGTGGGAGCGCCCCGATACCAAGGCGATGTGTCAGGTCTGGGAATACGAGGGCCGGATCTACCCCTACATCGGGCTCAACGCGGTCGCGGGCAAGAGGCCCGAGGAGTACGGCATCGAACCGGTGCGCTACGACGACATGATCCCCGGTTGCTACGACCCCAAGGCGCGGGTGGCCGACATGGACATCGACGGCGTGCAGGCGATGACGTGCTTCCCGTCGTTCCCCCGTTTTGCCGGCGCGGTGTTCGCCGAGGGCGAGGACAAGGAACTCGCCAAGTTGTGCTCGGCGGCCTGGAACGACTTTCACCTCGACGAGTGGGCCGCCACCGCGCCCGACCGATTCGTCCCCGTCGCGATGCTGCCGTTCTGGGACGTCGAGGCCAGCGTCAAGGAGATCCACCGTGTCGCCGCTAAGGGCGCGAAATGCGTGACCTTCCCCGACCTGCCCGACCGGCTCGGCCTGCCCTCGGTCCATTCCGATCACTGGGACCCGCTGCTGTCGGCGATGGAGGACACCGGCCTGGTGCTGGCTCAGCACTTCGGTTCTGGTGGCTTCCCGCCGCCGATTGCTCCGGATGCCCCTTTCGCGGTGTTCGTCACGCTGATGGGGACCATGTCGATGACCTCGATGACGGACTGGCTGTTCTCCAACACTCTCTACCGGCACCCGAAGTTGAAGATCGGCCTGTCCGAGGGCGGCATCGGTTGGATCCCCTACATCTTGGAGCGCGCCGACAGCGTGTGGCGTAAGCACCGCTTCTACAACAACATCAACCAGGATCACCCGCCGAGCTACCTGTTCAAGAAGCACATTCACGGCTGCTTCATCGAGGATGACTTCGGCGTGGAGATGCGACACATGATCGGCGTCGACAAGATCACCTGGGAGTGCGACTACCCGCACTCGGATTCGTTCTGGCCACAGAGTCGCGAGCGCGCGGCACAGGCGCTGGAGAAGGTACCCGACGACGAGGTGCACCGCATCGTGGAACTGAATGCCCGTGAGTTCTACAACTTTCCGCGGGCGGCGTGACCGGCGACGAAGCGAAGGATCGAACAGGCGTGGAGCGCATCGAGCAGCTTCCCCGGTCAGACTGGACCGACCAAGACCTCCTCACCAAAGACGAGGCCCGCGAACGCCTCGTCGAGGAGATCGGCCGCACCCAGGCCCGACTGGCGGAGGTGCAGGCCCGCGGGGGGGACCCCGCACACATCGAGGCGGAAGTCACGCTGCTGGCCCGTCGACTCAATGCGATGGAGTCTGTCCGCGATGAATACAACGACTATCTCGACGGGAAGTGATTCCGACCCGTCCTACACCTAGGAGCGCCAGTGTCGGCTTCACCTGACCTCGCCGAGGATATCGACGCACTGCGTGCGGAGATCCGCGCGTTCCTCGGCAGTGCCCCCAAACCGGTCGGCCTGCGGAACTACGGGCCGACGCCCACGACGGATGACGTCGAACCGGGGCGGACGTGGCACCGCTACCTCGCTGACCACGGCTACACCTGCCTGCACTGGCCGCGCGAGTTCGGCGGCGCCGCAGCGTCAGTGGCGTACCAGGCCATCTTCGCCGAGGAGTGCGCGCGGGCAGGCGTGCCCCGTCAGCTGAACATCACCGGCGCCGACCTGGTCGGTCCGGTGCTGATCAAGTTCGGCACGCCGGATCAGAAGGATCGTCACCTGGAAGCGATCCGACTCGGCGAGGCCGTCTGGACTCAGTTGTTCTCCGAACCGGGCGCGGGGTCGGATCTGGCCGGCGTGCGCACTCGGGCCGAGCGCACCGCGACGGGCTGGCGAATCGACGGCCAAAAGGTGTGGAGTTCGGCTGCCGCATCGGCCGACTACGGGCTGCTGCTGGCCCGCACCGGCCCGGACAAGCACCGAGGCTTGTCGATGTTCGTGGTCGCGATGGACACCCCAGGTGTCACGGTGCGCCCGCTGATGCAGATGGACGGTGAGAGCAAGTTCAACGAAGTCTTCTTCGACGGCGCCGAACTCGACGACGACGCGCTGATCGGTGAGGTTGGTCAGGGCTGGACAGTGGCGATGGTGACGCTCGGCCGTGAGCGTCTGACGTTGGGTTCGCAGGCGGTATCGATGTTCCGCCTGCACGAACGCATGGTGGATGCTGCTCGTGACCACGACCTGCTCGACCCGGTGCTGTCGCGGTCGATGACCCGGTTGTGGGCCAGGATGTGGCTGCTGCGCTACACCTGGCAGCGCGCCATCGACTCGGGCGACCTGACGTCTCCGGCCTTCTCGGTGCTCAAGCTGATGACCTCGGAGACCGATCAGGACCTGGGCGATATGGCGACCGATGTGCTGGGTACCGACGCGTGCACCGACCCGGGGGACGACGACCTGGTGCACCACATGCTGGTCGGGCGGGCGCAGACGATTCTCGGCGGCACCAGCGAAATCCAGCGCAACATCCTCGGCGAGCGGGTGCTCGGGCTTCCCAAAGAACCGAAATGACAGCAAGTTTGACCGCGGCCGACTTCACCGCCGCGCTGCGCGACGTGCTGCGCCCAGGGATGACGGTCGCCCTCGGCGACGGAGTGGGCGCACTGCGCTGCCTCGACGACGGCGCGTCGATCGGCGCGACACTGAGCGCCGCGTCCGCCGAGGTCGGCTCGATGCGGCTGGTGCTGGGCTGGCTGCCCGCCCCGATCGACGGCCTCGATGCCGACGCATTCTCCGAAGTGGTTGCGCTGATGCCCGGGTGGGGCGTGCGGGAGATACTGCGCAGCCCGAAGGCGCGGTTCCTGCCGACGCGGCTGGCGGCGATTCCCGCGCTGCTCGCTGATGTAATGCGGCCCGACGTGCTGCTCACCCGGCTGGTACGTCGCGATGACGTGCTGCAGTTCGGCACCGAGGTGTCCTGGCAGCGTGGCGTAATCGACAGCGGCACAAAGACTCTCGCGGTCGTCGACACGTTGGCACCTGCGGCGGACGCCGAGCCTGCACTCGACACGTCGGGCGTCGAAGTGCTCGGCACAGTCGACAGCGGGCCGGCGCGAGTACCGGAGCGCGAACCCGAGCCGATTCACGACGCGCTCGCCGACGCGGTCCTGCAGTTGATTCCGGATGGCGCCCGGATCCAAACTGGCCCAGGTCAACTCGGCACCGCACTGCTGCGACGGGCGCAGGTGCCGTTGCACGTCGACACCGGGCTGCTTACCGATGCCGTCGTCGACCTCGACCGGCGCGGCCTGCTGGCGGGGACACCGTCGGCGACGTATCTACTGGGTAGTCAGTCGCTCTACGACTGGGCCGACGGGCGCCCGATCCTGCGCGGGCTCGACTACACCCATGACCTGACCCGGCTGTCACGCGGGCTGCCGCTGGTGGCGGTGAACACAGCCATCGAGATCGATCAGTACGGGCAGGTCAACGTCGAAGGTGTGCGCGACAAAGTGGTCGGTGGGATCGGCGGGCACCCTGACTATTGCGCCGCGGCCCGGATGAGCAGCGGTGGACTGTCGATCATCGCCGTTCCGACCCGGGTGAAGGGGCGCTCACCGCTCGTCGAGCAGCTCAGCCGGCCAGCCTCCACCCCCGCCCACGACGTCGACCTGATCGTCACCGAGTCCGGACACGTCGACCTGCGCGCAGCGGACTGGTCACAGCGCCGCACGCTCATCGCCGAATTGTTCACACAATGAAGGAGATAACGCGCGATGCCTGAAGGTCCCCTGACCGGCAAGGTCGTCCTGGTCACGGGCGGCGGACGAGGTATCGGCCGTGGCCACTGCCTCGAGTTGGCCAAGCAGGGCGCGGCCGTCGTGGTGAACGATCCAGGCGTCGGCCGGGATGGCTCCAGCGGCGACGGGGACGGCCCGGCGGCCGACGTCGTCGCCGAAATCGAGGCGGCTGGCGGCAAGGCTGTCGCACACACCGGTTCGGTGTCGGCATGGGACGACGTCGCCGACATGATCGCGACCGCCGTCGACACGTTCGGCTCACTGACCGGTGTGGTGAACAACGCAGGCATCCTGCGTGATTCGATGGTGGCCGCCGCGAGCGAGGCCGATTGGGACGCCGTCATCGCCGTGCACCTCAAGGGCACCTTCGCCGTCACCCGGAATGCCTGCGAATATTGGCGCGCTCAGTTCAAGGCAGGCAACCCGATTGACGCGCATATCGTCAACACGGTGTCCGGCGCGGGCCTGTGGGGCAACGTCGGGCAGAGCGCCTACGGTGCGGCCAAGGCCGCGATCGCGAACCTGACCGTCGTCACAGCGATGGAGGCGAAGCGTTACGGTGTTGCGGTCAATGCGATCTCACCGCTCGCGATGTCGCGAATGACCGCCGACGTGTTCAGCGGCCGGGCCGACGATCCCGCGTTGGATCCCGCCCGCAGTTCCGCCGTGGTGGCCTGCCTGCAGTCTGCGGAGTCTTCCTGGCTCACCGGGCAGATCCTCCGTATCAACGGCGACAAGCTCACCCGCATCGAGGGCTTTACCGAAGCGCCGGGCGCCTACCACGCTAAAGACGGTGCCGCCCTGACGTTTTCGGAGATCGGGCAGGCTGTCAGCTGGCTCTACGGCACCTCACCCCGCGGGCTGGCCGGACCGCTGCCGACGTCCTGACTAGGGCGCCCCGCCATCGGCATAGATGGTCTGCCCGGTGACGAACGCACAGATGTCGGACAGTAGGAAAGCGATCAGTGCGCCGATCTCATCCGGCTGGCCGGGGCGACCGAGCGCGGCGTCGAACCCGAAGTCCTCCACCAGCGCCCGCTCGAGTGCCTCGTCGTAGGGATAGCCCTTGCATTCGGCGACATACCCGCGGATGGCATGCAGTGCATCGGTTTCCACCGCGCCGGGAGCAACGCTGTTGGCACGGATGCCCGATTTGCCGTGGGTGCGCGCGATGCCGCGAGTGAACGTGGCAACCGCCGCCTTGAGGCTCGCATACGGCAGGCGCGGCTCGTGCGGCGAGCGGGCCGAGTACGCGGCGGTAGTCACAATCGCACCCCCGTTGACCGCGAGGTGCGGCAACGCCGCTTGCACGCTGCGGGTGGTCGCCAGCAAGACGTCGTGAAATGCGGTGTCCCAGGCGTCGTCGTCGGATTCGATCGGCATCATCCCGGCGGTGCCCATGGTGATGGCGATGCCGTCGAGTCGGCCGAGTATCCCGACCGCTTCGTCGACGGCGGCCAATGCTGCTCCGGGCTGACTCACGTCGGAGGCCAGGCCGTGCGCTGCGGCCGCGCCAGCGGCGACGAGTTCTTCCGCGGCGTTCTTGCCCCGCTCGGCGTCACGCCCGACCATCACGACCGACGCACCCTCGCGGGCCAGCGCCCGCGCTGCCGCCAGCCCCATGCCCGCAGTTCCACCGACGACGACATAACCCTTGCCGCGTACTCCCAGATCCAACGCTCAACCCTTTGCCGGAGTGAAGTACTTCAGCGGCCGCTCGACGAATTCGAAGACCACCCCGTCGGGCGAACGCAGGAAAGAGATGTACAGCCCGTCAATCTTCGTTCCCGGCAGCGGGCACCACACCGGATCACCCATCACCTCAACCGAATCCGGGACCAACGACATCGCCGCCTCGGTGTTCTCCACCCGCAGCGCGCACCGGTACAGCCCTTGATGATTCCCGCCCCACGGCACCGGATCCGCCTTGCGGGTGTCGGGATGCTCCACAACGGTAAGGCTGAACTGATGCGCGTCCTCAGCAAGGGCGTACCGCGACACCGTGCATTTGACGGGATTGGGCGATCCACCGGGCGTGAGCTGGTCGCCGACGACCTCAACCTGCGCCGCGACCTCCACCTCGTCGAAACCGATGGCAGTGAGGAACTCGCCCGTCGCGGCTGCGTCGATCGAAGCGATACGGATTCCGGCGAACACCGCCCCCGGCTTGTCGCTCGGGGCTTCGGCGAGCTCGATGACCGCGCCGTCCGAGTCGAGCGCGAGAACCGATTTGGAGCCGGAGATCAGCCCGTCGACCGGCCCACTCAAGGTGATGCCAACGTCGCGCAGCGCCGTGACGGTAGCGTCGAGATCGGCCACCGTCAGCAGCGTCGACCGGATGCCGGGACGAGTCGGGTCGCTGTTCCGGTCGGCTTTTAGCGCCGGCTTGTGAAACTCGATGGCCTCCAAGGCACATCCCGCGCGGCCGCCTCGGGAGTCGTAGAGAAACGATGTCTCACAGAATGTTTCGTCGCCGTCGATGCCCAGGATGCTGCCGTTGGTCGGAACTTTGGGATCGGTGCGCATGCGCGCCGAGAGTCCGAGCTGCCCGACGTAGAGCCTCTCGGTGGTGTCCAGCGATTCACAGTTGAGGTTGACGTGCAGGAATCGCCGCGCAAGTTCGTCGGAACCCACTACAGCACAACCGAATTGATTTTGAAGTCGATGATCTCCTCCTCGCTGAAGCCGAGTTCGGCAAGCAGCGCGTCGGTGTGCTCGCCGTGGCCGGGCGCACATGTCAGGTCTAAGGGAGTCTCGTCGAACTGCACGGGACTGGCCGCCAGTGCGAACTTGTTGTCGTTCGCATCGGAAACCTTGGGCAGATACCCGTTGGCGATCGCCTGTGGATCACTGTGCACCTCGTGAGCGGTATGCATCACGTCCCACACGCCGTCGAAACCGGCGAATGCCTTCTCCCAGTGTGAGAGATCCTGAGACTCAAAGGCGTTGCGCAACTCGCCGATGCATTCTTTGCGGTTGCCGAACCGCGCCACCGCGCTGGCGAACCGCTCGTCCTCGATCAGGTCGGCGCGGCCCAGCCGGGTGCAGAAGTCCGCCCAGAATCGGTCGGCCTGCAGTAGCACGAACGCGATGAATCGGTTGTCGCGCGTCTTGTAGATGCTGGCCACCGGGTTGGGCATCTCGTCCAGTTTGAACTTAGGGATGTCCTGACCGGTGACGCCGGCACCGACGATATCCGGACCCAACTGCCAGATCGCGGCGTTGAGCAGCGAGACGTCCACCACCGACGGTTCGCCGGTGCGCTCGCGTTTCACCAGGGCCGCCGCGATACCTCCCGCGATCGCCAACCCGCCGTAGGAGTCACCGAATGCCGGGCGCTGAATCGGCGGGTACGACCCGTCACCCGCCGAATAGGCATCGCCGATACCGCCGCGCGCCCAATAGGCAGCCAGATCGAAGCCGCCCTGCGAGGCGAGGTCGCCACGGGTGCCGTAGCCGTGGCCGCGGGCATAGATGATCTTGGGGTTGCGCGCACGCACCTGCTCGACGTCGATCCCCATCCGTTGACGCGAGTCCGGCAGCAGGTTCGTGACGAAGACGTCGGCGGTTTCGATCAGCTTCATCAGCAGCTCCAAACCCGCCGGAGTGGAGGTGTCTAGGCCGATGCTGCGCTTGCCGCGGTTGGGCTGCTCGACGAAGTGGTTGACTCCCCCTGCGCCGGTGACGATCCCGGAGCTGATCAGGCCACGCTGCGGATCACCGGTTTCCGGGTGTTCGACCTTGATGACGTCCGCGCCCCAGTCGGCCAGCACCGCGCCGGCGGCGGGAACGAACGTCCAGGCGGCCAACTCAACGACACGGATTCCGCTGAGGATATCGCTCATAGGGGGTAGCCGATCGTCTTGGTCTGCAGGTGCTGCTCGAAGCCCTCGATGCCGTTCTGCCTGCCGATGCCGCTCATCTTGTATCCACCGAACGGGGCGTCGGCGCCGTAGTACATGCCGGTGTTGATCATCAGCGAGCCCGTGCGGATACGGCGGGCGACCGCCATCGCCCGCTCGTTGGAGCCGTGGATTCCGCCGGCCAGCCCGTAGTTGGAGTTGTTCGCCATCTCGACGGCGCCGTCGTCACCGCCGTCGTACGGAGTGATGGACAGCACCGGCCCGAAGACCTCCTCCTGGAAGATCGTGTGGTCCGGTGCGACATCGGCAACGACGGTCGGTGCCACGAAGTATCCCCGGTCCAGACCGTCGGGCACGCCGCCGCCGGCAGTGATCCGGCCGCCTTCGGCCTTGGCGGTCTCGATGTATTTGAGCACCCGGGCCTGTTGCTTGGCCGACACCAACGGCCCGCAGAAGGTATTCGGATCCGCGGGGTCACCGACGGTAAGGGAGCTGAATGTCGCCGAGGCGACCTCGACGGCCTGGTCGTAATGCGAGCGCGGCACCAGCATCCGGGTGGCCAGCGCACAGCCCTGCCCGGAATGCATCAGTGCCCCGATACAGCCGGGCAGTGCCATGCTCATGTCGGCGTCGTCGAGTATCAGATACGCCGACTTGCCGCCGAGCTCGAGCATGTTGCGCTTCATGGTGTCCCCGGACAGCCGCTGGATGAGCTTGCCGACCGCGGTTGATCCGGTGAAAGACACCATGTCGATCCGCGGGTCGGTGGCGAGCACCTGCGCGATGTCGTTGTCCGACGCCGGGACGATGTTGACGACACCAGCCGGAATGTCGGTCTTCTCGGCGATGATCCGGCCCCACCGCAGCGCGCTCCACGGCGTCTCGACGGCGGGCTTGAGCACCATCGTGTTCCCGGTGGCCAGGATCTGACCCACCTTGTTGCTGATGATCTCGAACGGGAAGTTCCATGGCGTGATGGCGCCGACGACGCCCATCGGCTCCTTGACCACGACGCGGTTGTACGGCACGCCCATCTTGGCGTCCTGGTCGAGCATCCGCTCCCAGGCGAACTTCGAGATGTATTGCGCCGGCCACCGGATCGCATCGGCCAGCGGCCATTCCAGCTGCGCGATGTAGGTCATCCCGACCGTCGCGCCGACTTCGGCGATCAGCTCGGCGCGAATGTCTTCTTTTTCCTGCTGCAACGCGTCGTGCAACTGCATCAGGCAGTGTTGCCGGAACTCGTGGTTGGTCGACCAGTCGGTGGTGTCGAACGCACGGCGGGCGGCGGCGATGGCCTCCGCCATGTCCTCGGCACTGGCGTCGGCGGCGAATCCCAGCACTTCTTCATTGGCCGGGTTGACGTTTTCGACGGTCTTTCCGGTCGATGAGTCACGCAGCCGGCCGTCGATGAACAGCCGGGTCTCGGGGTTGAAGTTGACGGTGGCAGCGGCGACGGGTGAAGCCGTCATTGGCGATCCCTCTCACTGAAGTAGCGGCGTGGGTTATTGTAACCTTTTATAGCTAACTGTTTAGCGGATTCTGGCTTGCGCCCGAGTCCGGGCACCTATGAAGGGGGTCAGTTGTCCGCCCCTGTCGACAGCACCGTGGCTAGTGTTCGCCACCCTGAGTACCTGTCCGACGTCGCAGCCTACCGTCAGGATTTCCGCAATTGGCTCAGCGAGTTGGACTGGGCCGACGCATGGCGCACGACGGCGTTCGATACAGCCGAAGACGAACTCGCCTACCACGCCACGGTCCTCGCTCGCGTCTACGAGGCCGGCTGGAATCGGTACGGCTGGCCGGAGACGGCGGGCGGATTCGGAGGCACCGAGATCCACCGCGCGGTGTACTTCGAAGAGTTGGCTGCGGCGATGCTGCCGGTTCCGGAACAGCACTGGACCCTTGAAGTGCTCGGACCTGCCCTGCTCAAGTACGCACCAGAGCTGGCCGCCGCGTATCTGCCGAACTATTTGCGTGGCGCGGAGTGGTGGGGTCAGGGCTTTTCCGAACCCGAATCCGGCAGCGACCTGGCCGGGCTGCGATGCCGGGCTACGGACGACGGCGCAGGCGGCTTCGTCCTCAACGGGCAGAAGATCTGGACCAGTCAGGGCCCGACCGCTACCCGATTCTTGGTGCTGGTGCGCACCGGCACACCGGAGAGCCGTCATCGTGGGCTGAGCACCCTGTTGGTCGATTCCGATGCTCCCGGGGTCACGGTGCGACCTATTACGTTGGCCAGCGGTCGCCGCGAATTGGCCGAGGTGTTCTTCGACGATGTCCGGGTGCCGCGTGAGCGGCTGATCGGCGACGTCGACGCCGGCTGGGGCGTGGTCATGCATCTGATGCAATACGAGCGCGGCATGTACGGCTACGCCGTGCTGACCACCGCACTGACTGAGCTGAGCCGGCTGCGGGCCGTGATGGCCGTCCACGGTGCGTCATCTGCCCACCGCGAACGCTTCGCACAGCTGTATGTGGCGGTGGTCGCCGCGCAGGCCCGTGCGGCAACCACAGTGCGCGCGCTGGCCGAGGGTCGGATGGTCGGTCCGAACAGCAGCATCGACAAACTTCTGTTCGCCAAGGCCGAAAAGGAGATCAACGACCTCACTCTCGACGTACGGCGGGAGTGGATGATCGCCGGGGTGGGCGCCGAGGGCGGCAAGGAGCTCGATGCCGTACGCGCGAAATGGTGGTACACCCGCGCCGCGACCATCATGGGCGGCACCGCCGAGGTGCAACGCGGCATCATCGCCGATCACCTGCTCGGGCTGCCGAAGGAGAAGCGGTGATGGGCGCTCCCACAGTCGACGAATCATGGCCGATGGTTGAGGAAGCCGTCTTCCGGCTGTTCGACGAACTGGCCGCCAAGGGGACCGACGAACACCTTTCGGTCGGACCGCCACTGGCCGAACTGGGGTGGTCAGACATCGAGATTGAATACCCGATTCAGGCTTGCGAGTTGCTGTTTCGGGCCCAGGGCCGGTCGCTGCTCAACTCCGACTCACTGAACAGGGTCTTGCTGGCCGAGTTGGCCCCGGTGCAAGACGGCGCGGTCGACGGCATCGTGCTGCCGGCGATTGCTGACGGCTACCGTCCGAGCGCTGATGCCGAGCGGGTCCGCGGAATCCTGCTCGGGCCGATGCCGAGCAATGGACGACTGGTTGTCCCGGTGTCGAGCCCGAAGGGCACGGTGTCAATCGGGATTATCGACGCCGACGGTCTTGACGCCGAGAGGCTCGACACCTTCGACCCGTCGGCATATTGGACGCAGGTCACCGGGCCGATGACCAGCGAGCTGGTCGACGCCTCGGCTGAATGGAGTCATGCGATCGCCGCGGCGCACCGCGCTTTGGCCACCGAACTGGTCGCGCTGGCGGACGAAGCGCTTCGTATCGCCGTTGAACACGTGAGCGTCCGCATCCAGTTTGGTGCACCCATCGGATCGTTCCAATCGCCGCGTCATCTACTCGCCGACGCATCAGCGGGTCTGGAAGGTGCGCGCGCATTGCTCGGCGAAACATGGCAATACGGCGGGGAACTCTCCGCGTTGACCGCGAAGGCCGCCGCCGGGCGAGCCCATCGGGCAGTGTCCGACGCGACTCTGCAGGTATGCGGTGCGATCGGGCTGACCATCGAACACGAGCTGCACCGGTATGTGAGCCGTGGTTTCCAGATCGACTCCCTCTTCGGCTCCTACCAGCAACTCGAGGCACTGCTTGCCGACTGCCTCTTTGCCGACGACTCCCCCGAAGGGACCTTGCCCTCCATCGTGTCCTCGACCAATTAGAGGAAAGTGTATGCGCCGCAACATCTTCGATGAGATCCACGACGACTTTCGGGCCAGCGCGCGCGAATTCTTCGAGCGGGAATGCGTGCCGAACGTCGAGAAGTGGGAACGCGACGGCAAGGTCAGCCGCGAGGCATGGCTGGCCGCGGGGGCGGCCGGTCTGATCGGCTGGGAGTTCGACGAGAAGTACGGCGGCCTTGGCGTCAAGGATTTCCGGTTCAACCAGATCATCTCCGAGGAGATGTTTGCGACCGGGTCGGTGGGCATCGGCCTTGGCGTCCAGAACGACATCCTGGTGCCTTACCTCAACCACCTCACCACCGACGAACAGAAGGCCCGCTGGCTGCCCAAGTTCGTGTCCGGCGAATACATCGGCTCCATCGCGATGTCCGAACCCGCGGCCGGGTCCGACCTGGCGGGTATCAAGACGACTGCCCGTGACGCAGGCGACCACTGGGTGGTCAACGGCCAGAAGACCTTCATCAGCAACGGCTTGCTGTCCAAGCTGGTGCTGACCGCCGTCAAAACCGATACTGAAGCGCGCCACAAGGGCATCAGCCTCTTGATTATCGAAGACGGCATGGAGGGTTTCACCCGCGGCCGCAAGCTCGACAAGATCGGCCAGTTCTCCGCCGACACCGCCGAACTGTTCTTCGAGGACGTCAAGGTGCCCAAGGAGAACCTCGTCGGCGAGCTCAACCGCGGCTTCTACCATCTGGTCTCCAACCTGCCCAGCGAGCGGGTCGGCGTGGCCTGTTACGCGCTCCCGGCCGCTCGTCGCGCTCTGGACCTCACCAAGGCATATGCGTTGGAGCGCACCGCTTTCGGTCAGCCGATCGGCAAATTCCAGGTCAACAGACATTTCCTCGCCGAGATGCAGACCAAACTCGACGCCGCCCAGACTTATCTCGATCAGTGCGTGCTATCGGTCAACGACGGCACATTGTCCGACCAGGACGCCGCCGGCTTGAAGTGGTGGACCTCTGAGGTCCAGTGGGAGATCATCGACCGCTGCCTGCAGATGTACGGCGGCTATGGCTACATCAACGAGTACGAAGTGGCGAGGCTCTGGCGTGATTCGCGTGTGCAACGGCTCTACGCCGGCACCACCGAGATCATGAAGGACCTCATGGGACGGGCAATGGGGTACTAGGGGTGACGTTGATTACTGACAGTCGCCAATTCCCGGCTCAAACCACGTATTCGGATAACCTGCTAAATGATTAGTTAATTCGCATATTCGCTTAACGGTGGAGGTTGCAATGGAGGTCACCAGTCTTCGGGAACCGAAGATGGCCGATCGGGTGGCCACGGTGCTGCGGCGGATGTTCATCCGCGGCGAGATCACCGAGGGCACCATGCTGCCACCCGAGTCTGAGCTGATGGAACGATTCGGGGTGTCCCGGCCGACGCTGCGCGAGGCGTTCCGCGTGCTCGAATCGGAGTCTCTAATTCAAGTGCAACGTGGGGTACGCGGCGGTGCGCGCGTCACCCGCCCACGTCGTGAAACGCTGGCCCGCTACGCCGGCCTGATCTTGGAGTACGAGGGCGTCACGGTCAAGGACGTCTACGACGCGCGGGTGACCCTGGAGGTCCCGATGGTCGAGCAGTTGGCCAAGGACCGCAATCCCAAGGTGATCGCCGAACTCGATCAGATCGTCGAGCGCGAATCGCAGCTGAATCCCGGCAGCGAAGCCGTCGATCAGCTCACCGACTTCCACGCTGCGATCGCGCGGTTGTCCGGCAACAGCACGCTGCAAATCGTCAGCGACATGCTGCATCACATCATCGAGAAGGCCAACCGGTCGCTCCAGCCCACCAAGGGCACGCGCGCCGAGCAGGCGGTCCGCCGCTCAGCGAAGACCCACCGGATGGTGCTGGACATGATCAAGGACGGCGACGCCGAGAAGGCCGGCGAGCTCTGGAAGCGCCACCTGCAGAAGGCAGAGGAGTTCGTTCTGACCGGCGCCGAATTGTCTACTGTCGTAGACCTTCTCGAATGACCGGGGCCGACGAACAGGTAAACCAGCACGATCTCGAGACACCCGACTCGATACAGGTCCGGTTCGGTATCGAATACGTCGAATCAGACCCGCCCAAGGCCGCAGCTGTGCTGTCGATGCCGATGCACCGATTCCGGAATCCGTCCACCGGCGCTCCTACTGTGGCCCCCTTGGCGATCCTCGTCGACGCGGCCGCCGGGATCGTCAACCACTACCGCCGGCGACCTGGCCAGTGGACGGTCTCAAGCGAGCTGTCGATGGACCTCAGCCCCGACGTCGGCGAACTCGACGGCCCGGTGCTGGCCAGCGCGCACTCACCCGGTCCGCTGGGTGCCACATCGCTGGGAATCTGCACACTGACGTATCGGGGCGTGGTGATCGGCACCGGCATAGTGCGGTCGTTCTTCATCCACGCCGGCGACGTCGTCTCCCAGCAACGGTCGGAGACCCTGCGCAGGTCGGGCGAGACCGCGTTCGCCGACCTGATGGCTGTGCACGTTACACAGGATGGTCCGGCGACGGTGCTGGCGCAGCGTGTCGACCGCAACCTGAACAACGACATCGACATCGTGCACGGGGGCGTGGCCGCCGCCGGCCTGGAGATCGCGGCATCGGCGGCCGTGAACCGGGACCCTTCCGACGGTCTGCTGCAGACCGGCTCGCTGCGAGTGAACTTCCTACGACCGTTTCTCGCCGGCACCGAATCCCGCTATGAGGGCACACCAATGCGGCTAGGTCGCAACACCGGCGTGGGCGATGCACGGGCCATCGGCGATGACGGCAAGGTGGCGATCACCGCGCGAATGACCGCCTACCGCTGAGGTCGATCGCTCTCACGAAACGACCACTCGGACCTGCGCGACATTGGCGATCCGGCACGAGCTCGCGGCGGGGTCGCCATCCCGGTGCGAGTGGACCCGGCCGGTCACGAAGTACTCGCCCGGCCGATCGAACGCGTGCTTGGTGAAAAGTGTTACCGAGGCTGCCGATCCGTCGATGCCTTCGTGGCTGAACGGGAAGGAGCCGGTACCGTCGAAGTCCCAGTCGGCGGAGATGATCGTGCCGGCGCCCGGAGGCACCGTCGCCCGGAGCTCCAGTTCCACCGCTTCGCCCACCGCCGCTTCGGCGCGGTCGCGGCCGTTGACGGTCACCGCGATGACCGCTTGGATGCCGCGACGCTGCGCAGCGTCCGGGGACAGGATCACCTTGTTCTCGACGTAGTCGAAGGCGGTATCGACGGGCTCGACGCCTTCCTCCACCCAGGCGATCAGGTCGGCCAGCGACTGCTCGATGTACGGCAGATAGTCGATGAGCCAGGTGTTGCTGGCCCGGTTGGGCAGCGAGGGCACCATCATCGAGGGGGTGTGTTCGGCGTTCTCGATCCACCGGAGCCGGAAACGCTCCTTGGCGCCCTCCTGCCCCTGCGCCCGCAAGACGGCCTCGCGGTAAATGAGTCCCTGCGAGGGCCACAGCGACGAATCCTTGGTGTGGTGGACCCAGATGAGCTTGCCGCGGTAGAGCCCGGAGTAGCCGACGCCCATGAGGGCCGACTGCCGCGGCACGGGGTGCTGCGGAAACACGGGGCGATCGTCGACGCGCAGCGAGTCGAACTGAGAATCCCTCATCAGGTGGTGCCGGGCGAAGTAATGGAAAGCCAGGAAGTCACGGTTGTCGACCTGCAGCTCGTCACCGGGTTGCACTTCGCTGAACCTGAGCAGGTTGGCCTCGCCCGCACCGTCGCAGTAAAGGACGTCGTCGGCGTGGGCCCCGCAGTAGAGCCGCCGCCCGGCCGCCGCGCCCGTGAGCATGGTGACGCTCGCGCCGAGCCGGTAGCCCGTCTGCCCGAGGCCTTCGAGCTCGACCAGCATGGGTAGCGAGGGGTCTGCTCCGAGGCTGGAGAACACCATGATCAGCAGCCGGAAGTTCTGGTGCCGGGGCTCGAGGAAGCGCGGATCCCCGAGTACGTCGGCGCCCGTGAGCACCTTGGTCACGGTGGCTCGTGTGTTCAGGATGTCGCGCTCGACGAGGCCTGGCTGGTCAAAGCCGATGTAGCCGGGCTTGGTCCAGAAATCGTCGAAGTAGCTGGGGTCCTGCTCGAGCAGCGACGTGGCCATTGAGGTCCAGAGCCACATCTGGCCGAGGGGTTTGCCGATCATGTACTCGTCGCCGCGCGGGAAGCCCTGCCGGTACAGGCTGGCCAGCTCCTCGCGCTGGTGGGTGGTCAACCCAACGAAGGGGTCGCCATGCCCGCCGGGAGCCATGGCGGCGGCGATCTCGTCCGTCTTGTCGCCGAGCAGGCGCTGGCAGTTGAACATCGTGGCGAACGACATCACCTGGGCGCCCTCGATCTTCTCCGTGTTGCCGTGCTCCACGATCGGCCCGCCGCCGGCGAACGGCAGCGCCCCGTCCCACACGTCGGCTGCGTTCTCGAGGCACAGCGGCGACCGACGTCCGCCGCCCGAACCTCCCCAGACATACGCGTGGTGAGGCGCCTCGCCATAAACCTGCGCGGCGACGAATTTGGCCAGTCGGGCCGTCTCCGCGCTGGCACGGTGCCCGTAAAGCGTCGGGTCGTCGCCCCCTCGGGGGTCGAGGTCGTCACCGATGTGGCCCTGGTTGGACTCCACCATGCAGCCGCCGAGGCGGGCGCACATCCGCAGGCCGCCAAGGAAGTCAGCCACGAGGTCGTTGCCGAAGGCGTTCTCGTGACCGCCGTGAGCGCCCTCGAGCGGCTGGAGGATCCGTCCGCGATACTGCCCGTCAGTCGGGAACCAGAAAGCCCAGCGAGTAGCGGTGTCCGCGAACCCACCGTGGACGTAGCGGTGCCCGATCGGCTCCGATCGATCTTCGTCGACGTCCACGTACGCCGTACCGAAGAACCCGTCCGTCGACACGTATCCGGCAACGTCGATCGCGCCGTTCCCGACCTCCGAACGCTGACCAGTCTCGGTCATCGATGCCTCCCTACAGTCGGGTCGCAGCCAATTCGGTCCTACGAACTCCGAAGTTGCGGGTGCCTGCCAACCTTTGCACCCTCTGCCATCTTTTGTCTAGAGTCGTGCCGTGCTGCCTAAACCCGCCGCTCCGGCCACGCTCGTCCAGGAAGGGGTTTGGGATCGTCGCCGTCGCCTCGTCGCGGGCGAGATCGAGCAAGTCGCGCTCCAGTTGTTCGCGGAACGGGGCTACGACAACGTCACGACCGACGACATCGCGCGGGCATGCAACATCTCCGCGCGGACGTTCTTCCGGTACTTCGCCGCGAAACGCGACGTGCTACTCGCCATCCCGCGCCGCAGCCTCGTCGTCCTGTGCGACGCGGTGGACCAGCGCCCCGCAAACGAGGACCTCCTCGCCTCCTGGCGAGCGGCCGCCATCGGTGTCCTTGGTGGCGACGAGGTCGATCTCGCCCTGATCGAGCAGCTCAAGGTGCTCATCCGTGACAGCCCCGATCTCGTCGACACGATCAACGGCGATGCTGAGCTCACGGAGCGGTTCGTGCGGACCACCGCCGCGCGGCTCGGCGTCGATCCGGCGACGGACCTTCGGCCGATCATCGTCGCGGGGGCCGTGCGCAACGCACTCATCGCGGCATTGGACCAATGGTCCTCCGGCCGTGCCGACGACCTCGCGCGATCCTTCGGGGAGGCCTTCGACATCCTCGCTCGCCTCGACACGATCGGTGGCCGCAACCCCGCCTAATGTTTCTCCGACGGGGCCGTGACGGGTGGTGCCGCACGAACACCGTTGCGCCGCAGCGGCCAACGGATCATCTACTTCTTTGAGCGCGCCCGGAACGCGGCCACCCGCTCCTTGAACTCCGGGGTCGTGAACGACGTGTATTCCTCGGCCAGCGCATACTCCAGCACACCGAGCGCGGCCCGGGAAAGGTGCATGTTCATCGCGACCTTGCTGGCGCGCAGCGCCTGGGGCGGCAGACCGGCCAATCTCTCGCCGATCGCGAGCGCCTCGTCGAGCACGGTGTCGTCGGTGGCGACTTTGGTGACGAGGTTCAGCTTGTCCGCAACAGCCGGAGTGATCCGATCTCCCAGCAGCACATATTCTTTGGCCTTCATCAGGCCGATCAGCAGCGGCAGCATCGCGGCACCGCCGTCGCCGGCGACCAACCCAACCGCTACGTGCGGATCGGCCAAGTAGCTGCTCTCCCCCATGACAAGGAAGTCGCTCAACAAAGCGATCGAGCAGCCCAGCCCGACAGCGGGGCCGTTGACCGCGGACACCAGCGGCTTGGGGAAGTTGATCACTTCGAGGAACACCGTGCGGGCCTCGGTGATTTGGAACTGGCGCGCCACCGCATCGTCGATCAGGCGCCCGAACATCACCATGTCGCCGCCGGCCGAGAACGCCTTGCCGACACCGGTTGTCACCACTGCACGCACGTCGTCGTCGGCAGCCAGTACTCGCCAGATCGTGGCGAACGCGTGGTGGACTTCCTCATTGACGGCGTTGAACGCCTCCGGTCGGTTGATGCTCACGACGTGGACGTTGCCGGTCTTCTCAACCAGCAGCCACGGCGCGAACTCCTCATAGCCGGACAAGGTGGCGATCTCGGAAGTCGTCATGTGATGTCCCGTCAGTTCTTCTTGTTGGATAGGACAGTGACCGCGGAGACCGCGGTCGGCCCGCCGATATTGTGGGCCAACGCGACTCGCGCACCGTCGACCTGATTCTCGGCTTCACCACGAAGCTGGTTGAACAGTTCGTAGCACTGCGCCACGCCCGTGGCGCCCGGTGGGTGGCCTTTCGCCTTCAACCCGCCGCTCGGGTTGATCGGAATCGACCCGCCGACATAGTGTTCGCGGCCCTCGACCAGCTTGTAGGCCTCGTAACGCTGGGCGAACCCCAGATCCTCGTAGCTGATCAGCTCGACCCCGGTGAAGCAGTCGTGCACCTCGGCGACGTCGATGTCGCGCGGCGTCACGCCGGCCATCGCCATCGCGGCTTTGGCGGCGCGCACCGTCGGCGGGAACGTCGTCATGTCCGTCTTGTGCTGGTGCATCACCCGATCCATGCCCAGCCCGACGCCGCGAACCCAGACTGGTCGGTCGGTGTAGCGGTCGACCACCTCCTCGGCGGCCAAAATCACCGCGGCGGCGCCGTCGCTCTGCGGGGTACAGTCGTAGAGGCCGAAGGGTTCGACCACGATCGGGGCGGCCAGCGCCTGCTCGACGGTGATCTCAAAGCGCAGTTGGGCTTTCGGGTTCTTCAGCGCGTGGAAATGGTTCTTCACCGCCACCATCGCCATGTGCTCCTTCGTGGCAGGCGACTCGTGCAGATACCGCATCACGTGCAGCGCGAAGTTGGCCGGCGCCACCAGTCCCAACGGGTAATCCCAGGCGTTGTCACGGGTCAGCGCCGCCCAGTCCCAGAACGTGGTGTTTGACGCCGTCTCACGTACCTTATCCGCTCCGACCACGAGCACCACGTCGTACATACCCGACGCGATGGCCAAGGTTCCGTTGCGAATCGCGTCATTGCCCGTCGCACAGGCATTTTCGATGCGAGTCACCGGAATCTCGGTGAGATCGAGAGTGTCGGCCAAAATGCCCGACGGAAACCCATCGGTGGTGGACAGCTCACCGAACCACGCCGCCTGGACGTCCGACTTCGTGATGCCCTTGTCGACGTTGGCGACGCACTCGGCGTAGGCCATCGGTATCAGGTCCTTGATACCCAGTTCGAAGTGTTCGGCGAACGGCGTCATCCCCGCGCCGACGATGGCGACGTTTCTCATGCAACGGCTCCTTCCAGTGTGCGGCCGGGCCAGAATGCGTAGCCGTAGTCGGGGATGCCGGCCCGAATGGCGACCCTGCGCAACACCACTGAGCCCGGCTGGCCGATCCTCGCTTCGCCCGCGGGTACGCCGGTGACCTTGAGCAGCACCCGTACCGGGCTGCCGTCGAGCTGAACGACGGCCAGTGAGTAGGGGCCGGGCAGGTCGGGCACCGGGATCCGCACCGTGGTGTGGGTATAGACAGTGCCCGTTCGTGGCAGCGGTTCGAGTCGGTAGTCCGTCGCCAGCTGCCCCGCGTTGTTGACCCTCAGCCGCGGCGGGAACTGCGGCGCGGCGTCGATGCCGGGGTTCTCGTCGAAAACCGCTGCTTCCCAACGGATCTTCGGTTCAAATGCTCGCGCGTACGCCGGCATCGAGATCGGAATCCCCACGCCGTCGGCGACGCGTGTCATTGGCAATTCCCGCGCCGAAAACTCGTCGCGGGAGATCCGGGGCGTCGTGACCCCGAACGCGAGATCTGCCGCGCTGATGCTGGACTGCTCCACCGCAAGCAACAAGCCCTGCGTTCCCGCCTCGATCGCATCGGCCAGCACCAAGATGATCGCCGCGGCGGAGACAGTGGGGTCGCCCACGGCGTGCGATGTGTCGAAGTTGCTTGCGACCTGAGCGAGCGGCACGCCTGCTACCGCCGCCAGTGCCGGCGTTCCGGTCAGGTCCAGCCGGGCCAGGGTGGAGCGCACCCCCACCTCGCGTTGCAGCCGGGGGTCGACGTAGGCGTGGCGGGCGCCATCCTCACCCCGGGCCGTCAGCGGCAGACTTCGCGTCTGGCGTGCCGCCGGGGTCAGCGTGGCGCCGCCGTCACCTGTCAGCACCGCGCCGGCCCCCGCCGCGAGACCATTGTCGTCGGCGGCGATCACCATGGTGCCGTCGTCGGCGCTGCCGATTTGGTCCAACACCGCGGGCGCACCGCCGAGCACCTCGGCCACGGGAGTGTCGGCCGGCAGGGACAACGCGGCCAACAGCACCGCGCCGTTGCCGCCCTCCAGCAGCGGAAAGTCACGCGACACCAACACCACGCGTCGCGCCGTGGCGTCGGGGTCGGCGACGCGACCGGCGGCGACGGCCATGGTCAGCGCGTCCTCGTCGGGTCCCTTGACCCGCCGATCGCGCACTGTCCAGGGCGGCAGATAGGTGCCGATCGACAAGACCCGAGTCATAGATCCCCGCTTATGTGGATGAGCGCGCGTTACATCGCGCAACTAACTAGCTATATAGTTATAGCATTCGACCTCACAGCCTAGCGACGGACGGAAGGGTCAGCGAACCGTGGGCAATCCCCATCCTCGCAGTCTGAAGGATCGCGTCGTGGTGGTGACCGGTGCCAGCCGCGGCATCGGCGCCGCCATCGCCGAGCGGGCAGCGCAGGACGGTGCAGCCGTCGCACTGCTGGCCAGAACCGAGACGCCCAACCCCAAGATCGCGGGCACCCTGGCCGAGACCGCGGACGCCGTGCATCGCGCGGGCGGCCGGGCCTTGCCGTTGGCCTGCGATGTGCGCGACCCCGCCGCGGTCGCGTCGGCGATCGCCTCGGTCGCCGAGAAGTTCGGTGGCATCGACGTCGTCGTCAACAACGCCGGAGCCTTGGATCTGCGGCCCACCGCGCAACTGCCGCCGAAGAACCTCCGCCGGCTGCTGGAGATCAATGTGGAGGGGCCGTTTGCGGTGGTGCAAGCCGCGCTTGCCCACCTGCGCCGGTCGGGCAACGCACATGTGGTCAACGTCTCTCCCCCGCTGAACATGGACCCCAGATGGGTCGGCGCCCACGTCGGGCACACCGTGGGCAAGTACGCCGAAAGCCTGCTTACCTTGGGTTGGGCCGAGGAGTTTGCCTCAGTGCCGATCGCGGTGAACTCGCTGTGGCCGGCCACCACGATCGCCAGCACGGGGATGATGGTCGCGTTGGGCGGTGCAGCGGTCCGCGCGCAGGCCCGCAGCCCACAGATCATGGCCGAGGCGGTGCATGCGCTGGTCACCCGGCCCGCCGCGGCGTGCAGCGGCCATTTCTATACCGACGAGCAGATCCTGCGGGAAGAAGGCCGCGAGGACCTGTCGGGTTACCTACTGGCTCCGAGCGAGGAGGACCTGACGCCCAACTTCTACTTACTGTCGGCCCCGGTACCGACGGTTTAGGAAGCGGCTGTGGTGAATTCGTTCGATGCGTTGAGCGCTCGTGAGCCCGAGTTGGTCAAGCTGCGGTTCGCCGTGCGGGACTTCCTCCGCTCCGACCGCGCTGAATTTCGTTGGCAGCCCGGCGTCGACTCGTGGTTGGCCGGGTGGGACGAGGAGTTCTCCGCCCGGCTGGGCGCGGCCGGATTCATCGGTCTGACCATCCCGAAGCAATACGGTGGCCACGGTCTCGGGCATCTGCACCGCTACGTGGTGACCGAGGAACTGATCGCGGCGGGTGCCCCCGTAGCGGCGCACTGGACCGCCGATCGCCAGGTCGCACCCGGCCTGTTGACCTACGGCACCGAGGAGCAGCGCGAACGGCTATTGCCTAAAATTGTTGCGGGCAAGCTCTATTCGTCGATCGGCATGAGCGAGCACGGCGCCGGGTCCGATCTTGCCGCCGTGCAAACCAAGGCCGTCCGCAGCGACGGAGGCTGGCTGCTCTCCGGCTCAAAGGTGTGGACCAGCGGCGCCCACCATGCACACCAAGTCGTCGTGCTGGCCCGCACCAGCCCGCCGGACCCCGAGCACCGGCATGCCGGTTTCAGCCAGTTCCTGGTGCCCTGCGATGCCGAAGGCGTCCGCATCGAGCCCATTATTTTAATGTCGGGGGCTCACCACTTCAACGAAGTGGTGTTCGACCAGGTCTTCGTTCCCGATGCCGACGTGCTCGGCGAGGTCGGCAACGGCTGGCACCAGGTCACCTCCGAGTTGTCGTTCGAACGCAGCGGTCCCGAGCGGATCCTGTCCACCGGTCCCCTGCTGTTGGCCGCCATCCGCACACTCGGTCGCGGGCCGGTGCCCGACGACCGCACCGCCGCCGACATCGGCGACCTGATGGCGCGGTTGATCTCGCTGAGACAGCTGTCATTATCGGTGGCCCGCACGCTCACCGACGGCGGCAACGCGGCCAACCAGGCGGCGCTGGTGAAGGACCTCGGCACCCGTTTCGAAGCCGAATCCGTCGGGTTGATCGCCGACCTGCTCGAGGCGGCACCGCCGGACCCCGAACTGGAGACAATGCTGAACACCGCTTGGCTGCACAAGCCCATGTTCACGCTGCGCGGCGGCACCAACGAGGTGCTCCGCGGCGTGGTCGCCCGCGGAATGGGGCTGCGATGAGCGCTCTGGCCGGCGGGGTCTTCGCCGTAACCGACTCTCAGAGTGACGACGCTCAGCTGCGTCAACTCGTCGACGACCTTGGGCAGCGCTCCTACGACGCCGGGCTTGGCCACCGCGGCATCCCTGACCGGTTCGACGCCGATCTGTGGGGCCACCTCGAGGACACCGGGCTGGCCCGGCTGACGAGCACGCCGGACATGGGCGCCGGTCCGCACGAGTTGGCGATTGCGCTCTACGGCGTGGCCCGCCATGCCGGCGCGGTGCCGTTCGCCGAAACCGACGCGCTGGCCGGGTGGCTCGGCCAGCAGGCCGGCATCGAGCTACCCGACGGCCCGCTGACCGTTGCCGTCGCCGACGCCGAATCCGACGACGGCCGGGTCACCGGCACCGCGGCCGCGGTGCCATGGGCACGGGCGTGCGCCGCCGCCTTGCTGGCCGTCACCACGCCCGCCGGACTGCGGGTCGGCATGATCGACGTGATCCCCGGTGAGCTGCGGGAAGATCACAACCTCGCCGGCGAACCACGCGATGCGATCGCGTTCGACGTGCCGGCCGACCAATTACGCGCCCTAGAACCGGCACTCGGCGCCGAGCTAACTCGGCGCGGCGCATGGTCACGCTGTGTGCAGACCATCGGGGTGCTGGACGCCGCCGCGGAGCTGTCAGTCCAGCACACCCGCCAGCGTGTCCAGTTCGGTCGTCCGCTCAGCGCCTTCCAGTCCGTGCAGCAGGCACTGGCTGGCATGGCCGGGGAGATCGAAAGAGCCCGTGCCGCTGCGGAATTGGCTGTCGCTGCCGCTGCCGAGTATGGCTTCGACTCCCCCCACACCGACTACGCCGTCACCGTTGCCAAGGTGGCGGTCGGCCGGGCCGTCGGACCGGTCACCAGCATCGCCCATCAGCTGCACGGCGCGATCGGCGTCACAAGTGAGCACCCGTTGTGGCTGTTCACCTTGCGCGCGCAGAGCTGGACCGGGGATTACGGAACCACCGCGCACTACGCGCGCCGACTCGGCCGGCTCGTTCTGGCCGCGGAGGATTCATGGAGCCTGGTGACGGGCGATCTGACTCAGTTGGAAACCAACGGTAGGTAAGGAGAACTGGTGACGGTGCAGCAATTCGAGGGCGCCTCGGCGATTGTCAGCGGCGGTGCGGGCGGCCTGGGCGAGGCGACTGTCCGTCGGCTCCACGCCGACGGACTTGGCGTGGTGATCGCCGATCTCGCCGGCGACAAAGGCAAGGCGCTGGCCGACGAGCTTGGCAGCCGTGCGCTGTTCGTCAGCACCGACGTGACAAGCGAGGATAGCATCCTTGGTGCCATCGAGCAGGCCAACCAGCTCGGCCAGTTGCGCTACGCGGTCGTCGCACACGGCGGTTTCGGTGTGGCGCAACGAATTGTGCAGCGCGACGGCAGCCCGGCGGACTTCGGTGGCTTCACCAAGACCATCGACCTCTACCTCAACGGCACCTACAACATGGCGCGACTCGTGGCCGCAACCGTGGCAACCGCAGAACCCCGCGACAGCGGCGAACGGGGCGCGTTGGTGTTGACCGCCTCGATTGCGGGATATGAGGGTCAGATCGGGCAAACCGCCTATGCCGCAGCGAAAGCCGGCGTCATCGGGCTGACCATCGCCGCGGCCCGCGACCTGAGTTCGGTAGGCATCCGGGTCAACACCATCGCACCGGGAACGATGAAGACGCCGATCATGGAATCGGTCGGCGAAGAGGCCATCGCCAAGTTCGCCGCCAACGTACCGTTCCCTAAACGACTCGGTTCCCCCGACGAGTTCGCCGACGCGGCAACGTTCCTGCTCACCAACGGCTACGTCAACGGCGAGGTGATGCGCCTCGACGGCGCCCAGCGGTTCACTCCCAAGTAGACGCGAAGGGCCTAAAGTCGGCCGTCCACACGCAGGTCGGGGTGCACCCAGTCCGGCGAATTCTTCTCCTTGAACGCGCGGAAGCCTTCGCGTGCTTCGGGACCGAACAGGCTGGTTTGCATCCCGATCCGGTCATCTAGGCCCAGGTAGTTGTCCAGGCTGGCCTTGATCACGCCGCGCGCCGCGGGGGCGGTTCGGCAGCATTGCGCGAGAAGCTCTTTGGCGACGTCCAGCAGGGCATCGTGGCGAACCAGCCTGGCCACGATGCCCCAGTCGAGCGCCTCCTGCGCGGTCAACGTGCGCCCGGTGAACATCAGGTCCTTGGTGCGGACCGGGCCGATCAGCCGTGCCAACACCTGGCTGTAGTAGGTATCAGCAATGCCGCGGAACAATTCGGGCACGCGGAAGGTGGCCCGATCGCTGACGACCGCGAGGTCACTGCACATGGCGATCTGCAGGCCACCACCCTGACACAAGCCGTTGACCGCCGACACGACCGGCTTCGGAGACTGTCGCAAGACGTCAAAGGGCGTTACGTCCATACCCATGGTGGAGGCAAAGTCCATCCAGTTATCCTCGGCGGCCTGTCCCAGATCCCCACCGGGAGCAAAGACATCACCGGTTCCGGTGATGAGCAGACCCGCGAGGCCGGAATCTGCGTTGACCCGGCTGATGGCGTACCGGATGCCGAAGTACATCGCGGGTGTCATCGCGTTGCGCGCCTGCGGACGGTCCAGGGTGCAGATCGCAAACGCCCCTTCGCGTTCGAACCTCAGGAACGGGGTGCCCAACCAGTCGCCATCAGGAGGACGTGGACCGCCGTTGAGGCCATCGGACATGGTGAGATTCCCTTTCGAGAGCGACGAGTGCTTTGCCGGACCCCCAAAGTAGCGAAATAGTTGTACGATTCCAATCTCCCGGCGTAGCATTCTCCACGTGGCGCAGGTCACTGAATCGCGCCCGCTGGATACCGCTGAGCGCGGCCGCAAACGAGCTACTGGAGGCATACGAATGGGTTCACTCGACGGCCGGGTCGTCTTCATCACCGGCGCCGCCCGCGGGCAGGGCCGCTCGCACGCGGTGATGTGTGCCGAGCAGGGCGCGAACATCGTCGGAGTCGACATCTGCGAAGACCTTGAGGTGGTGCCGTACAAGCTGGGCAGCTACGAGGATCTCGAGGAGACGGCTCGCCTAGTCGAAAAGACCGGGCAGGAAATGCTTTTCCGCAAGGCGGACGTCCGCGACAAAGCTGCCCTGCAGGAGGCGTTCGACGCGGGCGTCGAAAAGTTCGGTCACATCGACACCGTCATCGCCAACGCCGGCGTGGTGTTGACCAATGCCGACGAGCGCGACGCCTCCGAAGCGTTGCGGCTCGGCCTCGACATCATGCTCATCGGCGTCTGGAACGCTTTTCAAATCGCGATTCCCCACCTGAAGGAGCGCGGCCAGGGTGGCAATCTGATCGCAACCAGTTCCATGATTGCGCTGTTGGATCTCACCGACGGTCGTGGCGGTACCGACGCCTACCTCATGTCCAAACTCGCGATCACCGGCCTGGTCCGCTCTTACGCGAACATGCTTGCCGCCGACCGCATCCGAGTGAATGGGGTGGCGCCGACCAACTGCGCGACGCCGATGATCACCGAGAACCCGGCGTTGTTCAAAGTGATCGAGGAGAACCCACACCTGGTCAATGCGATGCAGACCGCACTGCCGGACTTCCCGATGATCGAGCCACGCGACGTCAGCAACGCGATCCTATTCCTGATCAGCGAAGCGGGCCGCACGTTCACCGGCAGCGTACTGAAGGTGGATGCAGGCATGGACGTGCGGCGCTAGTCGGCCCCCCGATGCACTACGGAATCGACGGCCGTTCGGCGCTGGTTGTCGGCGGCAGCAAGGGAATCGGCTTCGAGGTTGCCAAACTGCTCGCCGACGAGGGCGCACGGGTAGCTGTGCTGGCCCGGACCAAGATCGACCTAGACGCCGCCGTCGAGACGATCCGCGCGTGCGGCGGCACGGCGATCGGCGTCAGCGCCGACGTCGGCAACGCGGAGCAACTCGGCGACGCGGTGCGGGAGGTGACCGCCCAGCACGGTCCGCCACTCATCGTGATCGGCCAGGCTAAATACCAGCGGCCCGGGGATTTCGCCGACATCACCGACCTGAACGTCTACCGTGAGTCCTTCGAAATGCACACGATGAGCCAGATCCTGCTTCTGCAGGCGGTCCTGCCGGCAATGCGGGACGCCGGCTGGGGCCGATTCGTGCACATCGGTTCAGCCACCGCGAAGGAGCCGGCGGGCAATATCCACCACGCGGTGGCCAACACGAGTCGACCGTCGACGATCGGTCTGCTCAAGACGGTCTCTGACGAGTACGCCCAGCACGGCATCACGGTCAACACCGTCGCGCCCGGCTGGATTGAGACCGAGAACGCAATGGCCTACCTGAAGCAGCACCTCGGCGCGAGCACCGAGCAGCAGCGCCGCAACTTCATGCTCACTGAGGCCCGCGTCCCCGCGGCGCGGATGGGCAAACCGCATGAAATCGCTTCGCTCATTGCATATCTCTGCTCGGAGCCTGCGGGTTATCTGACCGGCAGCTGGATCGAAGTCGACGGTGGCTTGCACCGGTCGGCCTTCTAATCGTTAGGAGAATAGGTGGAAACCCTTGGCGTACCCGAACTCTCCTTCGTGAGCCTGCCGATGGCAGCAGACCGCGGCGTGGGATGGAAGACCGTTCGCGACGCCGGACGCGTGGTGTTCATCGACGGCTGGTTCTACCTGTCTCACCGCGACGACGTGCTGGCCGCGCTGCGCAATCCGGAGCTGTTCTCGTCGAAGAAGGCCTTCGACGTGCTGGGTGCCCCGCTGCCGCTGGTGCCCATCTCGACCGATCCGCCGGAACACACCCGGTTCCGCAAGATCCTGCAGCCTTTCTTCAGCCCACACACCTTGAACGAGATGCTGCCGTCGCTGCAGAAGCAGGCGATCGACATCGTCGACGACATCGCCAAGAAGGGCGAGTGCGAAGTCGTCGCCGAGCTCGCGATTCCCTACCCGTCACAGGTGTTCCTGACGTTGTTCGGGCTGCCGTTGGAAGATCGCGACCGGCTGATCGCATGGAAGGACTCGGTCATCGCGCTGGCGGACTCCCCGTCGCTCGAAGGCGCTGACCTAACCCCCGCAATGGAATTGCTCGCCTACGTCTCCCAGGCGATCAACGAACGAAGGGCCAACCCGGGGCCGGACATCCTGTCCCAGGTGCTCACCGGCGAGGACCCTCTCGACGATACCGAGGCGATGGGGCTGAGCTTCCTGTTCGTGCTCGCCGGGCTGGACACCGTCACGGCGGCGATGAGCACGGCGCTGCTGGAACTCGCTCGCAACCCGGTACTGCGCGCCACCCTGCGTGAGGATCCCGGGCAGATCGATGTCTTCGTCGAGGAGATCGTCCGGTTGGAGCCGCCCGCGCCCATGCTGCCGCGGGTCACCACCGCAGAGGTCACCATCGGGGACATCACCCTGCCCGCGGAGACCCAGGTGCGGCTGTGCGTCGGCGCCATCAACCGTGACGACAGTGATGAGATCTCGACTAATGACGTGGTGATGGACGGGAAGGTGCATCGGCACTGGGGCTTCGGTGGCGGACCGCACCGCTGCCTCGGTTCGCACCTGGCCCGCATGGAGCTGAAGTTGATCCTCGACGAGTGGCTCAAGCGCATCCCGGAGTTCTCCCTCGAAGCCGGTTACGAACCGCACATCATCTTCCCCGCGCAGACATTCGCGCTGGAGCGCGTACCGCTGAAGCTCGGGTAGTCGACTAACCCGTCGACGAGTACTTGGCGACAAGCTGCTGTTTGTACAGCTTACCGGCGTCAGTGCGGGGTAGCTGCGCCTCGAAGGAGATCGACCGCGGACACTTGTAGTGCGCCAACCGGTTTCGCACCCAGTCTAAGAGCTCCGCGGCGAAGCCGTCGTTAGCGTCGGCTGGATCCACCGTCTGCACGACGCCCTTGACGGCTTGACCCATCTCGTCGTCCGGGATGCCGAATACCGCCGCGTCGAGCACCTTGGGATGAGTGATCAGCAGATCTTCGGCTTCTTGCGGGTAGATGTTCACCCCGCCCGAGATGATCATGTGATGGCGGCGGTCGGTGAGATAGAGGTAGCCGTCGACGTCGAGGTACCCGATATCACCAACGGTCACCCAGCCGTGCGCGTCATGGGCCGCCGCCGTCTTCGCGTCGTCCTTGAGGTACTGGAACGAATATCCCCCCTCGTAATAGATCTCACCGGGAGTGCCGGGCGGCAGCTCCTGGCCGTTCTCGTCGAGGATGTGCGGAACCCCGACCAGCGGACGGCCGACCGAGCCGGGGTGGTCCAGCCAGTCCTCTGCGCGGATGAACGAGGCTCCCACCGCCTCCGAAGCGGCGTAATACTCGTCGATGATCGGTCCCCACCACGCGATCATCTGTTTCTTGATGTCCACCGGGCATGGCGCGGCCGCATGCACCACCCGGCGCAGGCTGGACACGTCGTAGGACTTGCGCACCGCTTCAGGCAGTTTGAGCATCCGGACGAACATCGCCGGAACGAATTGGCCATGCGTGATGCCGTAGCGCTGGATGCACTCGAGCGCCTCTTCGGGGTCGAACTTCTCCATCACGACGGTGGTGCCGCCCAGCGACTGCACCACCATCGACCAGAACGACGGCGCGGTATGGTACAGCGGTGCCGGGCTCAGATACACCGAATCACCGCTGATTCCAACGGCATTCATCAACGGCGTCAGCATGTTGGGCGCTTCACTCGGCGGTAGATGCGGAAGCTCGCGGCGGATCCCCTTGGGCCGGCCGGTGGTTCCCGACGAGTACTGCAGCAGATCGCCTTCCCGCTCGTCGGGGATCGGCGTCTCGGGCTGGTCGGCGACACATTCCGGGTAGCGATCCCATCCATCCAGATCATCGTCGGCGATCAACAGCAACTCGGGCAGCCCACCGGGGGAATGCTCGGCGAGGCGTTCGCAGACGCTGCGCGTCGCGCGTGACCCGATCAGCGCCTTGGCTGAACTGTTGTGGATGATGTAGGCCGCCTCGGCGGCCGTCAAGTGAGTGTTGACCAACGCGTAGTACAGACCACTTCGCCTCGCCGCCCACATCACAGCATGAATGTGTTCATTGTTCTCGAGTATTGCCGCGACGGTGTCGCCCTCCCGAAGTCCGGCGGCGTACCAGAAATGAGCCAGCCGGTTGGCACGTATCTCCAGCTCGGCGAAGTCGATCACCGTGCCAGCCCGAGCAAGGATCAGGGCAGGTTTACCGGATGAGATGTGACCGCGGATCTCCATGATGTCAGCTTAGAGTCTGTCGATGCAAAGGAGACGAATCTCTATATTCTGTAAGGGATCTACCGAGTATTTCGTCACAAATGTCAAAAAATAGCCTAGGGTTGGGGTATGGCTCCGACACCATGGGACCCAGAGACCACGGCCGTTATCTGTGTGGAATGCCAGAACGGTGTACTGGGCCCCGACTCCATCTTGCCCGCATTGGCCGCCGACACCTCCGAACTGGTATCCGGCGTGCGGCGACTTCTCGATTCAGCCCGCCAGTTCGGCGCGCGAGTGGTGCATGCGACCTACGAGGGCAGCCTCGGCGGCCGACAGACGGGGACGGCACGCCTCTGGCGGGCGCTGGGTCCGGCAACCGCACAGTGGACGCCCGGAAGCGCACCCACCATAGTGCTTCCCGAGTTGTTGGCGCCCACCGATCTGGTGTTACCGCGCCATCACGGTCTATTCCCCACCCTCGATTCCGAATTACTGCCGGTGCTTAAAGGTTTGGGCGTGCGCACCATCGTTCTTGCCGGCGTTTCGCTGAACCTGGCGATCACCCACACTGCCGGGCATGTCACACAGGCCGGTTTCGACCTCGTCGTCCCGCGCGACGCCGTCGGCGGAACCCCCAAGGACTATGCAGAACAAGTGCTGGACAACACTATTGCGGTGCTGGGCCGACTGACCACGATCGATCAGGTGATCGACGAATGGACCTCCGTCAGGTCCGACCATTAACCGTTCGCCACAGCATCTCGGTGGCCGCCATGAGCACCGCTCGGCGCGTTGTTGACGGGATCTCGTTGTGCTGGACCATTAGCCACGAACGCTCCAGCATCGCCATGACCACCAGCCCCGACGCCACCGAGTCGAGGTCTGGCGGTGTGGGCGCGACCTTTGCGATGCCCTCACCGAGCGCGGCCGCGGTTCGACGGTACGAGCGACTGACCGCGGCACGGAATTTACGGTCGGGAGGCATGTCCTCCGCGGAGCGGATGACGAAGGCACCGTTGCGGTCGAGGTAGCTGAAGTAGCCGGCAACCCAGGCCTCGATGCCCTCCCTGCTGGGAGGGCTCCCCTGCCCCATCAAACCTTCGACGAGCGCGAGTGCTTCGCGGTAGGTATCGGTGCCGAGTTCGATGAAGAGTTCGGTCTTGTCGGAGAAGTAATAGTAGAAGTTCGCCCTGGTGACGGATGCGAGGTCAGTGATGTCCTTGATGGCGACACCCGAAAAGCCCTTGCGCGCGAACGCGGTCCGCGCAGCGTCGAGGATTGACTCTCGGGTGCGGTCAGACTTCCGTATTACCCGCCGTGGCGAGCCCTCAGGCGCCATGTGTGACCGGTTCGGCTGCGGCCTGCGGTTCGGGATAGAACCCGCTCGCCCACCGACGCAGCGCGCGAAAACCCGCCGCCTCCGATGTCGCCAGGCCCGGCGGTTCAAGGTACTTCTGGTGCTCCCAGATCCGGATGTCGTCGGGCAGGGCGACTTTCGCGGCGGCCAGACGCGCTTCGAAATCACCTGGGCCTTGTGATTGTTCCTCGCTGATCCAGTAGCCGGCGAAGATGTCGGATCTGGTGTCGTCCACCGGTGTCGCGCAGATCGAGATGACCCGGATTCCGTCGCGGACGTGTTCAGCGTTGTAGCTGACGCCAAGGCCTGACCAATAGATCTCGATCGTGTTCATCGTGTCACCGTCGCGGTCCAGGCCGTCGCTCCACCTCCGGCCGAAGCCGACCTTGGCCGACCAGGTAGAGCTGTCGGTGCTCTCGCGCAATACCACGGGACTAGTCGGCGTGCGATGTACGAACTGGAAGTGGTGCGGATCGACCGCGTTCTCGGCGATCACCTGAGGATGCACCTTCACCCGCTCGTGCCGCGTTCGGCAATCGGCACCCAACGGGTGGAACTGCCGCGACCCGACATGCTCGCCCAGCACCGCGAAGGCGTCGGGCGCTTCCCAGAGTGGGTCCCTGCCGGCGCTGTCGTGCCAGATCAAGATTGAGTCATTGAGTTCTGCGACCGGATAGGAACGTACTCGTCTGGCCTTGTTGGGTCGATCCTGATACGGAATGCGGACGTTGCGTCCAGCACCGTTCCACACCCAGCCGTGAAAAGGGCACTGAATGCCTTCTTCGACTACGCAGCCACCATGGGCCAGGCTCGCACCAAGATGCTGGCAGTGCGCGTCCAGCACCTTCACCGTCCCATCAAGCTGCCGGAAGGCGACCAGATCCCGGCCGAAGTAGTGCATTGGGACCACCTCGGCCACGGCGAGGTCAGCGCCCCAGGCGACCTGAAACCACCCGGTGGGCAGCATGCTCGGCAAGGTTTGCATTATCGGAACGTCCTTTCGCGTACGACACCTAGCAGCAGCACGATCCCGAGGCTACCCATTTTTGACACTTTTGTCGAAAAAGGCCTGCGGTCCCGGGTCGCGACATCATGGCCGCCGACCAGGACGTACAATGACATGTCTAACTAGGTTAGTGATGTAATGCCGACGGATGTGAGGACACATGGATTGGGGTCTGCCATGGCCGGGGCCCGCGCTAGCAACGCAGGCCGAGACTGCCGGGGCGCAGGCATTTTGCGCCGGTGAGTTCGCCGACCTGAACGCCTACATAACAACGACCGAGATGGCCCTCGGTACCTCGCAGGCGAGCATCGGCCCCGGGATCGCCTATGCGTTCGCCCGGTCCCCGTTCGTGCACGCCGCGGCCGTCCGACATCTCTGGACACTCGCGCCGGGCAGGGTCTTTCTGGGACTTGGGTCGGGGACCTCACGGATGAACAAGGACTGGTTCGGTGTCGACGCCGCCCACCCCGCACCCCGGATGGCTGAACTGATCGACGTGATCCGGGCGTTCCTGCACGCCGAGAACGGCGACCGCGTTCGGTACGAGGGCCGGTTCTACACGGTCGACGCCGACATCCGTGCACCGGTGCTCGGCCGGTTGGACGTGCCCATCCTGATCGGAGCCTTCAACAAGATCATGTTGAGAGCGGTAGGTCGCACTGCCGACGGCGTGCTGGGACACGGCCTGTTCACCGATCGGTGGTGGACCGAACTCGTGGAGCCCGAACTGGCCCGCGGCGCCGAATCAAGCGGACGCGACCCCGCCGAGCTACGACGCTGGGGTTGGCTGATCACCGCGATCGACAACGACGACCCGGCACGCGCTGTCCGGGACGCACGGCTTCAGATCGCCTTCTACTTCACCGTGAAAACCTACGACTCACTCGTCGAACTGCACGGCTGGACCGACGAGGTCGCCCAGATCCGTTCGGCCTTTCGCAGCGGCCAACCAGAAACGATCGCCGACCACGTCACCGACGATATGCTGTGGTCGATCGCAATCTGCGGCGACGACACACAGGCGCGTGAAATGCTCGCAGCTCGCAAACGACTGCCCAATCTGGCGTTCGCATCGCCGCCAAGCTTCCTGGTCGGGCGCCGGCGACGCGTCGGCTACGGTGCAGCCGCCACGCGCGTTCTGTCGCAGCTGCGCTGACGCAGGCCGCGGATACGCCAGATCGCGTCCTGACATGGTGTACTGAGTAGTACATGTCGAGTTTCAGGAGGTCGCGATGCCCAAGCGCGAACCACTCGCTCCGATGACCGCGTCAGAGCACAACGGTGCGGTGCGGTCGCCCAAGACCGCCGAAATCGTGGCGGACACGCTCCGGCGGATGATCGTCGAGGGGCAGCTCAAAGACGGCGACTTCCTACCCTACGAAGCCGAACTCATGACTCACTTCCAGGTCAGCCGGCCGTCGCTGCGAGAAGCGGTGCGAGTCTTGGAGTCCGACCGTCTGGTTGAGGTCCGCCGCGGTTCACGCACCGGCGCCCGCGTTCGCGTCCCAGGCCCCGAAATCGTGGCGCGACCGGCGGGCTTCCTGCTCGAAATGGCGGGAACGACGCTTGGCGACGTGATGACCGCGCGGATGGGTATCGAACCGTATGCGGCCCGACTGCTCGCAGAGAACGGCACCGTGGTGGCTCACCGCGAGTTGCGCGACCTCATCGAAGAGATCCCCGCTGCATGGGAGACCGGCAAGCTGGCCGCAGCCTCGACCGCATTGCACCGCCGGCTAGTCGAACTGTCGGGCAACGCGACGCTGACCGTGATCGCCGGCATGCTGCACGAGATCTTCGAGCGGCACATGACCGCAGCATTTCTCAGCGTGCAGAACGTCGTGCCGAAGGCTCAGTACAACAAGCTGATGCGGTCGTATATCCGACTCGCCGATCTGGTGGCCGAGCGCGACGGCACTGAGGCCGAGGCGCATTGGCGACGACACATGAAGAACGCCAGCGCTGAGCTGCTCAAAGGCTACGAGAAGACGAAGGTCCGAGACATCATGCATTGAGTGGGCACCGTGCCCACCCTCACCTGAAGGACATCTGATGCGTAAACCGCTCACCGGAGTTCGCGTGCTGGAGGTCGCCCAGTTCACCTTCGTTCCGTCAGCGGGCGCCGTGCTCGCCGACTGGGGCGCCGACGTGGTGAAGGTCGAGCATCCTGTCACCGGCGATGCCCAGCGCGGGTTGGTCAAGGTGCTAGGCGCCGCGGTGACGGTACCCGGATCGTCGTTCGCGCCAATCATGGAGGCGCCCAACCGCGGAAAGCGCAGTGTCGGGCTGGCCCTCGACAATTCCGAGGCGCGTCCTTTGCTCGACGAACTGATCCGGCGAAGCGACGTGTTCCTGACGAATTACCTGCCGTCGTCGCGAAAGAAGCTGTCCATCGACGTCGACGACGTCCGCCGCGTCAACCCCGACATCATTTATGTCGTCGGCAACGGTTTCGGCTCCAATGGGCCCGACCGCGATGCCGGCGCCTACGATGCGACGGCGTTCTGGGCCCGCGGCGGCAGCGCGGACGGCCTCACATCGCCCGACGCCGAACAGAGCCCGTTCATGCCGGCCGGAGCTTACGGAGACAACATCGGCGGGATCACCATTGCCGGAGGTGTGGCGGCCGCACTCTACGGCAGGCAGGCCACCGGGGAACCGTCGGTACTCGACGTCTCGCTGCTGGCGGTCGGCGCTTGGGCAACCCAGTTCAGCGTGAACATGGCGATGCTCATGGGCGGGCCACTGCCGAGGGTGGAACGCCGAACCCAGGCCCCGGGCAACCCACTGACCGGCGCCTATCGAACGTCGGACGGAAGGTTCGTCCAGTTGTCGATGCTGCAGCCGACCCGGTATTGGCCGGAGTTCTGCCGGCTGATGGGTCTGCACGACGTCGCCGAAGATCCACGGTTCACCTCGATCGAGGCGATGGCCGAGCACAGCGAAACTGCTCAACGACTCGTTGCGGACGTGATCGGCAAATTGACGTTCGCCGAGTGTCAAGCGTTGCTACGCAAGGGCAGAGGGCAGTGGGCCCCGGTACAGGATGCCTGGGAAATAGCCAACGACGAAGCACTGACCGCCAACGGTGGCATCGCCGAAATCATCGATGCCGAAGGTCATCCGCAGAGGTTAGTCGCCAGTCCCGTGAAGTTCGACGATGATCCGGCAAGCCTGGCCAGAGCGCCACAGTTCGCTGAGCACACCGACGGGGTGCTGCGCGAACTCGGCATCGACGACGACAGACTCATTGAGCTCAAGATCGCCGGTGCGATCACGTAATCAGTGAGTACCTGTCGACACAGATCGGCCACCGCCCTCACAACGGCCCGTCACGGAGCGACTGGTCAGGGCCGCCGACGCGGAAATCACCGTATGGCGTGAGCACATGTAGGTCGCGAACCAGCCGACCTCGTACGGGAAGCGGCCTGGGGCAAGGCAATTCACCCGGATACCGTATGAGGACCGCTTTAAGGCCGAGGACCGGGCTCCGCTGTTTCGAAACAATTGTGTGCCTAAAAGCGCTGTCCGGCGGTACTATTCGGAGATGATCCGGCGGTCTCTGGTAGCACTTTGCGTGGTTCCGGCAATGGCGCTCATCGGCATCTGTCCCGCGGTCTCGCATGCGTCGCCATCGGGCGACGATGGACCCGGACAGTGCTCCTTCATCCTCACGCCGCCGAAAGTCGTGCAAGTGTCTGGATTGAGCGTCGTGTCGGCCACTCTGCGGCCTGGCCCGTGCACGATCCATGCCAGCCCCAACTTGTCGGTGGTATGTCTGTCCGTGGCCGGCGGGGGTTCGCAGGGAGAATGCGCATCCAAGAATGGCCAGAACCCGGCGGAGGTGCGCTATCCCTACCAGCCTGGCACGACCTACGTCGTCAAGGCCCAGGGATGCGCTAGCACCTTCCAGCCACCGTATACGCTTTGCCAGAATTTCGGCCCAACCCAAACCACCCTCTGAGGTCAAGGCGGGACGATATCGCCTGGGCCACGGTATTCAGTCTAGATAGGATCGAACGAGGAAATGAGCCAGCGGGCACCGGTCTTGTCCAAAGTCACCCGGACGGTGGACGCGGTTTCGGTCGGTGCGTCGTTGCCGACAGTCACCATCTGGTCGACACACACTAGGACGACGGCATGCTGTGGAGTCGCCGAAACCGAAGCGGCAGCAGGAACAGTGGCGACCGCCGAGATGCGCTGCTTCTTCGCGCCTGGGATCACCACGTCGTGGGTCAGCTGCGTGTAGGAATCCTTGAAGGTCCC
This sequence comes from Mycobacterium mantenii, assembly GCF_010731775.1. Classification (NCBI taxonomy): domain Bacteria; kingdom Bacillati; phylum Actinomycetota; class Actinomycetes; order Mycobacteriales; family Mycobacteriaceae; genus Mycobacterium; species Mycobacterium mantenii. The sequence goes on along the minus strand of NZ_AP022590.1, from coordinate 4,501,168 downwards.
GGTCAACCGATCACGGGCGGCCCCCAAATCCTTATCGACGGTGTCGGGCTGGTAGGACAATAACGCCGCGGTGGAATCTTTTGCAGCCGCAACGGACTCGAGGCCGGCGACTCCGGACCCGCGGACCCACGCGTCTTGCCACTTCAGATAGCCTGCAGCCGCCGCTATCACCAACGCCAGGACCGGCAGCACTCCGAAGGCCAACACACGCGACCACCTAATGCGGCGCCAACGTGCTGGTGGCTCAACGTCTTCGGCGTCCTCCGGTTCAGCGTCGTCGGAGGATGTGTCCTCCGATTCAGCAATCTGTTCGGTGTCTCCGGTGTCCTCGGTGGCGTCCCCGGTGTCTTCGGGGTCGTCGATCTCCGTCGCAAACTGCTCGGTTTTCTCCGCGAAGACCTCGGCCGCGTCCTGGCTGGTCTCGCTTTGGGTTTTGACCCCCACGGGGACGGTTCCTTTTCTGGTTCGTAGGATCGGTAGTCGGCGCTTGCCGATCTGCAGCTTCCTCACTGCACAAACTCGACGTTGGAGACCTTTGCCTCGTCGCCGACTTTTTTCACCGAGATTCGCATCCGCCAATGTCGCGGCTCCTCTTCGGCCGCACCGAGATTCGAAGTTTTGACGGAAACGGCGACCAGCACTTGGGCTTCGTCCTTCGATTGCGACTCGAGACCCGCCTCATTGACAGTTCCCACTGACTTGGACTGCGCTTTCTTGACGACGTCAACGAAAGGTTTCGACCGCTTGGAGAAGTCGTCGTAGAAGGTGCCTGTGGAGGAGTCCAGAATGCGTTGTATGTCGGTGTCGGCGTGCTGCCAGTCGATCGTGGTGAGGTTCAGGGCGCCCTGTCGTCCCACCTGAACCAACAGCTCGGTCAGCCGCTGGGCCTGGCGTGCCTGATATTCGCGAAACCCTAGCCAGCCGGCCAGCGAGGTCAAGGCGACCACCAGAAGCACACCCAACACTGTTGCCAGCCGGACCGGCGAGATCGGTTTCTTCTCAGTGGCAACGTCTTTGGGATCGTCGTCCACATCGGCGTCAACTGCACCGTCATAATCCTCGGCGTCGTCCGTTTGGACTTCCGCGGCCTCGGAACTCGTCTCCTCTGAGGCGACCTCATCGGGCGATTCAGACACACCCGCGTCGGTGTTCAATTCTTCGCGGGAGGCATCAGCATGCTCTGCCATGTTTGCTCCTTTACGGCACCTGGGGTCAACTCGGCCTTTGTGTAAACATGGCCGTCGGGTCCCATGTACATACCGGTGCCTGGATCGTATTGAAAGGCCGCTATCGGTGGTGGTGGTGGACCGAGCGGCAGCGGAGGTGGCGCCTGCCCCGGCGGCTCCTCGCCCGGTCTGTACTGCGGGACACCCTGCCCCGTATATGTTGCGTTCGGATCACCCTTCCAGTTCCACCCGTCGTTGAGCGGAACATACGCTTGGTCGCTTTCGCACATTTTCACCGTCGGGGCGCGTTTGCCCGGACGGGTCTCGCACGGATAGTTCCGCGCACCGCGCACGTTGAGCATCGAGTCTTGCGGCACCCGGCAGTAGAAGTCGCCTTTAGGGGGGTCTGGATAGTCTTCGTAACTGGCGGCCCGCTGCTGCTGGGGCGGCAGGAATCCGGTGGTGCATGCTGGCGGCCATCCGAGGTTCAGGTTAAAGCTCAAGTAGGCACCGAGGTAGTCCTGCTTCGTGTTTCGGTTGGCCACCCCGACCGCCTGGATGTCGGCCGCGCCTTGCGGCAACTCCACCAGGAGGCCTTCGAGGTTGTCCCGGTAGGTGACACCAACCTGGCCCACACTGACCAGGTTGGCCAGCACGATAGCCAACGTCGGGTTGAGCCGGTCAATTAGCGCCCGGGCCTGGTCGACCGCTGGGCCGCCCTTTTGCAGAATGCCCGCCACAGCGGAGTCGTTGTTCCGTAGCTGCGACGTGATGGTCGCCAGGTGGGCGGCCCACGCCTGGACCGAGCCCGATGACGCGGTTTGGCTGTCGAGTAGCGGCTTCGACTGGTCGATCAAAGTAGTGATCGCGTCCAGGTTCTTGTGAGCGCCGATCGCCAGATCGGTCGTCCCCTTCACCAGCCGGGACAGTTCCGGACCGAGCCCGCCGAAGGCGACATACCCTTCGTCGACCACCGTTTTCAGGTTGTCACGTGGGATCGCGGACAGGCCGCGGTTGGTTGCCTCCAGCAGCGAGTTGATGTCCGGTGGAACATACGTGCGGTCCATGGCGATTACGTCGCCGTCTTTCAGCGACGGCCCTTGCGAGCTACGGGGTAGCAGCTCGACGTATTGCTCGCCAACTGCCGAAACACTGTGTACTTGAGCGTTGAGGTCGGCGGGGACGTGAATGTCCGATTTCAGCTGAAGCACCGCCTCGGCACCCGTCTGGGTGAGACGTACGGTCTGCACCCGGCCAATCTCGACTCCACGGTAAGTGACGTTTCCGCCTGGGTACAGGCCACCCGCTTGAGGTAACTGCACCGTGACCGAGTACCGATCGACCCCGAAGAACACCGTCGGTACCTGCATGTAGGCGAAGAACATGATGGTGCCCGCGATCAAGCTGACCACTGCGAAAACCGCCAATTGGATTCTGGTGCGCTTCGTCAACACGATGTCACGGCCCCTGATTGAAGTGGTAAGGGACGACTAATGGGTTGCCGGGGTTGTACTGGCTGCCGCCCATGCACGGACTGGGCATCTGCCCGATGGTGCGGCCCCACTGCAGCTCTAGCTCGGTCAGATTGCACTCAAAGCGGGTGCCGGTGAAGAACCCCGCGTCGAGCCGGCTCAGCGTGAGGTCCAGGACCGCGGTCAAGTTCGCGTAGTCGCCGCGTAGCCATTTGTTGAGCGTGTCCTTAGGAAATGGGAAGGTTCCGAAAAACCCGAGCGAGCGAGTCAGCGCGGGTCCAGCGTCGGCGAGTGATTGGAGCACCGGGCCGAGGTCGTTCAGTTCTTTGACCAGGTTTGACTTGGTTTTGTTTACCGAATCAGCAGCAAGCGCGCCGAATTTGCTCAGCTCCCCGAGCGCGTCGGAGAGATTGTCCCGTTCGTCCTTGAGGACGGCCAATGCACCCGGCAGCGTCTTCAGCGCCTTGTCGATCACCGGCTTCTGGTCGGCGAATTGACCGACCAAGTTGTTGAGGCTGTCGGTTGCGGCGATGATGTCGTCCTTTTGATCGTTGAGGTAGCCGACGAACTTATCGAGTTGCCCGAGAAGGCTTCTCAGGTCCTGTTCGCGACCGCTAAACGCGGTGCTCAACGCCTTGATGATGTCCTGGATCTGGCCTAGGCCACCGCCGTTCACCAACAACGACACTGCGGCTAGCGTCCGTTCGGTGGACGGATACGCGCCAGCGGACGCCAACGGGATCACTGATCCCGCTTTGAGCTTGCCCTTGGCCGGCACACCGGCGGGTGGTGCCAGCTCTACGTGCACCGAGCCCAGCAGGCTGGTCTGCCCCAGGGTGGCCGTTGCGTTAGCTGGCAGATCGACGTCTCCGTTAATCGTCATGGTGACCATCGCATGCCAGCCCTGAAGTTGGATGTTGGTCACGGTGCCGACAGTGACGTCGTTGACTCGGACGCGGGAATTCTGTTCGAGGTTTTGAACATCGGGCATCTGCGCTTGGACAATGTATGAGCCTGGGCCCCCGCCCTTCGTGCCCGGCAATTTGAACGAATTCGCGCCGTGGAAAGCACATCCGGATAGCGCCGCCACAGTCAGCACCGCCACGAGTCCCCTGGCGACGCGCAGCCGGTGTCGCAAGCGAATCATTGTCCACCACCTCCGGGCGGCACCATCATTCCGCGCAACCCGGCGGCTGGATCGGTCGGCACTGGTTGCGCGCCTGGCGATTCCGCCGCCAGTGGTGAGTTCCCTGCTGCTGGTGGTGCATTGGCCGGCGGCGGCGGGTTGACCGGGCCGGAGGCAGGTGGCGGCGGAACGTAGTCGGGTCGCAACCAGTCCTCGCTGTAGGTGATTTCGTTGGGACGAGCTGAGGCTCCGACGAAAAGATTCTCGCCCAGCGGCGGGAAGTTGTACTGACGGTTTTTCAGGATCGGCGCCAGATACTGCACGCACAGCTTCGCTGACTCCTTGGCGCCCCGACGGGAAGCGGCCTGTATTGCCGAGCACAGGAACTGGATCGGGTTGGCGAAGTTGTTGAATGCCAGCGCTCCGCTCAGCGTGCCTTGCGCAGGCTGGTAGATGTTGAGGAAGTTCTGAAAGGCCGTAGGCGCGACATGCAGGAGTTGTTTGACGTCGTCGAGGCTGTCGTTCACTGCCTGTGTAACCGACGCCAATTTGTCCGAGGTGGTCCCAAGCGACTCTTGATTGTCGGCCACAAAGGTTCGGACGTCATCGACCACGTCGTGGAGGTCCCGAACTGCGTTGCCAACCGCATGGGGGTCGTCTGCCAGCAGGTTCGTCACGGCGGCCAGGTTTTGGTTGAGGTGTTGCAGCAGATCGCCGCTGTCGTGCAACGCGGAGACGAGAATCGACAGGTTTTTGACAGTGGTGAACAGGTCGTCGCTGTGATCGCCCAGAGCGGAAATCGCCTGCGACAGTTTGATAATGGTGTCACGGATGTCTGGGCCCTGGCCGCGCAGGTTGTCGGCCGCAGTGTTGATGAACGCTCCTAATGTGCTGGTCCCGCCCGCTCTGGTCGGTTGCAGTACCTGCGTCAGCTTCTCGAGCTGCTCGCGGAAGTCGTCCCATTCCACCGGGACCGCGGTGCGTTCCTGCGGGATCACCGCGTCGGTCCGCATCACCGGACCACCCGTATAGGCCGGCGTCAATTGGATGGATCGAGGCGTCACCAGTGACGGCGACAGGATCACGGCTTTGGCGTCCGCTGGCACCTTGTATTTGTCCTTGTACCAGAAGGTGATCTTGACGCGGTCAGGCTCCGCCTCGATCTTTTCGACCTTGCCGACGGGCACGCCGAGAATAACGACGTCATCTCCGTTGTAGATGCCGGTGCTGTTGGCGAAGTATCCGACGACATTCGTGCGGCCGACGCCGTTCGCTAACCGCACTACCATGACGATGCCCCCGATCAGCGCCACCACCAGCGCGACGGCCACGCCGATCTTGGCGTTCCGGCCGTTCACCGTCCACCACCTTCGTCCGGCGGGTTGATGGGCCCCGGCCCGTTCAGCACGGGCGCTTGGGCCGGCGGCACCTGCCCGGGTGCCGGCTGCTCGATCGGTCCCGACGGCGGAGGCTGGGATTGGCCTTGGCCGGGACCCAGCGGTGCGGGCGGTCCCGGCGGCGGGCCTCCGGGTGGTGGCGCGGGCACCGGCTCGCGAGCCGGGTAGCAGCCAGGGCCAGGCAACGGCACGCCCGGCAAACCGCACTGATGGTCGCTCGGGTTGCCAGTGATCGCGTCAGGGATAGTCATCCGTGGTGGTCCGCCCTGCCCGGTACGCGGGTACGGAACCGGTAGCGGCGGGGTCCCCGGCTGGCCGATCTGCGGGTCAGTGCGTTGCGAGGGCAACAGCACATTCGGATCCAGGCCGAGGTCGGAGAAGGCCGCATCGATGTACGGCTGCACCCACTGCCCCGGCAGCAGGTTGACGACATAGGCCTTGAAGAACGGCCCCGATCCCACCGATTCACCCAGTCCCAGGGCGTATCTGTTAAGCCCTACGAGCGCCTTCTGCACGCGTTCTTTGCGGTTGTCGACGATCGTCAGCACGCCGTTGAGTTTGTCCAGTGCCGGCTTCAACGTGTCGCGGTTCTCGGCGATGAGGCCTTTTAGCTGCTGGGCCAGCGCGGAGAGGTTGTGGGCGATCTGGTTGAGCGCGTTGCTTTGCGTTCGCAGCTGAACCAGCAACGCGTTGGTGTTGGTGACCAGGTTGACCAGTTCGTCGCTGCGTTCAGACAGTACCTTCGTTGCCTTGTTGGCGTTACTCAACAGGTTTCGCAGCTGCGCGTCGCGCTCGTCCAATGTCTGCGAAAAGCGCGCCACCCCCTGAACCGCGGCCTTCAGATCGGGTGGCGTATCTGAGAATGTGTCGGAGAGCACCGCGAGCGAGTCCGACAGTCGCTTGGTGTTCAGGCCGCTGATGGTTGTCGTGAGGTCACCCAGAGCGTCGGGCAGTTGATAGGCCGGCGTGGTCCGGTTGAGGGGTATCGGACCGCTCAGCTTCCCCTCCCCGCGGGGGGTGACCTCGAGAATCTTGGTTCCGAGCAGAGTCTTCAACTTTATTGCCGCCTCGGTGCGGTCACCAAGGCGGATGTTGTCGGCGACGTCGAACTTGACCAGCACCCGGGGTCCGTCCAATTCGACGCTGGAGACCTGCCCGACCCGGAAACCCGACACTTGCACGACGTTGCCAGACATCAACCCGCCCGCCTCAGCGAAATACGCCGAGTAGGTCTTACCGTTGCTGAAGAACGGCAACTTGTCGTAGTTCACCGACAGCAGCATCAAAGCGAGGATGATGCCGACGCCGATGGCGCCGATGACAAGCGGGTTGCGATCGGAGAAAGGCCTCATCGCGGCGTACACCTGCCGGTGGGCTGGCCGGCCAGCTTGACGTACACCGGTTGACCACCCTTCCCGTTGACCTTTAACACGATTTCGCAGAAGTAGAAGCTGAAGAAGTCGCCGTACATGCCCTGCCTGTTGAGTATTTGAGTCGCATCGGGCCAGGTGTTGAGAAAGTTGTCGAAATAGTCGTGATCGGCCAATATGGTTGCGGCCGTTCGATCCGCCTCGTGAACCACTTTCTTCAACGGCGGTCGAGCCTGCGCCAGCAGGCCGGCGATTGACCCGGCAGCCGCGTTGGCGTACGCCACGCCGTTGCTGATGTCTTGCTTGCGGGCGTTCAGGCCTGCCACGAGTTCAGAGAGCGAGTCGACGGCCTTGGCGAACTGTTTGCTCTGGCCGCTCAGCGAACCGAGCACGGTATTCAGATTGACGACGACTTGACCGATCAGTTGATCCCGGTCGGCCAGCGTGTTTGTCAGGGCTGCGGCCTGGCTGAGGAATGAGCTGATCGTGGCGCCCTGTCCCTGGAAAGCGGCGATCAATTGACCGGTCAGTTTGTTCACCTGGTCTGGATCCAGTGCGCGAAACAACGGCCGAAAACCGCCGATCAAGGCGTCCAGGTCCAGCGCAGGCTCGGTGCGGCTCAGTGGGATGGTCCCGCCCGGATTAAGTCTCTTGACTCCCCCGGCTCCCTCTTCGAGTGCCACATACCTGCCGCCCACGAGATCGGCGAAACGGATCGCAGCCCTGGTGCCCTCGGTAAGCACTACCGAATCGGCCGCGGTGAACTCGACGCGCACCGTCGAGTCGGGCTGGACGGCGATGTTTTTGACCTTGCCGACCTCGACACCAGCAATGCGGACGAAGTTGCCGCCCTCTAGTCCCGATACATTGACGAACTGGGCCGTGTAGGTCTTCTCCGACTGGAAACGCAACTGGGCGAAGACGGCGATCAGTCCGAACGCGCCCGTCACGCAGACGACAACGTAGATGGCGAGGCGCCACAGCGCGCCTCGCAAATTCTCTCGCATCTCTGCCTTCCTCTATAGCTTTCGGCCGTCAGGGCGCTGGCGCGAACGGCGGCGGTGGCGGCGGCTCACACGGCACGGTGACCACTCCGCAAGTTGGTTGCGGGCCGCCCGGCGTTGCCGGCAAGAACGGTTCGGATCCGGCCGGCGGCGGCCCCGTTTCCCGGGGTCTGCCCGGCGGGGGCGCCGGCGGCAGACCGGGATACAGCGGCGTTCCGTCCGGGGCGTACATGGGCGCCCCGTACGGTGGTGCACCCGGGTACGGGATAGGGCCGGGAGCCGGACCTCCCGGGTGGCGCAGGCTGGGCGGTTTCGGTGTTCCGCGGGTGACGGGGAAGTAATCGACGTAGCCCGGGAAGCCGATACCGGGGTTGGGCCGAACGTCCATTCCGGTGCCCCACCCGGAGTTGGTGACCAGGTAGCGCTGCGGGAAGTTTTTCGACACGTCTGGCAACGATCCACAGCCAGGCTGGCCTCCAGGGCCGCCCTTGATGCCGTTGATCGGCAGATTCTCGGGGAAACTGTATGTGTCGTCGCCCAGTAGCAGTCCGGCGTCCAGAATCACCGAGAAGCCGTTGCGTCCACCGGCAACATCCAAGAAGCCGAAATCGACGACGTTCTTCCCGCCGACCAGCAAGCAGGTCAATTCCGGGTTGTATTTCATCAACAGGCTGGTGGTGGACTCGAGCAGGTTGATGCCGTGCACGAGGTTGTCCTTATTTGGGCCGAGCAGGTTGACCCCGCTACGGGAAAGTCCGGTGAGGTCGAGCAGCAACGAGTCAAGCTGCTTGGCGTTGTTGGTGATCGTGGAGCTAGTCGTGCTGGCAGCGTCCAGTACCGTCACGATGTCACGTGCGGCTGCGGCGTAGGTGTCACTGAACCCCTTCAGTGCATGAAAATCCGCGCGGATGGTTTCGCTGCGGGGGTTGATCTCCGTCAGCACCTGGTTGAAGTCGGTGGTCGCCTCGCCGATGGCCGGACCCTTGCCGCGAAACCCTTCGGCCAGGGCCGTGAGGACAGCGTTGAGTTTGGCGACGTCGACCTTGTTCAGCACCGCAACCAAATTCTGGAACACCGTGTTTACCTCAGTGGTCACGTTGCGTGATTCCACCACCGCCCCGGCCGTCAGCCGCTTCGGGCTCGGGTCGGTGGGGGTGAGCAGGTCGACATACTTGGCGCCGAACGCTGTGGTGGCGGTGATCTCGGCTCCGACGTTGGAGGGAATGTATTTGAGCTGCTCTGGGTACAGTTCCAGCTGAAGTTTCACCGGGTCGCCCTCCTGAATCGACGCAACCCGGCCGACCTGGACGCCGCGCAACTTCACCTTCGCGCCGGGTTCCATGACCAGGCCCGACCGGTCCGAGGTGAGGGTCACCCTGGCGTACGGTCTGAAGTCTCTGTTGAACGCGCCTAGCGTCAACACAAATGCGCCGATGATGAAGGCCAAAAGGATCACCGTCCACAGCGCCGGGTGCAGGCCGGCCTCGCGCCGTTTCCTTGTCATCGTCGCTATCCCGACAGGTTGAAGTCGCCGGACACACCGTAGGCGGCCATTGCCACCGCCAAAGTCACCGCTACCGCAACGACCAGGGATGCGCGTACCGCACGACCGACCGCCTCACCGACGCCGGCCGGCCCGCCGGAGGCGTTGAAACCGTAATAAGTGTGTACCAACATGATCGATGTGGCCGTCCCGATGACTTGCAGCATCGACCAGATCAGGTCGGTCGGCTGCAGGTAGGTGTGGAAGTAGTGGTCGTAGACCCCGGGAGCCTGCCCATAGGCGAAAATGACAAGGGTCCGGGTGGCCATATAGCCGGCCAGCGAGGCCATGCACCATAACGGAACTGCGACGACGACACCGGCCACCACCCGGGTGGAGACTAGATAGGTGATTGTGCGGATGCCCATCACCTCGAGCGCGTCGACCTCCTCGTTGATTCGCATGGCGCCCAACTGCGCAGTGGCACCGGCGCCGATGGTGGCCGCTAGGCCGATACAGGCGACCAGCGGCGCGGCGAGGCGCGTGTTGATGTAAGCGGAGGCAAATCCGCTCAACGCCTGCACCCCGACATCGGACAACGATCGGAATAGCTGGATGGCGACGAGTCCACCGACGGACATCGTCAGGGTGGTGACGATGACCACGGTGCCGCCGATTACGGCCAACGCACCAACACCCAGACTCATATTCGCGATCAGTCGCAGCGTTTCCACTTTGTAACGGACAACGGCTTCCCACATGAAGCCCAGTGCCCTGACGTAGAACGCGGTCTGGCTTCCCAGCCGATTCCACTCGTTGATCAGGCCACGCACGGTACTCGTCAGCCGCGGCAGCCTCAGTCCGGCGGGGGCGGCGCTCACATCGTCGCCTTCGTCGTGACCGCGGTGAGTACCACATTGATCACAAATAAAGCCATGAACGTATACACCACGGTTTCGTTGACCGCGTTGCCGACGCCTTGCGGGCCTCCGCCCACAGTGGTGCCCTTGTAGCAGGCGATCAAGCCGGCGATCACGCCGAAAAGTGTCGCCTTGACGAAGGCTATGACGACTTCGGTGACCCCAACGAGCAGCGTCAAGCTCGCCGCGTAGGAACCAGGATTGACGTGTTGGAAGCCGATGGAGAAGAAGTAGCTGGTGACCAGGCCGACGATCGTGTTGATGGCGTTCAGCAGCAGCCCGTTGACCGTGAGCGCAAGAACCCTCGGCACCAGCAGGCGCTGGACCGGGTTGATTCCCATGACTCGCATCGCGTCGATTTCTTCGCGGATGGTGCGAGCCCCCAGTTCGGCGCACATCGCGGTGGCGCCACAACCCGCTACGACCAGCACCGTCGATATCGGGCCGATGTACACAACACACGCCAGCGCAGCGCCGGTGCCGGAGAGGTCGGCGGCGCCGATCTCGACCAGCAGGATGTTGATGATGAAGACGGCGAACGCATTGAAAGGGATCGACACGGCAACGGTTGGGAAGATCGTGACTCGAGCGACAAACCAACTCTGGTGGACGAACTCACGCCAGGCAAAGGGCGGACGCACCATCTGCACCAGGATGTCCAGCGACAACGCGAAAAAGTTGCCGACCTCCCGCAGCGGCTTGGTGTAGCTTGCCGGCCTAAGCCCGACTCCCTCCGCCGGCGACAAACTGGTGGCCGGCGGAGCCGATGTTGCGTCCGTCGTGACCACTAGCGCACCCGCTCGTATCGAATCTCAGCCGGCATTAGAGCGGTGAATCCTCCCCGTACGGTTAATATAAGCGCCGCCGTCCAACGGTGTGGCCCACGGCACAGGCGGGACGGTACACCACGACTTTCATGCAGAGCAACATACACCGCTTTCATTGTTGGCAATCCAGGTTCGGTAGACATCTGTCAAACTATGGCTGATTTGCTGTGGGCTGCGATATATTCAATCTAAACGTCGCAATCGTCGGGTACTTGCCAACTGCACGTGTCTCTGTTCGGCATTGGCGGTTACGGCCCTTCACGTGGGTCTATTAGGGTTCACCGGGTCATACAGCTGGCGTAGCTGAGCCGAGGGCCGTGTCGCGGGTAGCCGGATTGGCGCATCCGTTCCAGCGTGATGGCGCCGGATAATTTACGCCCGGTTAATTTGCTCCAATCGAGCGATTTCGGCCGTCTCTTCCCATTAGAATTAGCGTAAATCAGCCTGTCGAACTTTGCACCGTGATTTCCGGGCAGGCGCACGATTGGATGGACATTTGAATACGATCCGTATTTTCGCACATATCCTGCAGCCCCTTATGCCTTACTTCTTCACGTATAGTGCGGGCAGCGAGCAATAGCGAGTCGAAAAGGAGTTTGCGATTCGCAGTGCATATCACCATCCATTTAGATCGCCGCGACTTTTGCCCCCGCGCCTTGCACCGCGCGGGACGGAACAGGTTCGCATTTCGGATGCCACCTTCCAAGCCGGCGGATCGTGGCAGGCTGCTCAAAGCTGCATGACCAGTGCTCTTGGGGCGGCGATACGGGAGTTCCCTTGTCATCGGTGGGTGCGGTTCGACGTCCTGGCGCTTTCGGATCTCGCCACTTGGCTGCCCTTCAACAACGTCACCGTCTTCCCCGGACCGACCGTGCATTTATTCTTCGCCAACGCCTGTCGGGTCGACCGGGCTTGACCAGGGTGACGGCGAGTGGAAGGGGAGCACGCGAATGAGACGCGTCGGCCAATCAGCCCGCAACAGCAAAATATTTATCTATATATCGAATTGGATCATTAGTATATTTAAGCACGTTGCTGGTGAGCCGGAAGGCAGCTCCAACGTACTCCACGGGGACAGGCTGGACCCACGGCCTGTCGATTGCCAACTCGGTACGGACCACGTCGGATGGTGTGCCTGCCGCGTGTCCTCATCATTTCCGGTCGGCCCGCGATACTCCGGCGGAGGTAGCCGACCGCAACTTGCGAGGGTGTGTCACCGGTATGCCGAGAACGTCCGAGTGGGCTCTTGTGACTGCTCGACCGACGAGCCACATGACGGGTTTGTGAGGTGCCGACCCGCCCGCCGATGAGGACGAAGCGTGCGAAAGGCTGCTGGCCGCAACGCGATGCCTGCCACACGGGGAAGGGCAGATACGGCTCGTCCGGCGCCTCGATGCTGCTGCCCCCGCCGGCGAGATCGCCACGATCTTCGGGCCGATACCCTCGCCCCGCTGGATTGTCCGGAACGACTTCAGCCTCATTGCTCAACCAGCTAGGCCCGAGGGCGTCAGTGACGAAGGGTACTGCGGAACCGCTCGTCGCCTCCTGACTACCGGGTTAGCCCCATAGGCGAACAAACGCCGCTGTTAGTTGAGCGATTCATCACCGGTTGGCGTTGCGGCAGCTACATTTCTCTAGCAGAAGGTAGGGCAGACGTGGCGGGACGAAACCGAGGTGGGCTGGTGCAGAAGCGGTTCTTCAATAAGACGGCGGCCACTCTGGTCGCGGCAAGTGTCGCTGCGTGCTCATCGTCGCCACCCGCTTCAGCTCCGCCGGGCGTACTGGCCGCAGGAACCGCGAGGGTGACGATCAACGATAGGGAGCTCCCGGCGACGACCTCGGTGAAGTGCTCGCCGATAGGAACGTTAACGACGATCACTACTGGTGACATGGCTGCAGGCGTTACGGCACTGGTATCCAACGAAACTGGGCTTACTGCCAAGTCCGTTAGCATCACTAATTTGGGCGGATTCACTGGGACCTACATGAAAGGACTCGACGGCAAAGCCGACGTCAGTATGACGGATCAGACATACGTAATACGTGGTACCGCCGACGGGTTCGACACCGACAACCCCAGCGTGAGGACAACGGGCACATTCGCAATTCGGGTCGCGTGTTAGCCCCTAGCCGCGGATCACAAGCCAACCCGGGTTGGCGCTCAGCCTGGCGGCGGTCGTTGAGCAGATACGCCGCCGCGGCGTGTGGTCGCCAGCGTAGCCACCTGAGTGAAAGGCTCTCCTTGCTTCGTGGCGGCCAAAGCGTAATATATCTGTCTAATTCCCTTCGCCCGAAAGCAGAGGCTGCGCCGTGATGCAATCGCCATGGCCAAGGCAGTAATCGGTCGCAGGAGCTTCCACAGCCCACCACCGATCACCACCTAGTGGCTTCGGACGAGGAGGAAATGACATGAAGTATCGGCCGCTAACTCTGCACGTCTTGGTGGTCGCCACAAGCACTCTGCTGTATGTCCCTGCCGCGCATGCGGATAATGACAACAACACGCTCATACCGAACAACAAACGGCTCAACGACGGTGTCGTTGCTAATGTCTACACCATGCAGCATCAGGCAGGCTGCACCAACGACGTCAGGATCAACCCACAGCTGCAACTCGCCGCGCAGCGCCACAGTAGGGATGTGCTGAACAACCGCAATCTCGACGGCGACATCGGCTCAGACGGGTCCACCCCCCAGGACCGCGCGAACGCGGCTGGCTTCCACGGTCAGGCCACGGAAACGGTGGCGATCAACCAATCCATCGCAATCAGCGGCAATGATTTGATCAACCGGTGGTACTACAACCCGGCCTACAACGCCATCATGTCCAACTGTGCCAATTCCCAAATGGGAGTCTGGTCCGAAAACAGCCCGGATCGCACCGTGGTCGTGGCTGTTTATGGACAGCCCCCACAGCCTGCCGGCACCGGAGCAAATGCAGTGTCGCCCATGGGCGCCGCGCAAAGCGAGACCAATATACCGCTCGATCCCAGCCCCGACTATGACGCCAGCGACGAGCTCGAGTTCGGCATCAATTGGTTCCCCTGGATCCTGCGGGGTGTCTACCCGCCGCCTGGCAATCCGCCGCAATAGGCAAGGGCCAGAACGTCATCGGAGCCGGCGCCTAACCGATTATGTCCGGGAGAGCCCGCGAAAGTACGCTCGAGCGCTCACCGAGCGAGATCGGGCGCTCTGCAGCCCCAACATAGACACCGAGTGCGTTTTCCCTGCCCTGCTCGGCCAATCGGCGGGTTAGGCACCCAGATGAGGCGTGCAGATGACGGAATTCTTGGACCTACAGTCGCACACCCGGTGGGCGGGGTGTGATAGGGCGGGAAACCAGCCTCTGAAGTGGAGTTGTTCAGCGTCGCTTGATTCTTGACGTTTCTGTCTCGGTTGACCTTGGGGCTATAAGGCTCCCGGGAGATGCCTGAGTGACGGAAAAAGGTCGACGATCACGATCGATAGCGGACCAGTTTCTGTAGGCCGCAAATGTGTTGTACTGGCGCAGTATTCGACGCCCTTTCGATGTCGAAAACTACGTATCGTGACCGGCGAACAGCAGCGACCAGCACGTCCGAGCTGTCCCCGCGCCGATAATGACCACTTTCGCCAGCACGGCTGCGGGACCGGTCTTTGCCCGTTCAGCGGGGATCGCGGCGCGGAACAGCACGGCTCTGGGCCTGCGGGGACGCTAGAGTCCGCCTTGAACGGAGCGCACCGCTACCCAGTCGGCCCACCACGGCGATTCTGACCGAAGTAGGCGGGATCGTGGAAGGCATCGATGATCTGCCGGGGCAGGGCCTCCGCGGCAAGGTATGAGAAGGGAGCGTTCACCGTAGCTGACGTGATCCGTGCCGGCGGAGTCTGCGATCCTCACGCGCGTCGCCCTGCGCTGGTACTCATCCATGGGGGCAAGTACGACAGCAGGTGTTGGCAGCCAACAGTCGATGCGATCGAGCGCAGCGCCCCTCAGGTGCGGGTGATCACGCCTAATCTGCCGGGGCGCCAGCGGATTCCCGGAGACCTGCGGGCCCTGACCGTCGGTCAGTGCGTCGCCTCGATCGTGCGACAGATCGAGGCGGCGGGTGTCGATCACGTGGTGCTGGTGGCGCACTCCTTAGCGGGGATCATCGTTCCCGGTGTGGCTGCCGAGCTCGGATCCTGCCGTGTGCGACGCATCGTCTTTGTGGCGTGCAATGTCCCGCGTCAAGGCACCAGCGTGCTGAGCAACCTGAGCCCGCCCATCCGTTTCTTCGCACGAATGGCCACAGACCGGCTGCCGTTATCGATGTCGCGATGGATGTTCTGCGGTGGCATGACCCCGGCGCAGCACCGCTTCGCCGGGGAGGTGTTGGTACCGGAGGCCACGACACTGATCCGCGAGCCGGTCGATCGCTCCCGGATGCCCAGCGACATCCGGAGGACCTGGGTGCTGACGCGCAATGACCGCACGGTCTCCGTCCGGCATCAGCGTCGCTTCATCCGCAACCTCGGGGGTGTGCGGGAGGTCATTGAAATGCATACCTGCCACAACGCGATGATCTCGCAATCCTCGAAGCTCGCCTCTATTCTCACTAGCCGTCTGTGATCGCCGCTCACCAGTGGCGCAATTCACAGGTAACTATATAACTATATACCTTATTGTGGACGAGTGAGTGATTCTCTTCTGAGCAGCGCCGTTCAGAGTCTTCCGTGCATGCTCCGCCGAAGCGCGAGGTAGGCCACCGTGACTGATGTCGTGTCTATTGGCACTTACCTTCCGCCCTGGACGACTGGAGTGGGTGACCGCTCTCGTCGGGTCAAGGGACCTGACGAGGATGCGCTGACTATGGCGGTTGCCGCCGGTCGCGCGGCCGATCCGGCGGCCTCTGCGCAGCGCGTCGTCCTCATCTCGCGTGACTTTCCACTGCTGGAGGGTGGCAACGGTGCTGTGCTTCTCGCCGGTCTATCGCTGTCCGCCGACGCTGCGGTGACCGAGGTTCTCGGAGGTGCGCCGGTGGTGCTCGACCAGATCACGTCTGCCCCCGCCGGCACGCTCGTCATCGCCGCCGATGACACCGATGGCGTCGCCTCCGCCGCCGCGGTGTTGACCGGAGTCGACGGTTCCGGTGCGGCGGTGAATGCAGTCGCTCGACAGACCCGCAGCCTGCCGACGATCGCGCGCGGGCGGGACGGGGCGCGGCACGTGTACGCCGATCCGCGGTTGCAGCGCGAAGTCGGTGTGAAGTCGACGGTGGCCCTGCTGGGACTCGACGGGACACAGTCCGTGGCCGCGGTCGCGGGAGTCGCGGCAGGCCACCTCGGGGGCGGTTTCGATGCGGGCGCCGCGGCCGAAGACGCGACTGTCTCGGCGGCCGCACTGATTCGCGTCTTGGCCGCAGCCATCGAGAAGGGCACAGCAGGGTTGGTGCTGGCTGTCGAGCAGTCCACCGTGACCGCCGCGCAACTGGAGTTCAGCGCACACCTGCCGGCAATCACCCGCGACGAGGTGACCGCTCGCGATCTTCCTCCCTTCAGGACGGCCGAGGGCATCGGCATCCCGATCTCGCTTCCTGCTTATGCGCGCGCGTTCGATCCGAAGCTGCGGTGGGAGGCCGCTGTATTCGAGGAGCGGCCCGGTATCGACTCCGCACCGCAGTTTCCGCCACGCACCCGTGTCGACGACAACGGTGTGCTCGCCGCCGATTACCGGCTCGAGCCGTTGCCGCGCACCGGCACCGTCTACACCCACACCACAGTGCGGATCCCAGTACCCGATCTGCCCGGCCCTTATTCGCTGGCTGTTGTCCAGCTCGACGACAGCCCAGTACGGGTGCTGCTCAAGGTAACCGGGGTTCCGGCCGGCGAAGCCACTATCGGCCAGCCCGGCTCGGTGGTGCTCCGCCGGCTCGCCACCCGCGCCGGAATTCCCGACTACGGCTACGCGTTCTGGCCCGGCCGCGATTCACGAGGAGCATTGGCATGAGAAACGTCGCCGTCGTCGGGGCCGGAATGACCGCATTTGCAGAGCATTTCGACCTCGGCATCAAAGATCTGATCCCGATGGCCTACGCCGAGTGCGTCGCCAACGTCGACAAAGGCATCGCCAAATCCGAATTGCAGGCCGCCTGGTTCGGCGAGTTGACCACGACGGACGGCTTCCCAGCCGGCATCCTGGCAGACACCCTCGACCTCACCGATATTCCGGTAACCCGGGTCGAGAATGCCTGCGCCACTGGCAATGACGCCGTCCGCAACGGCGTGCTGGCGATTGCGTCCGGCGCCTACGACGTGGTGCTAGTGGTGGGAGCAGACAAGGTCCGCGAGACCGCGACCAACGCCACATTCTGGGAGTGGGCCGGGCTGACCCGCGACACCGCCTGGGACTACCCCTTGGGGCTAGTCGCCCCGGCCAACTTCGCGCTACACGTCACCCGTTACCTGCACGAGTCGCCGGCCACCAAGGAACACATGGCGATGGTGGCGGTGAAGAACCACTTCCACGCCCTGAAGAACCCGAAAGCCCAACTGCGCTTTGAGATCACTGTCGAGCAGGCACTGGCCGCGCCGATCATTGCTGACCCGTTCGGGCTGTATGACTGCACGCCGCAGAGTGACGGTGCCGCCGCGCTGATCCTGGCCGCCGAGGACGTCGTCGACCGTTACACCGACCGCCCGGTGTGGGTGCGCGGCGTGGGGGTAGGCATGGACCGTGTGATGCATCAGCACAAGTCGGATATGACGAGTTTCCCGCCGACGGTGCGCGCCGCCAAGGCCGCGATGAATATGGCCGGACTGACACCGCGCGATATCGACGTCGCCGAAGTGCACGACTGCTTCACCGGCGTCGAACTGATCAGCTACGAAGACCTGGGTTTCGCCAGCCGCTTCGAGGCCTACAAACTGGTCGAGGGCCGCGAACACTACGTCGGCGGCTCCATCCCGATCAACCCCAGCGGCGGGTTGAAGGCCAAGGGGCACCCGCCGGGCGCTACCGGTGTGGCGCAGTGCTACGAACTGTTCAACCAGTTACGCGGCGAAGCCGAAAACCAGGTCGACGGGGCACGAGTGGGGTTGGCGCACAACATCGGCGGACCGACCGCGGTGTCCGCGGTGACCATCCTGTCCAGCGACAAGAGCTGACACCGCGGATTCGGCGATGAAGGTCGGCGTGTACTTCGACATGCGCAACCCCCCCGCATGGCGCCAGGACTGGAGTCGGCTCTACGGGTTCACGTTGGAGATGTGCCAAGAGGCCGAGCACCTCGGCATCGACTCGGTGTGGACCAGTGAGCATCACTTATTCGAAGACGGCTACCTCACACAGCCGTTGACGATGTTGGCGGCGATGGGTGCCGTCACCCGGAAGGTTCGGCTCGGCACCGCCGTTCTGCTTGCACCGTTGCGCTCGGCGATTCAGATCGCCGAGGAGGCGACCATCGTCGACGTGATCACCGGCGGACGGGTCGACCTCGGTCTCGGTGCGGGGTACCGCCATCCCGAGTTCGAACTGTTCGGGGCGGACATCTCCCGGCGTTACACCGCGACTGACTGTCGGGTCACCGAGTTGCGTGAGATCTTCTCTGATGGCCGGCATGTGCCCGCGCCGGTCCACGGTCAGATCCCGATCTATCTGGGCTACCAGGGACCGAAGGGGGCCACACGGGCCGGCAAACTCGGTGCCGGTCTGCTCAGCGCGAACGGCGCTCTGTGGCCGCACTACCGAGACGGGCTCGTCGCGGGTGGTCACGATCCGTCGGTGGGCCGCATGAAGGGCGCCTTCTCGGGTTGGGTGACCGAGGACCCCGAGGCCGACTGGCCCGTGGTGAGCGAACACCTGCGGTACCAGCTCGACTCCTACCGGCGGTACATGGTTGAGGGCACCGACACGCCGCTGCCCCGTCCGGTTGACCCCGACCGCATCCGCAGCGAATCCGACTTGGGCAGGGTGCTCGGGGCGTTCGTCCACAACACCCCCGAGGTCGTCGCCGAGTCAGTGCGTACTTATGTCGACGACGCACCTGTCGAGGAGATCTTCCTGTGGTCATCCATCGCGGGAATGCCAGAGCAGTTGGTGGCCGATCACATCCGACTGATCGCCACCAAACTCAAACCGCTTCTCGCTCAATAGGCGACGACTCCTCGGGGCAGTGCTGTTAGGCAAAGCAGCCTGTTCCGGTCCGTCCGCAACGCCGAGTTGGCTCAGAACACGTACCGTGCGATCAGGTCGGCGACTGCGGCTGGTTTATCCGATCCGTCGATCTCGATGGTGTGGCGCACGGTCAAGTGCACGACGTGGTCGGCTACTTTGGCGGCGTCGATCAGTTCGGAGCGAAGGCGGATCCGACTGTCCGCGGTGACCGCCGCGACGAAGCGCACTTTGTTCAGCCCGTAGTTGACACCCATCTTCGCGTTCTCGACGACGTAGGTGTCCTTGCTCATCTTCGGGATCAGCGACAGTAACAGGAAGCCATGTGCAACCGTGGCGCCGTAAGGGCTGTCGGACGCTGCGCGGTCGGCATCGACGTGTATCCACTGGTGGTCTTCGGTGACGTCGGCGAAGGCGTCGATGCGCGCCTGATCGATCTCCTTCCAGTTGCTCACTCCGAGTTCATGGCCCACCAGTCGCATTGCATCGTCGACGGACGCGATCACCTTCATCGGTGCCTCTCTCCTCTGTTCGGCACGCGCTCTCGCGCACCGATGGTCGGGTCCCGCCGCGACGCCCGGAACCTGCTAGCGCGTGAACAGCTCGGTGATCAGGGTGCGGCGCTGCGCCCAGTCCGCTAAACGCACATCAACGCAACCGTTGTCGGTCACGATGATGTCGACGTCGAAAGCCGGGGTCGACGCTGGCCGGCTCAACTGATCCACCAGCGGTGAGCGCCCGTTGAAGGTGGACGGGACGGCGATGATGGACAGACCGCCGCGGCTCAGTCGGCCGGCCCGGCAGTAGTCGGGGTGCCCGCCGATGCCGCCGACGACCTTGTCGGCGACCCCTTCGACGTTGACCTGTCCCGTGGGGTCGATTTCGATGGCGGTGTTGACCGTGATGAGAGGCTCGCCCTGGCTGAGGCGGGTGAGGTCGTGGGTGTGCGCGACGCTCCGCAGGATGGGGCGGCCGTCGGCCCAGTCGTAGAGGACGTCGCTGCCCAGCAGATAGGTGGCCGAGGGTTCACCGACAAGCAGGCCACGCCGGTCGAGATCGACCACGGCGTCGGTGAGCAGTCCGGTGTCCAGGCGTAGCGGAACTTGTGCGCGCTGGAGCAGCGCGGTGCCCAGCTGGCCCGGCCCGTACTGTAGCCGGGCTCCCGCGGGCACGAATCTGAGCACCTCATCGGCGAGCGCGTCGTGCACCGGTTCGGGTTCCTTCTGCGGGAGCTGATATGGGCCATCGCAACTGCGTCCGATGATGCGCACTTGATGGGGATTCAGCGGTGGCTCGGCGCTGGCAGCTGGGGCGGTGCTGTCGACGACGGCCAACACCGGGATGCCCGCGTCGATGAGCTCTCGCTGCCAGGACACCTCGGTGCTGAACAGGAGCTGGTCGCCGCGCTGCACCAGCCGGGTGATCAACACGTCGGGCCGCAACGGCCCGAGCAGCAGCGCCGGCTGCGCGGCGAGGCTGGTGGGCAGGAATCGTGCTGACGGGCTGCGCAGCACGGCTCGCATACCCCAACCCGGCATCAACGCCACCACCTCGGCGAATACATCCGGCTCGAGGCCGTCCAAGGGCGCGGCCAGCCAACTGAGCACCAACCGCATTGCACTGATGTCGCGTGCCGCCGCGCTCAGCGCGGCACCGAAAGCGGTGCCGTCGTCCAGTGTGCGCAGCTGGCCGACACCATCGCCGACGGCGACGGTGAAACCAGTGCCAGGTGCCCGTGACCGGGTTACCGCGTGCAACTCTGTGCGCAGCGTCGCGGCGAAGTCGCCGCGGCCATGGGTCAGCGTCACCGTGACGCCATCCGACATGGGAGTGTCTGCCCGCCGATGGTGGTCATGGACGTTCTTGTCGGATTTGTGTGCGGGGCATTGATTGCCGTCAGACCACCTCGATCACCATGGCTGCACCCATTCCGCCGCCGGCGCACATGGACAGGACGCCGATGCCGCCGCCGCGGCGGCGCAACTCATAGATCGCCGAGGTGACCATGCGGGCCCCGGTTGCGGCGATTGGGTGGCCCAGACTGATGCCCGAGCCGTAGACGTTGACGATGTCTTCATCTAGACCCAGTTCGCGGGCGCAGGCCACGGCTTGGGCGGCGAATGCCTCGTTGATCTCGAACAGTGCGACGTCCTCGATCTTTCGCCCGGCCAGTTCCAGCGCCTTGGGGATCGCCGTGATGGGCGCGCTCCCGGTGCGGTTGGGCGCCACGCCGACGGCGTTCCAGGACAGCACATTGGCCAGGACGTCGTTGCGTGTCGTCGGCGCGGCCAGTGCCACGACGGCGGCCGCGTCGTTGATGCCCGAGGAGTTGCCGGCGGTCACGGTGAAACCCTCGATCTCGGGGTGGAGCACCTTTAGACCCGACAGCGTCTCCAGGGTGCTGCCGCGACGGGGGTGCTCGTCCTGGGCGAAGGTCGTGGTGCTGCCGTCGGCCTGCGGGACCTCGACCGGGACGATCTCCTCGACGAAGGCCCCTGCGTCGATGGCTGCGGTGGCCCGCTGGTGGGAGCGCAGTGCCCACTGGTCTTGCGCTTCCCGTGAGATTCCGTACTGGACCGCGCAGTTGTGGGCCACCGTGATCGACATGTCCATTGCCGGCGCATCCGGGGTCGGTGGGTGGGAGAGGGAGAACCACGGGCCGACCCAGTCGTCGGGGTCCTTGCCGGTGGTGAACGGCTTGCGCTTGCGCGACATCGGTGCCGTCGAGGCTGATTCGGCTCCGCCGGCCAGGATCGCCCGGCCCATTCCTGCGGCGATCTGCCCGGCGGCGACCGCGATTGCGGTGAGGCTCGACGCGCACTGGCGGTTCAGCGCGAGCCCCGGCAGTTGGGTCAATCCGAGATCGACCGCGACGTAGCGGGCGATGTCACCGCCGCCCTGCATGACCTCGGCCAGGATCAGGTCCTCGAAGTCGGTGGCGTCCACACCGGATCGATCGATGGCCGCGGCCACGACCGGCTTGGCGAGGTCCTTGGACTCGACGTTGGCCAGTGTGCCCCTGCGGGCGGTGCCGATCGGGGTGCGCGCCGCGGCGACGATGGCTGCGCGGCTGGTGGTTACGGCCATTTTCGGACTCCCATGGTTGTGTGTGGGTCAGGTCGACAGGATGGTGACCGCGGCGGTGCCGGGGGCGCCGTAAAGCTGCGCATATCCGACCCGCGGTGCGTCCACTTGGCGTGCGCCCGCACGTCCGCGTAGCTGGGTGACGAGTTCGTATATTTGCCGCAATCCCGACGCGCCAACGGGTTCGCCGTTGGCCAACAGGCCGCCGTCGGTGTTGACGGGCAGGCGGCCACTGATCTCGGTCTCGCCCGCTGCGATCAGCTTCTCCTGATCACCGTCGGCGCAGAAGCCGTTCTCGGCCAGATGGATAACCTCGGAGCCGGCGTCGGTGTCCTGCAGCTGGATCACGTCGACATCCTCGGGACCGATCCCGGCCTCCTCGAAGGCAGCCTGGGCCGCGAAGACAGTCGGACTGGGCGCCGGCGTGAGTGAGATCGACGGGCTCAGCACTTCCAGCGCGCCCGCGCGCCGGGAGAACAGTTGGGAAGCCCGCAGGTAAATGGGCTGCTTGGTGTACTTGTGGGCTTGGTCAGCGCGGCACAGCACTGCGGCCGCCGCACCCTCGTCGGGCCCGCAGTACATGTACTGGCGCAGTGGATAATTCAGGATCGGCGACGCGAGGATCTCCTGTTCAGCGACCGGTTTGCGCCGCCAGGCCGTCGGGTTGGCCGCGCCGTTGCGGAAGGCCTTAGCCGCAACCCGTGCCAGGGTTTCGTGGCTGATCCCGTAGTCGTGCATGTAGCGGTTGATCTTCATTCCGAAGAAGTGGGTGGTCAAGAACAGACCCGCTTCGCCATACCAATCCGGCAGCCCAGATACCGAGGGGTGATCGGAGAACGCTCCGCGGGGATGTTTGTCGAGGCCGATCGCGATCGTCAGGTCGTGGTCTCCCACGCGGATTGCGTTGGCTGCCATGGCCAGTGACGTGCCTCCGGTGGCGCATCCGGTGAATACCGCCCGCGCGGGTATGCCGGTCATGCCGAGCAGCGCGGTGATGGCCTCAGGGTTCTTGACCTCCATGCTGCCGGCGTAGAGCGCCTGAATGTCCGTCCACGCCACACCGGCATCGACGAGTGCGTCGTACACGGCCTCTTCGCCCATCTCCAGCGCAGACTTGCCGGGATAGCGGCCGAACGGGTGTAGACCCACCCCGACGATTGCGACGTCACTTGCGGCCATCGTGGTCTCCTTCTGCAGCGTCGTCACCGTCAGCCGGGGCGAAGGCGAAGATCATCGTTTGATCGCCGTCTGCGTTCTTGCCGAACGGCACGATCCGAAGCTCCATCGGCTGACCGATTCTCAGCTTCTCGGGGTCGCTCTCGGTGAGTCGGGTTTCCACCCGCAACGCTCCGGGCAGCTCCACATAGCCGATCGCGAACGGCGTGAACGTCGTCGCGTCGTCATCGCCGGCATACGGCGGCGCCGGAGGCCGGAATTGCTGGGTGGTGAACGTCCACAGCGTGCCGCGCCGCGGCAGCTCCACCGGCTCGAGCGCTTCGCGCCGGCTGCCGACGACGCGGTGGGAGCGATACGGGAAGACGATCTGTCCGTCGGAGGATCGCCCGCCGATCAAAGCGGGATCCTCTGATGGCCAGGTGAACAATCCTTCAGCCAGCGGAACCTGTTGGCTCACGGTCAATATCCTCTCGGTGTCAGTACTGTCCACGCGGCCATCACCGCGACGGTGTCGGTGCGAAGAACGACAGGGGGCGTTCGACGAATTCGAACAACACCCCGTCCGGCGACTGCAGGAAGGCGATGTAGAGTCCGTCGATCTTGGTGCCGGGCAGCGGGCACCACACCGGATCACCTTGCACGCCAACCCAATCCGGCAGCAAAGCCAGTGCGCGTTCTACGCTGTCCACCCTCAGCGCGCAGCGATACAGTCCCTGACTGTTGCCGCCGTCGGCCCTCGGGTGCCGGGCAGTGTCGGGATGCTCGATCAAGGTGAGGGTGAACTGTGCGCCGTCCTCAGGCAAGCCCAGCCGTGCCACCACGCAGTCCACGGGTTCCGCAGTGCCGCCGGGGGCGAGCTGTTCGCCTGAGACGGAGACCCGCGTGGGTCCGTCGATGACGGCGAACCCGATCTCGGTGAGGAAGGCGACGGTCGCCGCGGCGTCGATGGCTGCGATGCGGATGCCGCCGAACAGCGCCCCCTGGTGGGGGTCGGCGTCCGGTGGCGCCTGGGTGAGCTCGATCACCGCACCGTCGGGATCCAGGGCAAGCACCGACTCGGTGCCCGAGATGAGACCGTCGACGGGATCGGAGACCCGTACTCCGGAGGCGCGCAGGTCCGTGCTGATAGCGGCGAGATCGGTGACCGACAGCAGCGTGGAGCGGATGCCGGGTCGCACCGGATCGGTGTTGGTGTCGTGCCGCAGCGGTGGGGTGCTCCACTCGATGGCTTCCAAAGCGCAACTGCGGCGGCCCCCGCGACCGTCATAGAGGAACGCGGTCTCGGTGTAGGTGGGGCCATCCAGGCCCATGATGCTGCCGTCGCCGGGCACCTGGGGATCGGTCCGCATCCGCGTGGTCAGTCCGAGTACGCCGCCGTAGAGCTTCTCGGTGGCCTGCACCGAGGCGCAGTTGAGGTTGACGTGCAGGAAGCGGCGGGCGAGATCCTCGGAGATCGGCATCGCTACAGCACCACCGAGTTGATCTTGAAGTCGATGATCTCGTCCTCGCTGAATCCCAGCTCGGCCAGCACGGCGTCGGTGTGCTCACCGTGTGCAGGCGCGCACGTGAGGTCCAGCGGTATCTCGTTGAACTGGGCGGGGCTTGCAGCCAGCGCGAACTCGTTGGACTTGGCGTCGGTGACCCGAGGCAGATACCCGTTGGCGATCACCTGCGGATCGCTGTGCACCTCGTGGGCGGTGCGCATGACGTCCCACACACCATCGAACCCGGAGAAAGCCTTCTCCCAGTGCGCAAGGCTCTTCGATGCGAAGCTCGCCCGCAGTTCGGCGATGCACTGCTTGCGGTTGCCGAACCGCGCCGTGGCATGAGCGAAGCGCTCGTCGTCGATCAGGTCGGTGCGGCCCAGTCGGGTGCAGAAGTCCGACCAGAATCGGTCGGCCTGCAGCAGCACGAAGGCGATGAACCGGTTGTCGCGCGTCCTGTAGATGCTGGCCACCGGGTTGGGCATCTCGTCGAGGTTGAACTTAGGGATGTCCTGTCCGGTGACGCCGGCGCCGACGATGTCGGGGCCCAGCTGCCAGATTGCGGCGTTGAGCAGCGAGACGTCGACGACCGATGGCTCACCGGTGCGTTCGCGTTTCACCAGGGCTGCGGCAATACCGGCCGCGAGCGCCAGACCACCGTAGGAGTCACCGAAGCCCGGTCGCTGAATCGGCGGATAGGAGCCGGTACCGTCGGCGTACGCATCGCCGATGCCGCCGCGCGCCCAGTACGCCGCCAGGTCGAAACCGCCCTGGGCGGACAGGTCACCCTTGGTGCCGTAACCATGGCCGCGGGCGTAGATGATGTTGGGGTTGCGGGCGCGGATCTGGTCGACGTCGATGCCCATCCGCTGTCGGGAGTCGGGCAGCAGGTTGGTGATGAAGACGTCGGCGGTCTCGATCAGCCTCATCAGCAGTTCAAGGCCTTCGGCGGTGGAGGTATCCAACCCGACACTGCGCTTGCCACGGTTGGGCTGCTCAACAAAGTGGTTCACTCCCCCCGCTCCGGTGACGATCCCTGAGCTGATGAGCCCGCGCTGCGGGTCGCCTGTCTCGGGATGCTCGACCTTGATGACGTCGGCGCCCCAGTCGGCAAGCACCGCGCCGGCCGCCGGGACGAACGTCCACGCGGCCAGCTCGACCACACGGATCCCGCTCAACACGTCAGTCATGTCGTCCATCGGTTCATCGGTTGAGTGCTGACGGCCGGCGTCAGTCGACTAGCAAAGCGATCACCCTGTGGATGTGGCACGAGTCCCCCATCACGTGGCGAAGCTGCGGTCAGCACAGTCACCCGGGCATCGTAACCCGGTTGTTGACGTTTTTGTCAAATGGCGGGTTGCGACGGGAATTTGGCTCTCGTGCGCCCGCCATCGAGCCACTTCAGAACCGCTAAAGCGGGATTTTGACAATAACGTCAGCAAGAGTCGGGGTGGGGTTCGATCCATTGGGGTCCGGGCGCGGAGGACCGCCGTGCCGTCCGGGTGGAGGTTGTTCGTGTCGGGCTGCCTCATAGCTGTGCATCGCCCCTGGCGTCCTTCGGCGACTCGCTGCCCGTGGCTTGTCGTCCTTCGTGGCGACCCTGGCTGAACGCCGCCTGGACATCCGCGGGTGGCGCGTCTTCGACGACTCGCACAACGACCACTGCGCGGCGGCGGGCTTCGCGAGCGCGGGCGCGGTCGATCCTGTGCCGAGATCGGCTACTGGGCGAAGTCCATCGTGATGGTCTCATCGCTTAGATCGCTTGCAGCTGAACGTCATTCAGTGTCGCTCACCGCCTCTTGCGCTGAGGAACGACCGCAGGAAAGCTGCGTGGCCGAGGCTAGCCCAGCAGGTCTGCCGAGGCGCGCGGTTACCGTTCGCCCGGCTTGGCGGTGCGAGCAGAATTGCCTGCATGTTCCAGCCGAAGCCTAATTGGACTTTGGCAATACACTGTCATAATTGGCGCTGTAGCCCCTGCGCGGCGGGGGTGTCAAATCTGGGCCGATGCCGTGATTGTCGCTGTCGGGACATCGGAGACAGTCGAGGAGGGGCGGATGGCGCGAGGCGATCGTTCACCGCGTGACGCGCATGCTGATCGGACGCGGAATGCGCTGCTGGAGGCCGCCCTGAACCTGTTCAGCGCCAACGGTTACGACGCGACTACCACCGACCAGATCGCCGAGAGCGCGGGCGTTTCGCCGCGGACCTTCTACCGGTACTTCCCCGGCAAGGAGTCGGTGCTGTTTTTCGGTGAGTACGACTTCATCGACGCCGTCAGCGGGGTCTACCTCGCGCAGCCCGAGGAGCTATCCGACTTCGAGGCGCTGGCAAGCTCGTTCGCGTTACTTGCGCCGGGGCTTAAGCGCTTTCGCAAGCGGATCGCTCAGTACCACGAAGCGGTCGCGTCGTCGCTCGTACTGATGGGCCGGGAGCGCAGTAATCACGAGGCCAATGCCACGACAGTGGCGAAGGTGATCGCCCAACGGCGGCATCTGCCGGCACCCGACGACGAGTGCCGTTTGCTGGCGGCCGTCGGGATGCTGCTGGTCCAACGTGCCCTCGATCAATGGTTGTCGACACCGGGCCGCGCTCTCGACGATCTGATCCGTCAGGAGTTCGCGGCGCTGCCCACGGTACTGAAGTAGCGGCCCCGCTGACCCTGACGGTCATCGGAGGGTGTGCCGTCGGGGCCACGTCCGCCGGTTGCCCGGCACTGGACTTGACCTTTCAGAACGACCCGCGGTCTGTTGGGTGAACCTGACTTGTGGCACCACTCTGCCGGATCGTTGACTACATGTGGGGCGGGAGTTGCGTTCCCTGCGCATCGCATCACGTGATGCTGGCGGCTTCCGCGGACTGTGAGCTGTGGCCGGCACGTGGACCCGTGGGCTGATCCGCTGGCGGCCCACTCATGCCTCGACGAAGTGGGTTGTTGCGGCACGCCTGCTGGTTCTCCTGCCCGCCAATGGATACCGCGGGGACGATCGGCACTTCAGCGTTGAGCGCCGCCTTGACGTACCCGGTTCGGCCATTGAAGTCGACGATGTTGGCTGACCGGGTGGATCGGTAGACGTCGTAGTCGCCGCCGGGGAATACCACGACCACCCCGCCGGCACGCAGCGCCGCATCGGCGTTGTCGTGATTGGCGCGGATGAAGCCTGTCTTGGACAAGATGTCGCCGGCCGGGGCGGTGGCAAGGATGTCGTGACTGAGTGTGTAGACGGGCCGGTCGTAGCCGAACTTGTCGTAGAGCCGGTCGCGAACACCGGGACATCCAGCGCGAACAACCCGCCCGAGTGGTTGGACACTACCAGCGCCCCGCCAGGCGGAAAGGATTCCAGACCGCGCACCCGGGAACGGTGATACCCCTTGATGATCGGCCGAATCCAGCCCATCACCCGCTCGGTCAGCTCAGGGTCCCACTTGGTGACCTCCGAGGAGCTGGTGTCGCTCGATCCCACTTTCCCCCTTCGGTTTTCATTAATCATCGTCGCGGGTGGCGCCCGCGTGTTATTTCGGGGTGAAGCGTTGCGCGCCGTCGAGCCGCAAGACCTCGCCGTTGGCGTAGCCGTTGGTCAGCAGGAACGTGGCCGCGTCGGCGAATTCTGTGGGGGATCCGAGCCGCTTCGGGAATGGCACGTTCGCAGTGAACTTGGCGATGGCGTCTTCGCCGACCGATTCCATGATCGGAGTCTTCATTGTTCCCGGCGCAATGGTGTTGACCCGGATGCCCACCGAACTGAGATCGCGGGCCGCGGCGATGGTCAACCCGATGACTCCGGCCTTGGCCGCAGCATAGGCGGTCTGCCCGATTTGGCCCTCGTAGCCCGCGATCGACGCGGTCAGCACCAGCGCGCCCCGCTCACCATTTTCGCGGGGTTCGGCCGCGGCGATCGCGGCGGCTACCAACCGGGCCACGTTGTAGGTGCCGTTGAGGTAGAGATCGATCGTCTTGGTGAAGCCACCGAAGTCCGCCGGGCTGCCGTCGCGCTGCACGATCCGTTGCGCCACACCGAAACCGCCGTGTGCCACGACCGCATAACGCAGTTGACCGAGCTGGTTGGCCTGCTCAATCGCGCCGAGGATGCTGTCCTCGCTGGTCACGTCGGTGCTCACGAACAGCGCCCGGCTGCCCAGCTCGTCGGCCAGCGCCTTGCCCTTGTCGGTGGCGAGATCAGCGATCACCACACCTAAGCCGTCGGCGTGCAACCGGCGAACCGTCGCCTCGCCCAGACCGCCGGCGCCGCCGCTGACAATCGCCGAGGCACCTTCGAATTGCTGCACCATCACCATTACTCACTCCTTGGGTTGGGACGGACTAGCCGTCGAGATAGTCGTTGTATTCGTCGCGGAACTGACTCCATCGCGTTGAGGCGGCGGGCCAGCGGGGTGATCTCGGCGTCGATCTGGGCAGGATCGCCCGAGCTTGCCGTCACTTCGTCGAGCCGAGCGTGGGTGCGCTCGATCTCCTCGACGAGGCGCTCGCGGGCCTCGTCTTTGGTGAGGAGATCCGTCGGTCCAGTCCGACCGAGGAAGCTGCTCAACCCGCCCCACGTCGTCGCCGGCGGGGGTCACGCCACCCGCGGAAAGTTGTAGAACTCACGGGCATTGAGTTCGACGATCTTGTGGGCCTCGTCGTCGGGCACGTCCTTAAGGGCCTGCGCGGCCCGGTCGCGGCTCTGCGGCCAGAACGAATCCGAGTGCGGGTAGTCGCACTCCCAGGTGATCTTGTCGACGCCGATCATGTGTCGCATCTCCACGCCGAAGTCATCCTCGATGAAGCAGCCGTGAAAGTGCTTCTTGAACAGGTAGCTCGGCGGGTGGTCCTGGTTGACGTTGTTGTAGAAGCGGTGCTTACGCCACACGCTGTCGGCGCGCTCCAAGATGTAGGGGATCCAACCGATGCCGCCCTCGCTCAGGCCGATCTTCAACTTGGGATGCCGGTACAGCGTGTGGCTGAACAACCAGTCGGTCAGTGCGGTCATCGACATGGTCCCCATCAGCGTGACGAACACCGCGAAAGGGGCATCCGGAGCAATCGGCGGCGGGAAGCCACCAGAACCGAAGTGCTGAGCCAGCACCAGGCCGGTGTCCTCCATCGCCGACAGCAGCGGGTCCCAGTGATCGGAGTGCACGGAGGGCAGGCCGAGCCGGTCGGGCAGGTCGGGGAAGGTCACGCATTTCGCGCCCTTAGCGGCGACACGGTGGATCTCCTTGACGCTGGCCTCGACGTCCCAGAACGGCAACATTGCAACCGCGACGAACCGATCCGGTGCGGTGGCGGCCCACTCGTCGAGGTGAAAGTCATTCCAGGCCTGCGAGCACAGTCGTGCTAACTCTTTGTCCTCGCCCTCGTGGAACACCGCGCCCGCGAACCGCGGGAATGAGGGGAAGCACGTCATCGCCTGCACGCCGTCGATGTCCATGTCGGCCACCCGCGCCTTGGGGTCGTAGCAACCGGGGATCATGTCGTCGTAGCGCACCGGTTCGATGCCGTACTCCTCGGGCCTCTTGCCCGCGACCGCGTTGAGCCCGATGTAGGGGTAGATCCGGCCCTCGTATTCCCAGACCTGACACATCGCCTTGGTATCGGGGCGCTCCCACTCGATGATCTTCGGACCCGCCTCCAGGTACTTGGTGGGCAACCGATCACTCCAGACCTTCGGATGTTCGATCAGGTGATCGTCAACGGAGATCAATTCCATCCAGGGCTGCAGCGGCACGGGTGGCTCCTTTGTCCGGGTAAGTGAAGTGAGCGGGGAAACACATTCAGTTTTCTTACGGGCCTATTTATTGGCGGTGAGTACGTCAGGTTCCGGATAGAAGCCGCGCGCCCAACGGCGCAGCCGCTGAAAGCCCGCGGCCTCGCTCGGCGCGAGCCCAGGTTTGTCCAGGTACTGCTGGTGATCCCAGATCTTGATGTCGTCGGGCAGCGCCATCTTGGCGACCCGGAGTCGTTCGTCGTAGTTCTCACCCTCGGAGATCCAGTACGTCGCGAAGATGTCGGACGTGGCGTCATCGACGGGCGTCGTGCAGATCGCGATGACCCGCACACCGTCGGCGGTGTGCTCACCGTTGAAGCTGACCCCGATTCCCGACCAGCGGATCTCGATGGTGTTGTGGGTGTCGCCGGGCCGGTCGACGCCGTTGACCCATCGCCGGCCGAACCCCACCTTGGCGTGCCAGGCCTCTTCGGTGACGTGCTCGGTGAGCACGACGGGGCTGATCGGGGTGCGGTGGACGAACTGGAAGTGGTGGGGGTCGACGCCGTTCTCCGCGACGATCTGCGGGTGCACATGGATTCCGGGAAACAGGGCGCGTTCCTGGCTGCCGACCGCTCGGTAGCACCGACTGCTGACGTGCTCGCCGAGGGCTTCGAGCGCGTGGGGTAGCTGCCAGAGCGGATCGCGGCGTTGCACGTCGTGCCAGAGATAGATGCATTCGTTGATTTCTGACACCGGCCAGGCCCGTACCCGTCGTCCCCGGTTGGGGCGTTGCTCATAGGGGATGCGGACGTTGCGGCCGTTGCCGTCCCAGACCCAGCCGTGGAAGGGGCACTGGATCCCGTCCTCGACCACACAGCCCCCGACGGAGAGATTGGCCCCGAGGTGTTGGCAGTGCGCGTCGAGGACGTGGACGGCGCCGTCCAAGTCGCGGAAGGCGACCAACTCAGTCCCGAAATAGTGCAGTGGCTTCACCGCGCCGACGGCGAGATCGGAGCTCCAGCCGACCTGGAACCATCCGGTCGGCTGCATCGTCGGCAACTCGCTCACGCAGCGCATCCGCCCGTTGTTTCGGTTCAGTTGGGTGGCAGGACGAGCGGGACGGCGTCCAGGCCCATGGTGGCGTGTGGCCACGGCACGGTGGGCTGGGCGCCCTCGAGGAGGGCGTAGTTGGGTATGCGGTCGTGCCATTCCTCGAGGATCAGGCGCAATTCGAGGCGGGCCAGGTGGGATCCCAGGCAACGATGGGGGCCGCGGCTGAACGCGAAATGGGGTGGCTGCTTGTCGAGATGCACGGTGTCTGGGTCTGGATATTGGTCGGGGTCGCGGTTTGCGCCGCCCAGACTCATCAGGATCGTGGTGTCCTTGGCCACGGGGCACCCCGCTATTTCGACGTCCTCGGTGGCAACGCGCGGCGCGAACGGCACCGGGCTGTCGACTCGGAGCTGCTCCTCGATGAAGTGCGGAATCAGCGAGTAGTCAGCGGTAAGTGTGTGTCGCAGTTCCGGATCCGTGGCCAGCCTCGCAAAGGAGAAACCCAAAGCAGACGTCACGGTATCGAGGCCGGCAAGGACGAACAGGAAGCACAGCCCGAGGATCTCCGGGTCGGTGAGACCGCCTTCGTCGTCGAGCGCTGTCAACTGCGAGAGCAGATCATCACCCTCGGGGTTGGCGCGCCGCGCCGCAATGTGCTCATTCAGGTAGGTGTAGAGTTCGAGGGCGAGCGCCAAGACCTCCGGCGTCGGCTCGCCGCTCGCGGGGTTGGTGAACTCCAGGATCGAGTCCTTCCAGTGCACCAGGCGGTCGCGGTCTTCCAGCGGCAACCCGAACAGTGTCAGGAAGACCTGGGTAGGGAACGGGACGGCGACGTCGGCGAGGAACTCACACTCCCCCCGTTCCTTGATGGCATCGATCAACTCGCCCGCCTGCCGCCGCAGCTCGGGTTCGCGTTCAGCCATCCTTCGCGGACTGAAGAACGGGTCCAACAGCCGTCGGAATCGGGTGTGATCGGGGGGGTCGATGGCGATCGGAACCAATGGGACCGGGCTGCCGAGGCGGTCGAACGCCCGGGCCGAGGAGAAAAGTTCGGGTCGCTTCGCCACGAACTCGACGGCCGCAGCGCTGGTCAGCACCACCTGCTCGCGACCTTGCACGACCTCGCCGTGCTGGCGGAGCTGCTGCCAGGCCAGTGTTCTGTCCTGGGTGAACGGTAGATCGTCGACGTCGAAGGTGGCGTCGGTGCTCATGTCGGTCATGCTGGCGTGGTCCCGTCGTTCGCGAGCCGGATGGTGAATTCGGGTATGCGGTAACCACTCTCACCGAGGTCGACGATGCGGGCCTGCACTGGTTGGCCGATCCGCACGTCGGCGGGGTCGGCGTCGATGACCGCATTGATACGTAGGCCGGGCTGTTCGTCGAGTTCGATGAGGCCGACGACGTAGGGCGGTATGCGACCGGGCACCAGCGCTTGGCGTATCACGATGTAGCTGAAGATGGTGCCCCGTCCGCTGACTTCTTCAAAGTGCACTGGGCCGCCGGTGTATCGGCTGCGTTCTAGCGGGGGGTGGATCCACTTGCCGGTGTCGTCGCAGCGACACAGCATCAGCTTGCCGGCCTTGAGGCCTTCCCAGTACGGCGCCGAGTCCGGGTCGGGTACCGGGATCGGCGGCATCAGTAGCGGATTGGTGGCCGGGGGTGATGTCATGGCTTCTCCCTGCTGTAGACGTTAGCGCCGCCGAACGGGCCGCCGCCGGCGGTGACGAGAGCGAGTTGGGCACCGTCGACCTGGCGCACACCGGCCGCGTGACGCAACTGCAGTGCGGCTTCGTAATGGTGGTTGAGGCCGTGAATGTAGCCTTCGGACAACAGGCCGCCGTGGGGGTTCACCACAACGTCGCCGCCGTAGGTCGCGCGGCCGGTGGAGAAGAACTTGCCGACCTCGCCCTTCTCACAAAATCCGAACCCTTCCATGGTGGCCATCACGGTGTAGGTGAAGCAGTCGTACATGCAGGCCAGATCCATGTCAGCGGGTGTTAGCCCCGTCTTGTCCCAGATCTTGGGACCGGCGGTGCGCGAATACATTTCGGTCGGATCGCTCCACTCCGTCCAACCGGCCCCACCTTGAGAGTTGGACGAGCCGACGAGCCACATCGGATCCTGCTTGGCGTTGCGGGCGATGTCCTCGCCCGTAATCAGGATGGCCACCGCGCCGTCGACCTCGGAGGTGCAGTCCAGCACCCGGAACGGCTCGTTGATCCAGCGCGCCGCCAAATAGTCATCCATCGACAGCGGCTCGCGACGTAGCGCGTGCTCATTGGGCCCGGCGTGCTTACGCTGGGTGATCGCGATCTGACCGAGATCCTCTGAGGTGGAGCCGTATTCGTGTTGGTGGCGGCGCGCCCACATGGCAAACCATTGCGGCGGCACCATGAATCCCGACGCGGTGTCGAACTGGTCATGGTGGGGCACCTGCATCGGTCCCTCGATGTGGCCGAAGCGATGTCCGGAGCGGCCGTTGAGCGAGCGGTACACCAGCACGGCCTTGCAAATCCCGGCCTCGATGACCGCGGCGGCGGTCGCGACCTGGTCGGCTACCAGGTTCCCGCCGCCGAACATGGCGTTGGCCCACGCCAATTCCTCGATACCGAGCGCCCACCCGACGAAGATCGGCTGTTCGGAGTCGTTGGCCATGAAGGTGCAGATCCCGTCGATGTCGGCTGGTGTCAGCCCGGCGTCGTCGATCGCATCGCGGCAGGCGGCGACGGCCATCCCACGGGTGGTGCGCCCGGAGTTCTTCGAGTAGGTGGTGCGGCCGATTCCGATGACGGCACAGGTCATTTCATTTCTCCAGTCATCGCGTTACTTGGTGGTCGGTGCGGGCGCCGGGTCCCTGGGCAGGCCCAGGATTCGTTCGGCGATCAGATTTCTGACGACTTCGGAGGTGCCGCCGGCGATGGTCAGGCAGCGACTGAACAGGTAGTCGTGCACCACCGTTCCGGCGGCCTGCCGGCCCAACGGATCGCCGCCGACGGCCTGGCAGCCGTCGGGTCCGGTCAACAGGGCGGGCCCGGCGATGCGGACTGCCAGTTCGGCGACGCGCTGAGCGTGCTCGGCGCCGAAGAGTTTGGCGATGTTGCCTTCGATGCCGGGTCCGGATTCGAAGACCGCGCGGGCAGCTTGGCGCAGGTTCACCGTCGCCAGGGCGTAGGCCTCGATGAGCAGCGCGCCCACCTCGCCGGCCAGCCGGTGATCGTTGCCGCGGTGACGAGCCAACAGATCGAGCAGGTCCTCGGCGACCATGGTCACCGAGCCGCCGCCGATCGACACCCGCTCATTGCCGAGGGCCGCCATGGCCACCCGCCAGCCGTTGTTGACCTCGCCGACCACGCGATCGTCGGCGACGAACACCTCGTCGAAGAAGACCTCGTTGAAGAGGGCTTCCCCGGTGATCTCCCGCAAGGGACGGATTTCGACCCCCGGTGCGGACAGGTCGATGATCATGGCCGTAATGCCCTTGTGCTTGGGCACATTCGTGTCGGTGCGCACCGTGGCCAGCCCAAGCTGGCAGTTCAACGCGTCGCTGGTCCACACCTTCTGGCCGGTGAGCGTCCAGCCGCCGTCGGTCCGGACGGCCTTGGTGGACACTGC
Organism: Mycobacterium mantenii; assembly: GCF_010731775.1. Taxonomy (NCBI): domain Bacteria; kingdom Bacillati; phylum Actinomycetota; class Actinomycetes; order Mycobacteriales; family Mycobacteriaceae; genus Mycobacterium; species Mycobacterium mantenii. Next base: position 4,466,158 of record NZ_AP022590.1, on the reverse strand, counting down.
AGCCGCATCCGAGCCGGCTCCCGGTTCACTGAACAGCTGGCACCACCGCTCCTCACCCTCCAGGCTGGGCCAGATGAACCGGTCGATCTGTTCAGGGCTGCCGTGTTGCAACACCGTGGGCACCATCCACTCGCCGAGACCCAGGCTGGGGCGTTCCACGCCGCGGAGCTCCTGCTCGATAATCAGCTGCTCGATCGAGCCGGCGGCACGGCCATAGGGTTTGGGCCAGTGCGGCACCAGATATCCGGCGTGAGCCCACAGCTTCTGCTGCTCGGCGGGTTCGGTCTTGGCCAGCTCTGCCCGGAAGTCCCTTACCGCCTGCCGGTACTGTTCGGCGTCCGGCGGTAGGTCCAACGACGTGCCTTGGCGTGCACCGCCGATCTGCAGGGCTGCGACGTCATCGCGGAGCGCGTCCTCGCCGCCGGCAAACGCCAGCAGCACCGTTGCGCGGCGGACGTAGAGGTGGGCGTCGTGTTCCCAGGTGTAGCCGATGCCGCCGTGGATCTGGATGTTTTTCAGCGCCGCGCGTTGATAGGCGGGCAACACGTGCCCAGCCGCCATCGTCACCGCCAGCTCGGCCTCGGATGCCTTGGTGCGGGCCGCATCCCAGGTGGCGGACACGGCGAGCTCGGTGTCGACCAACATGTTGGCGCAATGGTGCTTGATCGACTGAAAGGACCCGATCGGGCGGCCGAACTGTTCACGGGTGGCCGCATAGACGCTGGCCATCTCGGTGCACGCGGTGAGACCGCCAACGGCTTCGGCCGCGGCCAGCAGGCGCACCGTCCGGGCCGCAACGCGGGCCATCCCAGGGAAGCTGTCCACCACCGGCGCCGACGCCAAGTTGGCGACGGTAATCGGGCGCATCACCTGATCGACGGCGTCGCTGCGCGTTGTGCCCACCGCGTCGCCCGCCTCGACGAGCACCAGATCGTCCCCGACCGGAATGAGGAACAGATCGGCGTCCTGCTCCCCGAGGGTCGCGATTGCGTCAGCCGCAACTGCCGATCCCCTCAGCGCGGCATCACTGGTGGTGCCGATCGCGGCCACGACGTCGCCGGACACCAGCTTCGGAAGCCAACGTTGTCGTTGCTCCTCGGTGCCGACCTCGGCGATGACTGCCGAGACGACCACCGTGGGCAGGAACGGTCCCGCGATCGCGGCGCGGCCGAGTTGTTCGAGCACAATGGTCAGCTCGGGTAGTCCGAAGCCCTGACCGCCGTAGCGTTCGTCGATGTGCAAACCAAGCCAGCCCGTGGAGACGATCTCCTTCCACAAGCCGTCGTTCTGCCACCAGCGCCCGCTGTCGTCCGCGTCGAGCAGGATGCGGCGCGCGGCTGCGGTTCCGCCGCGACCGGCCACCAGCGATTTGGCGACGTCGGCGAGTGCACCGTGGTCTTCGGTCAACGCCAAGGGCATGATGCGGCCTCACTCATCGGGACGAACAGCGAAAGGTCATGAGTCCGAGCGGATCTCGCCCGCACGCGTGTCGCGCGGAACGGGGACCCAGCCGTCATGTCGCTACCCGTCGTTCGCCGCGGGGAGTCCAGCCGGTCAACGACACGGTGCTCAGGTCCAACGTCTCGCCCAGCGTCAACGTGCCCGCCATGACCCGCTTGAGGAACTCCGCCATCACAGCGTCGGGCTCGCGATCGAGTTCGTAGACCACGAGATAGCGGTGCGTCGGCGGCGGTAGCTGTGCGGGCAGGTCCTCGTCCTCGGGCACCTTGACCTCGGACAGGTCATAGCGCTGGGCGGCCACGACACCGGGAACGTCGAGAACCTCCGGCACGTGCGTGGAGTCGTACCACGCATTGAATGCGTCGTCTTGACCCTCGATGGGGTTGCTCAACACAAGGAACACGTTCTCCGCCACGCACACGCCTTTCGGGCCGATGGATTCGAAGACTGGCTTCGTAAGCGAGAGTATGGCAGAGGACTGTCATAGTCAATGTACGGCTCCTGGCTCGGCGTCCGATCGACACCGACCTGCGTCGCCAACCGTCGTGCGGCGCGCCGGCTCGCGTGGGCTCCCTGCGCGCGTCGATGCCGGCACACGGCTTCCGCGATGATGCGCGCGCTTCCTGGGATTGGCGGCGCCAAGCCGCTGAGTAGCCTTTTAGGAGCTGTTATTTGAATGCCTGGACCGGCCTGCATGGGGTTGCTTCTTCGCTACGCGCCGGCACGGCGCGGTCACATTCTCGGATACCCCGCCGCGCCGCCGGCACCGACAGCTGCGTGCAGTGATTGTGATCCGGCTATCACCGGCCGACCGTTGAGGCTTCTGGCAGCGCACTGTCATACTGTCGGAATAGCAGGGGGCTTGCCCGTGGTGCGGGGATCCTTCGGGGCCACTGTCACCCAGACCGGCACATGGGCTTGAGGAGGTGCGCAGCGATGGTGCGCGGTGAACGCTCGCCCCGTGGCGATCACGCCCACCGGGTGCGTACCACGCTGGTCGACGTCGCACTCGATCTCTTCAGCACGCAGGGGTACGACGCAACGACCACCGACGAGATCGCGAAGGCGGCCGGCGTGTCCACGCGAACGTTCTTCCGTTACTTCCCCACCAAGCAGTCCATCCTGTTCTTCGGAGCCTATGACTTCATCCAAGGATTCCGGGGGGTCTACCTCGCCCAACCGACGTCGGTGTCAGACCTCGACGCCATGACCGAGTCGTTCGCGTCGCTGGCAATCGGCCTGAAACGGATCCGCCGCCGCGTCTCGCTCTACCAGAAAGCGGTCGCCACCTCTCTGGTCCTGCGCGGTCAGGAACGCCATGACCAGGATGGCAATGCACAGATCGTCGCGCTGGCGGTCGCAGAGCGCCGCGGGCTTCCGACCCCCGATGCCGCGGCGGAGGTACTCGCCGGGGTCGGGCTGCTGCTGCTCGACCGTGCCGTCAAGCGGTGGGTATCGGGCCACGATCACGCCGTCGACGACCTCGTCCGGCACGAGTTCGCCGCGCTATCGGCCGCCTTGCGCTAGTTTCCTCGGTGCCTCGCGGCCTGGCAGCTGACTGCCATATCGCATTATCGGCGACGCGCTGGATTCAGCGTCGATTCGTGCCGTGGCGGTACGATGCCCGTCGAGCGTGTGATCAGTGAAGAACGTCGGAACCGATCTGTTGAACTGCGGCGATAGTTCCTGCTTGGACAGCGCGACGGGCCCTCCACTCGATGGTGATCGGCGTCCTCGCGTTCTCTGCGTCTACCCGTGAGATTCGGCCGAGCTCCCGAAGAAGCACGGTCTTGACCTTTGACACTTGGCTGCCATAGTGTCGGTATCCCGCGGCGTGGGCTGCAGACAGATGTCCACGCGGACCTCACTCCCAGCGAGGCGACATTGCGCGGCACAACAGCGAAAAGGGTTGAGGACCATGGGTGTGTTGGACGGTCGGGTTGCTTTCATCACCGGCGCCGCGCGCGGGCAAGGACGTGCCCATGCGGTGCGGTTGGCTGCCGACGGCGCCGACATCATCGCGTTGGACATCTGTGCCGATATCGCGTCTATGGACTATCCCAACGCCACCCGGTCGGATTTGGACGAGACGGTCAAGCTGGTCGAGGGTGCAGGCCGGCGCATCGTGGCGCGTCAGGCCGATGTCCGCGACGGCGACGCCGTGGAGGCGGTCCTCGCCGACGGCCTCGCCGAATTCGGGCGCTTGGACATCGTGATCGCCAACGCCGGCATCATCCGGCTGTCCGGTGGCGGTGACGACCGGCAGGTGTTCCGTGACATCGTCGACGTCAACCTGACTGGGGTGTGGAACACCGTGCATGCCGCGATCCCGACCCTGATCGAGGGCGGGCGCGGCGGATCAATCGTCATCACCAGCTCCAGCGCCGGGCTCAAAGCCACCGGCACCGACCGGACTGGCGGTCAGGCCTATTCAGCTGCCAAGCGAGGACTCGTCGGTCTGATGCAGGTGTGGGCCAACGAACTGGGGAAACATTCCATCCGTGTGAACACCATCCACCCCACTGGGGTGGCGACCGGCATGGTCATGAACGAAGCGATGGGCAAACTGCTCGAGTCCGGGGACGTCGCGATTGAGGCGATGCAGAACGTGTTGCCGATCCCGATGCTGATGCCCGAGGACGTGGCGAACGCGGTGGCCTTCCTGGTCTCGGATGAAGCCAAGTTCATCACCGGAACGGCCTGGCCCCTTGATGCCGGCTTTGCGGTGCGCTGAACGCTGCGGCTACTCACTGAGCACGGCGCGATTGTTATTGGTGGCGCGTCGTGAATGATCTCTATGCCCTGACAGCGACCTTCATCCGTGCCAGGCTTGTAACGGTCCTGCGCCCCGACAAATACGTCCGGGTCCTCTCTGCGGTGCGGCGTGAAGGAATGTCGGCGACGACGGTTTCGCGATCGCCAACGGCCCTGGCCGGCGACGCGCGCCGGCAAACTGATCCTGCTGACCTCCGGGACGACGGGACTCCCTAAGGGCGCCAGGCATTCCGGTGGTGGGCTCCGGGCCGTCGAGGCGATCCTGAACCGGACGCCGTGGCGTGCTGAAGAGACGACCGTCGTGGCGGCACCGATGTTTCACGCCTGGGGTTTCGGGCAGTTGGTGCTCGCGGCGATGATGGCGTGCACCGTGGTCACGCGCCGCAAGTTCGATCGCGAGGCCACCCTGGACCTCGTCGACCGGTACCGCGCCGCCAGGCTAGCCGTGGTTCCGGTGATGTTCGACCGGATCATGGACCTGCCCGACGATGTCCGCAACCGCTACAGTGGGCGCTCGCTGCGGTTCGCCGCCGCATCCGGTTCGCGGATGCGGCTTGATGTGGTGATCGCCTTCATAGACCAGTTTGGCGATGTCATCTACGCCAACTACAACGCCACCGAAGCCGGCAGGGCTTTCCGGAGCGCTCAGCGCGGTCGGTACTGCGATGGCGCACGTCACGCCCGGCGCCCACCGGCAGCCTCGATGAACTACCGCTTTTCAGTCGCCGTGATGCGCTCATCGGGCTGTCGCTTGTCTGATCTGGCCCTTGCGTCGAAGTGATGCGTCCGTCGTCGACACTGGGTGCCGATGCTTAGCGCACCGCCAACCGACCGCCCGGCTGCAACGTCGCTACTACATGGCGGTGTATCCGGCGTCGACGGGCAGGCATACCCCGGTGATGTAGCGGGCGTGATCGCTGGCCAGCCACACCACCGCGTTGGTGACGTCCTGGGCCTCGACGAACGGGACCGGAAGCAGGTTGGTGGCCAGCTTCGATGCCGACGGATGCTCGGTAAACACCTGCGCCATGTGCTCGTTGACCACCATCGGGGTGAAGACCCCGGTCGGGTGCACGGTGTTGACCCGAATGCTGTGCTCGGCGTAGGAGGTGGCCGCCACCCTCATCAGGCCGACGACACCATGTTTAGATGCGGCGTAGGCGAAGGCCGCCGCGCTGCCGTCCCCGCCTCGGCCCACCAGTCCCTGCGTCGAACTGGTCAGGATGATGGAGCCGCCGCGTCCTTTTCGAATCATCGAGGGCACCGAGGCCACTAGGGTGTTCCAGACTCCGAACAGGTTCGTCTCCACGATGTCTCGGTAGAGGCCCTCGTCGGCGGGATCGGTCTTGCCCGTGGCCACCACGCCGGCGTTGGCGACCACGATGTCGATGTCCCCGAGTTCGGCGATTCCGGTCTCGGCAGCCGCTCGCAGGTCGACCAGCTCGCGGACATCTACCACCGACGTGTGAATCCGCCTGCCCAAATCACGGACGAGTTGCGCGGTCTGCTCCAGATCGTCGCGGCTGGCTAATGAGTAGGGGATGGAATCCATATCGGCGGCGCGGTCGACCGCGATGATGTCGGCGCCTTGCTCGGCCATCGCTACCGCGTGGCTGCGGCCTTGCCCACGCGCAGCACCGGTGATCAGTGCGACTTTGTTGTCGAGCAGTCCCATGTGTGCCCCTTTCCTGGTGTTCGGGCGGCGGAGGAATTGGTCCGCTGGTGCGTTAGGGATTCAGCAGCCGGGCGCCTATGGATGTATCGAAATGCAGTACGCGAACCCGACAGGCCGCGCCCGGGAAGTCTATCTGACAGTGACGTGTCAACATTCTGTTCGCCAATGACAGAACGGCGGGCTCCGCATCGGTCAGGTCGCGGTGACCGGCGGCCCTTGAACCAATGATGTATTTCCTTGTGACAGTGCTCTTGCCAAGCCTCTGTTAGGCCACTGCAACACCTGTGCTCACGCCTCGAACCACTTGCGTTATCCAATGCAGTGGCACTGGACTGGCATATTCTGTCCAGCGCAGGTCGCGAGCTGCCGCCGGATTTCGGCGACGGACCTTGACCGCAGTTCCGCATCACCGCCGACGCCATCGTCGTGCACCTTCACGCACGGCCTCGTGGCGGCCGGCGCTGCTACGAGTGGGCGACGGTGTCGCGGATGCGTTTCTTGTCGATTTTGCCGCTGGGCAGTACGGGCAGTTCGTCGACGATGGCCAGCCGGCGCGGCACTTTGTACCGGGCCAGGGTGTCGCGCAGGAAGTCCTGGATGCGATCCAGGGTCAGCTGCGCGCCGGGTCGCAGCACGACGACCGCGGTGACGGCTTCACCCCACCGGGGATCCGGTGTTCCGACCACCGCGCAGTCCACGACCTCGTCGAGGCCGCGCAGCGCAAGCTCGACCTCTGGCGAGAACACGTTTTCCCCACCGCTGATGATCACGTCCTTCTTCCGGTCGACCAGATAGAGCAGCCCGTTTTTGTCGATGCGCCCGATATCGCCGGTGTGACACCATCCGTCGCGCAACGTCGCCAGCGTGGCGGCCTGGTCGTTCCAGTAGCCGCGAAACAGTGAGTCCGACTGAACGATGATCTCGCCCGGCTGGCCGGCGGGAACGTCGAGGCCGTCATCGTCGACGATGCGTATCGACACACCGGGAAAGGGGAATCCGACCGATCCGAGTCGGTGTGCGGCTGTGGGGTTGTCGAGCGAGTGCAGTTCCCGTGGTAGTCCCGACACGATGGCTTCGGTTTGCCCGTAGAGGTTGGTGAACCCGGCGTCGGGCATGGTCGCCAGCGCTTGGCGCAGGGTGTGCGGCGGCATCGGCGCGGCGGAATAGACGACGGTGCGCACGTCGGCGAGGGCCTCGTGGGCGCCGGGTTCGTCCAGCAGGGCTTGGAGCATCACCGGGGCCAGATGCAGCAGGGTGACGCGTTCGTTCGTGACCAACCGGAGGGCTTCTGCGGTGTCGAATTGTGCTTGGAGGACTGCGGTTCCGCCGCGAGCGTGCAGGGCGCTGATGATGGCCAAGGCGCCGAAGTGGAACATCGGCATGTTGATCAGCCCGCGGTCGTCGGAGCCGGTGCGCATCTCGACGTTGGCCGCGAAAGCGATTCGGCGCAGTTCGCGGTGTCCGAGCATGCAGCACTTCGAAGGACCCGTGGTGCCGCTGGTGAACAGCAGGCACGCAATGTCGTCGGGTCGTGCGGTGAACGGTAGCTCATCGGCGACACCCTGCGCAATGAAGGCATCGAACTGCATCATCCCCGGGGCAGCGGAAGTACCGAGGCAGACGATCTGCCGAACCCCGCTCAGCTGGGGCGCGAATTCGCCCACGGTGGAAGCGAACTCGTCGTCGCAGAACACGATGGACGGCGTGACCCTGCGCAGGGCATCGAGGATTTCGGGTGCGGACAGCCGAAAGTTGATCGTTGCCATCGTGATTCCGCTGAGCTGGGTGGCGGCGAACAGCTCGCCGTATTCGATGCTGTTCCGACCGAGCACGGCGATGCGGTCTTGGCGGCGCAGCCCGTTCTGGGCCATCGCCGACGCCAGCTTCACGCCGCGGTCACGCAGCTGGCGATGGCTGATGAAGCGTGCGCCGAGGCGATAGGCGGCGACGTCGGGGAAGCGTTCGGCGTTGTCGATGACGATGTCACCCATCGTCATCGCCGCATCACCGCCGGGGCGCGCAACAGTGGCCGATGCCCGTCGCGGCGGGGTGGTCGTGCCATTATGCGGGGGCACCGGGGCAGTGTCGCGAGGTTGTGGCCGCGGCGTCTTCTCGGTGGGTTGCGTTGACCGAGTCGTAAGGGAGTCGTTGAGGACCGCCATGATCATGGCGGCGACGGTGGTGACCATGTCGTCGTCCTCTACCGGCAGGCCTTCCGGTCGCACGAAGTACCACGCGCGGTCCAACAGAGCCAGCACCGCAAGCCCCAGAGTGTCGGTTGACGGAGTCGGCGAGGATCGGCGCGCCTGCAGTGCGAGCCCCAGCGGGGCGGCCACGTGCATCTCCATCCGCCGCGCGCCCTCCCGGAACGTGTCGCGGCTCGACGACCAACTGCTCGAGGACAGGACGAAAGCGCCGTGGACGTCCATGTAGGCGAAGTAGGCGCCCACCCATGACTTCACTTCATCCAGCGTCGGATGAGCGCCGAGCGTCTCCCACCCTCTGACCACGGTCTGGGCGTCGTGGTAGGCATTCTGACCAAGTGCGGCGAACACCTCGGCCTTGTCCTTGAAGTAGGTGTAAAAGCCGGCGCGGGAGATCCCACACTTCTCGGTGATGTCGTTGATGCGGGTACCGGCGTAGCCGCGACTGAGGAACAGGCTGCGGGCCGCCTCCAATATTGAGTCCCGCGTCTGCAGCGCGCGAGGACTCAATGGGATGTCGTTGTGCTGTTGGTCCACAGTCCCGTCGCGGTTTGGTAAGGCCCGTATCGTCGCCTGATGATACTCCACGACGGCGGACGACCCGGTCATGCAGATCGCTGAATCCGCACCGTCGCGCGGTATCGATGCAGCTCAAGATGCATTTATGAACTTGGCATTTTTGTCAACGCTACTTGGCGTTTGCGTCAAGTAGCGCTAGGGTCGGGCCTTGAGGAAGCGGGTGTCACCCGCGCGGAGTCGCCGCGCACCTCGATCCCGTCGTGTGCCGTCGACACAATTAGGAGACCACTATGGCCGACGTCGCCGCCGATACGAGCCGAGCGGAGATGGTGGCGGCTCTGCTGCGTGACTTCTCGGGTGGTGACTTCGACACCGCGATGACGTTGTTCGCCGAGGAGATCGAGGTGCGGTTGCCGTTCCAGGATGAGCGCACCGGTTTCTGGTCCCACGTCAGGGGCAAGCGCGGTGTTCGGCAACTCTTCGCGGGAGTGGCCAAGCTGTTCGATCCGCACCCGCTGCACCTCGACGAGGTGTTTTCCGCCACCGACGACAGGACTGTCGTGGCCCGCTATCACGGTGATTTCGTGGCCCGCGACACCGGAAAGCCCTACCAGAACACCTACATCGCAGTGTTCGAGTTCGACGGCGGCCTGATCAGGTCGTGGACGGAATTTCACAACCCGATGGTGCTGGCCGAGGCGTTACGCCCCTAGGTCAGCGCTCACCCTGCGCGCGTCTCGCGGGGCAACCCCAGGATGCGCTCGGCGATGATGTTGCGTTGAATCTCCGACGTGCCTGCGTAGATGGTGCCGGCCATCGCGTTGCACAGATGCACCGACAACCACGAGCTGGAATCGTTTGGCGCGCCGGCGTCATCGGCACGGAACCACCTCATGGGCATGTCACCGTCCCACGCCAGGGCATCCGTGCCGAGGATGTCGACAGCCAACCGCGTTGTGCTCTGGTGATACTCGCTCCAGTAGAGCTTGGCGACGGACGCCTCGGGCCCCAGCGACCCGTCGCGCATGTAGGCCGACAGGATCTTGTCGCCCAGCGCTTTCATCACCGCGACACCGAGATAGGCGCGTCCGAGCCGCTCACGGGTCACCGATTGCCGGTCAGCGCCGCGATCCTTCGCCAGCGCGAAGACGCGTTCGAGTTCATGGGCGAACAGAATCGGGTTGACCGCCGCTTCCTCACCCCGTTCGTGGCTGAGCAGCGAATTGGCCACCGCCCAGCCGTTGTTGACCTCCCCGACGACCAGACCGGCCTCGGTGCGGGCGTCACTGAGAAAGACCTCGCAAAAGTCTTCGGTGTTGTTGAGCATCGTGATCGGCCGGACGTCGACACCAGGCTGGTCCATCGGCATCAGCAGCATGCTGATGCCCTTGGATTTCGGCGCGTCCGGGTCGGTGCGGGCCAACAGGAACATCCAGTTGGCGTTTGTCGCGTTCGAGGTCCAGATCTTCTGGCCGTCGATGTGCCACTGGTCGTCCTCGCGTCGGGCACGGGTTCGCAGACCCGCGAGGTCTGAACCGGCCTCGGGCTCGGAGTAGCCCTGGCACCAGATGTCCTCGCCGCTGATGATGCGGGGCAGGAACCGCAGCTTCTGTTCGTGAGTTCCCCAGGCCGCCAACGTGTTCCCGAGCAGCTTCATCGACAGCGTGTCGCCCGGGCTGCCAACCGGCACCCTGGCGCGGGAGAACTCTTCGACCACCACCAGGTGGTCCAGTTTGGTCAGGCCCCGCCCGCCGTAGGCCACCGGCCACGTCACGCCGAGCATTCCGGCCTGCCCGCAGAGGCGGCGCCACCGGTCGACGAACTCACGGCGCTGCGGCCCGGGCAGCGCGCCGAGACCGGCCCAGTCGGCGGGGAGGTTGGCTCGAAGAAACGCCCTGACCTCATCACGGAACCCGGGCGTCTCGGCTGGTTCTGCCGCAGTCATAAGGCCACCCCACGGCAGTTGCGAAGAATCATATAGAGGATACTAATGTATTCGAAAGCGAACTAATATGGTGCTTTGACCGAAGGGGGCCGAATGCCCTTGCTGACCGAGGACGACCGGATGGAGTTCCGGATCTGGGTCCGCGACGGCCTGCAGCAGCACGCGCCGTTGGCCCGGACACGGCAATTGGCCGAATCGGGTCGCCGGGAGGACCCCAACCTGTGCCGGAGCCTCGCGGAATTGGGGGTGTTCGGACTGGCGACGCCCGAGGAGTACGGCGGCGGTGACGTCGGTGCGGCAGGGTTGGCCATTTTCCTGATGGAGGCCGGCCGGTGTCTGTTGCCCGCGCCCTATCTGTCGAGCGCCGTGCTGGCGCCGACGGCGATACGCTGGGCCGGCGCCGAGGAACACTTCGCCGATCTACTCAAGGGCATCGTTCAGGGGCAGGTGCGGGTGGCGCTGGCGTTGAGCCCGTTGGATGGCGCCCCGCCCCGCGCCACGCATGACGGACACACCTGGCGGGTCAGCGGCGCCGAACCGGCCGTGCTGGAAGCTGATGTGACGGATTGGCTGATCGTGGCCGCCGAAATCGATACCGGGCCTGGGCTATTCGTGGTCGACGGGCACGACGCGGGGGTACGCATCGAGACTCTTCGCTCCGTCGATGTGACCCGGCCGGTTGCCGCTGTCACCTTCGAAGCCGTACCGGCAGTCGCGCTGGGTGATCTGGACGCCGCGGCGGCGCTGCAAGCCCGGCTGCAGGACCTCATCCGCTTGGCGATAGCCGCCGACGCAGTCGGGGCCGCTCAACGGCTGCTGGACATGTCGGTGGAATACGCGAAGACGCGGGTTCAGTTCGGCCGACCAATCGGCTCCTTTCAGGCGATCAAGCACCGCTGCGCCGATCTGTTCGTGGCGGTGCAGGCCGCCACCGCCGCGGTGGAGGCCGCGTTCGGCCACCTCGATCAGCCACAGCCGATCCCGGTGTCGGCGGCCGTGGCCGCGGTCTGCGCACACGAGGCGAACTGGCAGGCGGTCCGGACCGCCATGCAAATCCATGGTGGGCTCGCCTTGACGTGGGAGCACGAGGTGCAGCTCTATTTGAAACGCGCGACGGCCTCCCAGCATCTGTTGGGCAATCCCGACCGGGAGCTGGCCCGGCTTACCGATCTGGTGCTCGCCGAGGGCTACGACGTGGTGCAAGAGATCATCGGATGAACCCACGTCCAACGACCGTCAGCTCGACGTGTGCGCTGTCGGGTCAGCCGAGCATCTCCACCACCGTTTTAGCCAACGGGCGGGCGGTGTAGTGGTGCTCGATCTCGTCGAGGTGCTTGTTCCACAATTCGATCGCGGCATCGGTGTCGTGGCGTTCGATCAGCGTCACAAAATAAGCGTGCGTGCGATGTACTTCGGCGTACTCGACGCCCAACTCACCGGGCGCCAGCGCCTCGACGTAGCGGTTCCGCGCTGGCAGCAAGAGGTGGTACAGCACCTCCACGGTGGTGCGGACGGTCTCGTTGCCGGCGAGTTCGGCGACCAGCAGGTGAAAGTCGATGTCGTGGCGGGCGTACTCGGCCGGGTTCGCGATGTGCGGTGTCGCCTCGGTGATCGCCTGGCTGAGCCGGGATACGTTCTGGCGGCGTTTGTCTCGCGCGACCGCCTCGCCCAAGGGCCGTTCCAGCGCGCTACGCGCACGGTAGACATCGGCCATCGTGGTGCCGCGATATTGCAGCAGATATCCCAGATGACGCGCTGCCATTACGCCGTCGGGGGGCTTGACGCGTGCGCCGCCCAGGGCGCCGCGCCGCACGACGATCAACGCCTCGGACTCCAGGATGCGGAACGCTTCGCGCAGGGTGGGCCGGCTGACGTCGAACTGCTCCATCAACACGGCTTCGGCCGGCAGCAGCGCATCGGCCCGAAGTTCACCGGTAATGATCTGTCCGCGCAGACTGGCCGCGACCAGCTCGGCGGCCTTGGGGACCCGGACGGCACCAAAGGACGCTGCCGTCATCGTTTCACCCTCCCGTGCCGCGCCCTAGGTGTCGACATTGCGGCACCGGCGAGCGGTACCGCTCATCATGCAGAACATCTTAATCCTCCAACTCATTTATTGGATGGAGGCGCCCGTGGTGCACGTTCGGACCTTCACGGCCCGCGCCGCCGCGCGTCCGATAACTGCACCCGCGCCGCGACCTCGGTACCCCACACCAATTCAACGAAGGATGGATCGTGCGAAAGATAGAAGGCCCAGACGAATTGCGCTCACTGGTCGGCCAGGAGATTGGTGTCAGCGGCTGGAAGGCGGTGGATCAGGACCGCATCAACCTGTTCGCCGACGCCACCGACGACCACCAATGGATCCACGTCGATCCTGAGAAGGCCGCGGAGGGGCCCTTCGGGACTCCGATCGCCCATGGATACCTCACCTTGTCGCTGCTGCCTCCGCTGATGAACGACGTCTTCGAAGTGGCCAACAAGCGCATGGGGGTCAACTACGGCCTCAACAAGGTCCGCTTCCCCGCTCCCCTGCCGGTCGATTCCCGGGTGCGTGTTCGGCTCGGTATCGCCGCCGTGGACGACGTGCCGGACGGCGTCCAGGTGGTGTGGCTGGCCACGGTGGAGCGCGAGGGCGGTGACAAACCGGTCTGCGTCGCCGAGTCCATCACCCGCCTCTACTTCTGACGTGGCAGCGACGTTCGCGAACGGGAATGGATTGTGCTCAACGACAGTGCTGGTGACCGCTCAGCACCGCGGTCGAGGGTGCGACAATGACGTGTCCGCGGACGCATTGATGTGCGCCGGGCACAATTCCGGGGCCGCTGACAGCGCGGAAGATCTTGCAGCCGTGCTACATCGCCGGCTCCGCGCCTACGGGTCGGCGCCCGTCATCGAGTTCGGCGGCACGTGGTTACGCGGCGACGATCTCACCGGCTCCGTCGACGCCATCGACTCGCTCATCGGCGCGGCCGGCGTCGGCGAGCGCGACGCCATCGGACTGGTGGTCCGCAACCGACCGCAACACGCCGCCGCCATCGTCGGCCTGTTGGCGCGGCGGCGATCGTTTTCCCAGATCTACGCGTTCCAGTCCCCGGCCGCCATCGCTGCGGACATCGAGGCGCTGCGGCCCGGGGTCGTCATCGCCGACCGCGACGACTGGACGGCGCCGGTGATCGCGGCCGCGGCGCGGGTCGGTTCGATCGGCATCGCCGTCCAATCGGTAGCGCCACACGTGGCGCTGCTGCCCGAACTGTCCGCCCGTGGCGAGCGCCGATACGCCCAAGCGCCCCAAGAGCCGGCGATCGGCGTGCTGACCAGCGGCACCACCGGCCCCCCGAAGCGCATCCACCTACCCACCCCGGTGTTGCAGCGTGCGGTGCTCAGCGCAACGGCGCTGTCACCCGGGAATCCCGACGCTGCACCGGAACTCGTGTTCTGGCCGTTCGCCGGGATCGGCGGGATCGCCCAGCTTGTCGGCGCTATACACAGCGGCAAGCGGCTCGTCCTGCTGGAGAAGTTTCAGGTCGATGACTGGGTCAGCGCGATCAAGCGGTACCAGATGCCCTACGTCGGTGTGCAGCCCGCCGTGGTGCGGATGGTGCTGGAGGCGAAAGTGCCGCGCGGCGACCTGGCGTCGTTGAAGTTTCTGTTCGGTGGGTCTGGCCCGTTGGAGCCCGAGACCCGCCAGTCCTTCGAGAGCACGTACGGGGTTCCGGTGCTGTGGGCCTACGGGGCCACCGAATTCGCCGGCACCGTGGTCGCGTGGACACCGGCGCTCTACGAAGAATTCGGCCACGTGAAACCGGCAGCGTCGGGCCGGCCCACCGCCGGAACCGAGGTGCGCGTCGTTGATGTGTCCACCGGCGCGCAGCTGCCCGACGGCCAGCAGGGCCTGCTGGAGGCCAGGGTTGGGGTGGTCAGCCCGGACTGGATCCGGACCACCGACCTCGCCTCGATCGACGTCGACGGCTTTGTCACCGTGCATGGCCGCGCCGACGGCGCGATCAACCGCGGTGGTTTCAAGGTCCTGCCCGAGACGGTCGTCAACGCCCTGTTGTGCCACCCCGCCGTGCGGGACGCGGCCGTCGTTGCAGTGCCCGATCCGCGTCTGGGCGAGATTCCCTTCGCGGTCGCAGAACTCCGCGCCGGCGCAACGGCCCCCGGCGTCGAGGACCTGAAGACCTATCTGAGGCAACGGGTTCCCGCACATCACATCCCGGTGGACATTCGGATCGTCGAGCGGCTACCACGCACCCCGTCGCTGAAGGTGAGCTTGCGCGACGTCAAAGCCATGTACCGCCCCGACTCCGGCAGCCCGCCGCGGTCAGCGTCACACGCACCTACAGGAGGAAACACATGACCAATCCCGCACGACTGGCCGGCCGCGTCGCCGTCGTGACCGGCGCCGGCCAGGGACTGGGCCGGGCGATCGCCATCCGCTACGCCGCCGAAGGCGCACGAGTCGCCGTCGTCGACATCAATGCCGACACCGCGCACGCTGTGGCCGAGGAGATCACCGCCGCAGGCGGCACTGCGGCCGCAATCGCGTGTGATGTGTCCGATCGCGCGGCGGTCGACGACGCGGCAGCACGAGCCGCCGCCGACCTGGGCCCCATCAGCGTGCTGGTCAGCAACGCCGGCCTGACCCGGCCGGCGATGCTGTGGAAGATGACCGACGAGCAATGGTCAACCGTCCTGAACATCCACCTCAACGGAGCGTTCTACTGGCTGCAGGCGGTGGTGCCGGGAATGCAGGAAGCCCGGAAGGGTTCCATCATCTTCACAACCTCCTCAGCCGGGCTCAACGGCACCATCGGACAGATCAACTACGCGTCGGCCAAGGCGGCGCTGCTCGGCATGACGCGGTCGGCCGCCCGCGAACTCGCCGGCTACAACATCGTCGTCAACGCCGTCGCCCCCGCCGCGGCCACGCCGATGACCGAAGGGCTGCGCAACAACGACAAGCTCAATGAGAACTACCTGCAACGCATTCCGTTGAAGCGGTGGGCCGAACCGGAGGAGATCGCCGGCACCTACGTCTTTCTGGCCTCCGACGAGGCCACCTACATGACCGGACAGGTCCTGGCGATCGACGGCGGACTGGTGATGGTCCGGTGATGACCCGATGAGACTCGAGGCAACCGAACTCAGCACCGACGAACAACGGTTACGCGACGACGTCCGGGCCTTCCTGGCCGACCGGCTTCCGCCGGGCAGCTATAACGCCGGCCTAGGGTTCGCCGCCCCCAGCGATCCCGTCTTCTCCCGCGACCTGGGCGCGCAGGGCTGGCTCGGCATGGCGCTGCCGAAGGAGTATGGCGGCGGCGGACGCACCGCCGTGGAGCGGCTCATCGTGGTCGAGGAGTTACTGGCCGTCGGAGCGCCGGTGGGATGGCATTGGGTCGCCGACCGCCAATCCGGTCCCAATATCGCCGCGAACGGCACCGACGAGCAGAAGCAGTACTTCCTGCCCCGCATTGCCAGCGGAGAGTTGTCCTTCGCGATCGGCATGAGCGAACCCGACGCCGGCTCCGACCTGGCCGCCGTGCGGACCCGAGCGATCAAGGTCGACGGCGGGTGGCTGCTCAACGGAACCAAGATCTGGACCTCCGGTGCGGCCGAGGCGACCCACCTATTGGGGCTCTTCCGCACCTCCGAGGACCGCTACCGCGGATTGACCCAGTTCATCGTGGACCGCCACGCCGACGGGCTGACCCCGTCGAAGATCACCTTCATCGACGGCACCCGCCACTTCTGCGAAGTCGCGTTCGACGACGTCTTCGTCCCGGACTCCAGGCGCCTGGGCGAGGTGGGTGCCGGCTGGGGACAGAACACCGCCGAACTCGTTCTCGAGCGCGGCGGTGTCGACCGCTGGATGTCGGTGATGCCGGTTCTGGACCACTGGGCCGGCACGCTGCACGGCACCGCCCCCGGTTGGGCGCAGACCGAACTCGGATCGGTGGCAGCGCGTTGCTGGGCGTTCCACGGCCTGTCGCTGTCGATCGCGCGGGCTGTCGACCGCGGCGAATCGCCAACGGTCGAGGCGGCGCTGGCCAAGGAAATGGCCACCCGATTCGAACAGGAGTGCATCGAAATCGTGCTCAGACACTTCGGCCGGACACCGGAACTGACCTCGTCGGACCCGTATGAATCCCTGCTCGCCAGGGCAGTGCTGACCGGCCCGTCGTTCACCATCCGCGGCGGCACCACCGAGATCATGCGTAACATCATCGCCAAGGCGCTGATCACGTCATGACCGCGCACCAAGCTGACCCCGAGCTCGTCGGGCTGGTCCGGGACTACTTTTCTCAGACCTTCAGCGCCGATGTCATCGGCGCGGTGGAACGCGACGGCCTGACCACCCCCTTGTGGCAGTCAGCAGCAGAACTCGGTTTACCGCTCGTCGGGATCGCCGAGGAATGCGGCGGGTCGGGCGGTTCATTGCCGGATCTACTCGCGGTCCTGAAGGGCGCGGGCCGCCACGCGGTGCCCCTGCCCCTGGCCGAGACCAGCCTGGCCGCCTGGTTGCTGGCCCGCGCCGGAGCGGAGATTCCGGCCACCCCGATGACCGTGGTACCTGACTCCAGCGCCTTGTCCCTCGACGGTGACCGATTGACCGGCACCGCTACACACGTGCCCTGGGTGCGGGGCGCCAGCCACGTGGTGGCGGTCCTACCCGCCGGGGTGGTGGTGGCCGACGTCGACCACCTGCAAGTGACCGCGGGGTCGGACCTCGCGGGGATGCCCCGAGACGCCATCACGGCGAACGGAAGCGAAGTGGACGTCTACCCCGCCGATGTCGGTGCCGATGACGTACTGCTGCGCGGCGCCTTGCTGCGGTCCGCACAGATAGCCGGCGCCATCACCGGAGCGTTCGAACTGACCACGACCTACGCCGGGCAGCGTGAGCAGTTCGGCCGCCCGATCGGCAAGTTTCAGTCCGTGCAGGCCCATATCGTCGAACTCGCGCAGGCGTCAGCCTTGACCGCGCTTTCGGTCGACCGCGCGGGTGCCGCCGCACTGCACGGCGCGGCCTCCTTCGAGATCGTCGCCACCAAATCGGTGGCCAACCGCAACGCCGGGCTGGCGGCACGGGCCGCGCACCAGGCCCACGGCGCCATCGGCATGACGCAGGAATACGCCCTGCAGCTGCTGACCCGACGCCTACACACCTGGCGCGGCGACTTCGGCGACGAGGCATCGATGAACACAAGGCTCGGTACGGCGATGGCCCTCGTCGGCGGCATCAACAAGGCCGTCACGGCCGTCGGCTCAACGATCGGAGTATGAAGTGGCACAGAACATCTCGGTGAGCACCGCCGACCATGTCAGCATCATCGAAATCACCCGCCCCCCGGCGAACTACTTCGACCGCCAGCTCATCGGCGAGATCGTGGATGCCGCCGCCGACGTGCACGCCCACGGGACGCGCGCCATCGTGCTGTGTTCGCAAGGCAAGCACTTCTGCGCCGGCGCCAACTTCGCTCAGGGCGAGATGGACGAGGACCGGGCGCGGTCCTCGGAACTGTTGTACCGCGAGGCGGTTCGGCTGTTCGACGTAGCGGTGCCGATCGTCGCCGCGGTCCAGGGCTCCGCCGTCGGGGGCGGTCTTGGTTTGGCGTGCGCGGCCGACTTCCGGGTTGCCGCGCCGTCGAGCCGATTTCACGCCAACTTCTCGATGCTGGGGTTCCATCACGGCTTCGGGCTGAGCGTGACCCTGCCCGGCATCGTCGGACAGCAAAAAGCCACGGACCTGCTCTACACCAGCCGACGCATCGACGGTCAACGCGCCTTCGACATCGGGCTGGTCGATCGGCTCGTACCGGACGGGGACGTCCGGGACGAGGCGCTGCGCTGGGCGGTCGAGATCGCTGCGGCCGCACCGCTAGCGGTGCAATCGATCCGGCAGACCCTACGTGCACCCCTGGTAAGCCAGGTCCGGGCGGTGCTGGACCGTGAGCTGGCCGAACAGCGGACGCTGTGGGCCACCGAGGACAGCAAGATCGGGATCGCCGCCAACCTGGCCCGCGAGAAGGCGGTGTTCACCGGGCAATAGCGCCGGCACCGGACCGGACCGCAATCTGTAAAGGGTTCTGCTGCTTTCACCTTTCAAGGTCGGCCTCAGAATAGATCCAGAGTTCCTAAGTCGTCCATTGCTGTACTAATACGCCGGATAAACGCGGGGGTGACATCTGCCGGTTGCATATCGGGCATGCCTGCTGTCGGTCGATACGTTATGGTCCACCAGGTCAATGATGACAGGAGCTGCTTTCGGTAATGCCTCCACGCATCATCGAAAGTTACTCCAGCAACTCCCGCCGCAGATAATTCTTCAACGTAATAGCGCACGAGGTCTTCCTCCCATGTCCTGCGATTTTCCACCGTCAGCGCAGTCGATAAGGTGTAAGCAAGATCCCGCCCCCAATGGCCGACACCGCAGCATTGCCAGTCGGCCAAACCCATTCGATCACCCGGCATTACATACCAGTTTTTGAGGTGCACATCATTGTGCGTAAAGGTTTTGGGTAGACTCTTATTCTCTGCTATTGACTCGAGAGTGGCTGGCCATATTTCTTCGAATCTTCCATACAGAGAAGGCGGGATCACTTCCTGTGCATCTAGAAAACCCTGGTTGGAGCCTTCTCTCAAACCAAAATCGAGCGTCGTTTGGAAAAAGTCAAACCAGGTAGGCAACTCGGAGAGTTCCTTATGGGCTTCGTTTCCGTCATGAAAACGTGCGTGCATTTTTGCCAGCAATAGGATCTGGCTCTCGGCACGCGCTCTGCTGATATGGGTTTCATGAGTGCAGAACGATTCAACCTCGTCACTGATGTCGCCAAGAATGAGAATCGAATTG
The DNA here is from genome assembly GCF_010731775.1 of Mycobacterium mantenii. Lineage (NCBI taxonomy): Bacteria > Bacillati > Actinomycetota > Actinomycetes > Mycobacteriales > Mycobacteriaceae > Mycobacterium > Mycobacterium mantenii. Next base: position 4,446,719 of record NZ_AP022590.1, on the reverse strand, counting down.
AATGTCTCCGTGTCGAGGTTGCCGTAGTAGCAGTTCGGCGCCTCGATATCGAGCTGCGGACGTAATCTATCGTAAAAATAGATTTCTGAAGAACCGGATCCCGTGTGACCAAACCCGAGTCGGATGGCCAAGTCGTGCGAGGCCTTACAAAAAAGGCGGTTAGGCAGACCCGCACTATTGCCTGCTCGATTGTACTCGACACCAATTTTCCTGCGATTCGAAGTCCCATTATCCACGTCGCCAAGCGTGAGCGAAACCACCTTCGCTCCCGGTGCATCATGACAAAGGACTTCTGTCAGCCACCCTGGCGTAATCGCCTCATATGAGGAGGGAATATCGGAGGGGCTTCCACCGGGATGATTGGCCGCTCTTGCTCTTTGCGATAAGCTGCTGCCACCTTTGCGCCCATGTTTGGCATTATGTGCACCTCTTACTATTCGGCCGCTTATCTGTTACGACAAGACGTCGCCCCGGAGTTAGCGGCCCGCGGTTCAGATGCCGAAAGCATGTAGAACTCGTTCGTGGTAGACGGCGGGGCCGCCGAAGCACAGTTGGGATGCTTTGGCCCGCCGAAAGTACAAGTGCGCGGGGTGTTCCCAGGTGAATCCGATCCCGCCGTGCACCTGGATGTTTTCTGAGGCCACGAACATCAATGCCTCCGAGCACACCGAATGCGCGACCGCGGCAGCAATTGCCAAAGGCGGTGCGTCCGGGGCACCATCGGCGGCGTCGGCCGCCTCGGCTGCGGCAGCGTCGGCCAGTGAGACCCTGGCCAGCATGTCGGCGCACTTGTGTTTGACGGCCTGAAAGCTGCCGATCGGGCGGCCAAACTGGGTGCGCTCCCGGGCGTAGTCGGTGGCTGCCTCCAGGCAGGCGCGGGCGGCGCCGCACTGCTCGGCGGCCAACGCAGTCGTGGCCAAATCGAGCACCCGCTCGACCACAGACGCGGCCTGACCGGGTTCGCCCACCAGGACCGCCGGGGTGTGGTCGAACGAGACCGCCGCCTGGTGGCGCGTCATGTCCAGCGTGGTCATCGGCGTCCTGGTCAAATTTGCCGCCTCGGCCTCGACGGCGAACAGGCTCGGGCCGGTCTCGGTGGCGGCCACCACCAGGATCAGGTCGGCGCTCGCACCGTCTACGACGAACATCTTGCGGCCTCTGAGCGTCCAGCGGTTCTCGGCGAGGACGGCCCGGGTGTCGAGCGCGTCGGTCCGCCAGAGCCCATCGCTTTCGGCCACCGCGACGGTCGCGGTGATCGCCCCCGCGGCGATCTGCGGCAGGTACGTCGCGCACACGCCGGCGTCCCCGGCGGCGAGCAACGCCGAACTCGCCAGCACCACCGTCGAGAAGAACGGGGACGGTAGAAGGGCCCGCCCCATTTCCTCCAACACCACCCGCAACTCACGGAACCCGTACCCGTCGCCGCCGTACTCGACCGGCAGGGCCATTGACTGCACACCGAGCTGGCTGGTCAGCAGCGACCACACCAAGGGATCCCAGCCCCGGGCTGACTCCATTGCCGAACGCAACTGGTGGTCGGTGGATTTGGCGGCTAGGAAGTCGCGGACGCTGCTGCGTAGCTCGGCGAGGTCGTCTTGGCTGATGGTGTCGGTCATCGCGGGTTGTCCCTGCCTGGCGCCGGTTCCTTGGGTAGGCCCAGCACCCGCTCGCCGAGGATGTTCTTCATGATTTCCTCGGTGCCACCGAGGATCCGCAGTGCCGGCACCGACAACAGCAGCTCCGACCAGGCGTAGCTGCCCCATTCGCCGGTGTCCGCGCTGATTTTGGGGCCGAGCACCTCAGCGGCGAAATGCGCTGCCCGCGTGAGATTCTGGGCGAACATCAGCTTGGAGACCGATCCCTCGGGGCCGGGATCCTGGCCGGCTTGAAGCCTCCGCAACGCCTGGTGGTTGAGGTACTGGCTGGCGGTCAGATCGGCGAGTAGCTTGGCGAGTTCGCGTCGCAGCGCACGGTCATCGAGGCGGCCGTTGACGTCCATCAGTTTGGTCAGAAAGGGTTGCGAGAGGGCGCGGGTCACCGAGTCGGAGCCCTCACCGCCAACGGTGGCGCGTTCGTTCATCAGGGTGGTCAGCGCGACGCGCCATCCGCCGTGCACCTCGCCGAGGCGGTGATCGTCGGGGACCCGCACGTCGGTGAGGAAGACCTCGTTGAAGTCTGCGCCGCCGGTCATCTGCCGCAGTGGCCGCACCTCGACACCGGGTGCGGACATGTCCACCAGAAACGCGGTGATCCCCTTGTGCTTGGGGGCCTCAGAATCGGTGCGGCACAACGCCATCCCGATCTGCGCGTGCTGGGCGATCGACGTCCAGACCTTTTGGCCGTTGAGGACCCACTCCGCACCGTCGGGGACCGCTTTGGTCTGGACGCTGGCCAGGTCGGATCCCGCGGCGGGTTCGCTGAACAGTTGACACGCGATGACGTCGCCGGAGTACATGGCCGGTAGGTAGCGGTCCTTGATGTGGTCGCGGGCGTGCGCCAGGATCGTCGGACCGATCATGCCCAGACCGATGACCGCGAGCACACCGGTGTCAGGGACGTCGTACTGCGCTTCGACGCCGTCGTAGACCAGATCGTGGACGGCGGTCAACCCCGCGCCGCCATATTCGCGGGGACCTGTGATCCAGCCGAATCCGGCGTCGTAGCGCTGGCGCTGCCAGGCGCGGGCCGCCGCCACGTTGGCTTGATCGATCTCGCGCGGGTCGCTGCTGAAGTATGCGATCCGGTCAGGTCCGGAACCCCATTCCACCGTTGCGACTTCGTCAGGACGGCGTTGGGCGCTGCTCTGCAGGAACTGTCGCGCCGCCTCGGCGAACGAAGCCAGATCCGCTGCGGCGTTCGGCACCGTCGTCTCACCCGCGTTTGGGGTCGTTGATGCGGTCATAACAACTCGAACGCCGAATCGGTCTCCTCGCCGTCGAGCACCGCACTGCCGATCACTTCGGTCAGCGCCTGGTGTCCCCCGAGCAGCGCATCCAGCGCCGCGGCCCGCTCCACGTAGCGGTGGATGTCGCTTTCCCTGGTCAGGCCGATCGCGCCGAACACCTGAACGGCGTGGCGCATCAGAACGGCCTGGGCCTGACCGGCGCGGGTCTTGGCGACGATCGCCGCCCACGGGTCGCCGTCGCTGCCGGCGACCGCGTAGGCGTTGTCGAGTACCGACCGGGCACCGGCCATGGCGACGTAAGCTTCGGCGAGGCGGTGGCGGACCGCTTGAAACGAGCCGATCGACCTGCCGAACTGGACCCGCGCGGTCGCGTGCGCGAGCACCAATTCCAAAGCGGCCTCACACACTCCGAGGATCTCTGCCGCGAGCGCACGCCGTCCGGCCGCCACGGCACGATCCCAGGTCTTACCGGCTGGGACCGCGCCGGTGCCCGCCGGGTACGACCCGGCCACGGTCCGCCAGTCCAGGTCGCTGTCAAAGCCCCGGATCGGGCTCTGCGACACCGTGAATTCGTCAGTTCGCACCAAAAGGTATGCGACCACGCCGCCGTCGAGTGTCACCGGGATCACGGCGTCCTGTGCATCGCCGAGGGGCCCCAGGACCAACCCGCGCAGCGGCTCGTCGCGGGACAAACTGAGCAACCCATCCACCGGATGCGGGTAGATGACGGCCCGATGCTGGCCACCGGCCACCGCAGGTGGCATCTCGGCGAGCACCACGTCGTCGAGCGCGCGCGAGGTGGCCAGTGCCCGACCGTGTTCGGCGAACAGCGTCATGAGCGCGAAGGCGGGGTCCTCGGCCAGAACGTCGGCCCACCCCAAATTGGCCAGCAACGGTGCCAAGTCCTGCCCGGCGCGGCGCCGACTGAACATCTCGCGCAACGATTTGGTGATCTCGGCCCGCGTCGCAGCGTCGAAACCCGTTTCCGTGTGGACGTTCACGCGTTGGTCTCCTTGGGCAGTCCCAGCACCCGGTCGGCGATGATGCCGCGCTGCACCTCGGCGGAGCCGCCCATGATCGTCGAGGCCCTGCTGTACCACCAGTCGTCGCGCCAATGCGCGGCTGCAGGTCCGTCTCCGAACAGGAACTCGCAAGGCATCAGGTCGCGGGCCAGGTCGTGCAGCGCGGTCTCCGCCGTCGCCAACAGGATCTTGTCGACGCTGGCCTCGGGCCCCACGGCTTCACCTGCGGCAAGCCGGCGCACGGTTTGCGCGCTGCGCGCTTTGAGGGTGACGATGTCGGCGTAACACTGGCCGAGCCGGCGCACGCCGCCGTCGGGCAGTTCGGCTAGGAGGTCCCGCAGGTCCCGCAGCTTGCGTGCAGCGACCGTCGCACTCAGCCACGCGTACATCGCCCGCTCGAACTGCAACAAGAACATCGCGACCTGCCAGCCCTGCCCCTCGGCCCCGACCAGCCGTGACGCGGGCACCACGACGTCGTCGAAGAACACCTCCGACAACTCGTTTTGGCCGCTGGCCAACGTGATCGGGCGGATGGAAACCCCCGGGGTATCGGTGTCGATCATGATCATCGTCAGCCCGCGGTGGCGACTCTCCAGCGTGCCGGTCCGCAGCAGAGCGATCAGGCGGCGGGCCGTAACCCCGTGGCTGGTCCAGATCTTCTGGCCGGACACGACGTAGGTGTCACCGTCTCGGCGCGCGCGGCAGCGCAGCCCGGCGAGGTCACTGCCGGCGTCGGGCTCGGAGAACGACTGCGACCACCACTCCTCGCCTGCCAGGTAGGCCGGCAGGAATTCGGCCGCCAAGTCGGGGGCGAAATGCAACACAGCCGGCCCCAGCACCTCGAGCAGCATCTGTTGCTCGGGCACGTCGACTCCGGCGGCGCTGAGTTCGTCGTAGAGCACGGCGCGGTGTCGCTCGTCGCCACCGAAACCGCCGGCCGCCTGCGGCCAGCCGTACCTGCTCCAGCCACTGGCAAAGAGCTGCGCCATCAGCGCCGCGTGCTCGGCCATGTGATCTTCGGTCGTGGGATAGTGGGTGCCGCGCCACCGCTGCAGTGCCGGCTCGCCGCAGACGTAGCTGCGCACCGCCTGCCGGTAGGCCCAGAGGTCGTCGGTGAAGATCTGCTGCTCGGCAACACTCGACGAACCGGTCGTCATGAGGGCGATTCTGCTTTCGCTGCCCTGGCTTTCGCGCGCTCCAAGAAGTTGGTGATCAGCGCCTGATGTTCCACAGTTTCGAATGAGTCGAACTCCTCGGACAGCGCGTACTCCAGCACACCCGCGACGGCGCGTTTAATGTGCATGTTCAACGCCCGCTTGGTGCTCTGCACGGCTTGGGGCGGCAGAGTGGCGATCCGCTGTGCGACCGCCAGCGCCTCCTCCAACAGGTCAGTATCAGGCACCACTCGGTTGGCCAGACCGAGCGCCACCGCCTGCTCGGCGGGTATCCGCTCGCTGGTGAGCAGGTACTCCTTGGCCCGCAGCATGCTCATCAGCAACGGCCACGTCGGCGCTCCGCCATCGGCGGCGGTCAGACCGACACTGACATGCGGGTCGGAAATATAGGCACTCTCAGCGATGAGCACGATGTCGCTGAGCACCGCCAGATTGCAGCCCAAGCCGACTGCCGGCCCATTGACCGCGGCCACCACAGGCAACGGAAAGTCAACCATCTCCGTCAGCAGACGCCGGGCGCCGTCGATCTCGCGGCGGCGCCGCGGCCGGTCACCCCATAACTCCACGAAATGCTCGAAGTCTCCGCCGGCACTGAATGCGCGACCCGCCCCGGTCAGCACGACCGCACGGGCTTCGCCGTCTTGGGCAAGGTGACCCCACACCGACTGCAAGGCGCTGTGCAGCGCCTCGTTTGTGGCGTTCAGCGCCTCCGGCCGGTTCAAGGTGACGACACGGACCGCGCCGCGCGACTCGATCAGCAACTCGGGCTCGAAAGGATTCTGCATTGACTCCCCATCATTCGCGCATCGCGCACCCCGGCACAGCACCTGGCGGCGCCTCTCCCCGCATCGTAACCCATTCGTTGACGAGTTTGTCAAGAAATGTTGGCGCCTCTGCCGCCACCTTGAATCTGGCCGCTGTAATACCAGCTCAGTGCCCTAGACAAGCTTCTTGACGGTTTTGTCAAATCGCTCTACGCTCAGCCAGACAACGTCTAACTCGAGGTGGAATCAAGCGTGGACAACTTCCCCAACGCCCCAATTTTCGATGCCGATCAGCACATGTACGAGACACCCGACGCGCTGACCAAGCACCTGCCCGAACGATTCCGCAAGGCGGTGCAGTTCGTCCAGATCGGGCGGCACACCCGAATCTCCATCTTGGACAAGATCACCGACTTCATCCCCAACCCCACCTTTGACCGCGTCGCGGCCCCCGGAGCCCATGAGAAGTTCTACGCCGGAAACAACCCCGAGGGACTGAGCCTGCGGGAGATGACCGGAGAACCGATCGACTCGATCCCCGCCTTCCGCAACCCCGCCGCCCGGATCGACATGATGAACGCCCACGGCGTGGACGAAGCGCTGGTCTACCCGACGCTGGCTAACCTCGTCGAGCACTCGGCCGCCGAGGACCCCGAACTCGTCGTCGCGATCATCCACGCCCTCAACCAGTGGATGCTCGAAACCTGGGGCTACACCTACGACAACCGGCTCTACATGACCCCGGTCATCACCGCAGCCCTCGTCGACGACGCGCGCCGCGAGCTGGCGTACGTCCTGGAAAACGGGGCCAAAGCAGTGCTGATGAAACCGGCACCGGTGAAGGGCTACCGAGGTTGGCGCTCGCCAGCTCTTCCCGAATTCGACCCGTTCTGGAGCGACGTCGAGCAAGCCGGCATACCGGTGGTGCTGCACGCCAGCCAACCCCCACTGGACAGCTACATCAAGCGGTGGGAACCGGCAGGCTCGGGCAGCTTCTTCGAAATGGGCGCCTTCCGCTGGATAGTGCTGGGCCACCGCGAAATCTCCGACATGCTGACCAGTCTCATCTGCCACGGCACCTTGACCCGCTTCCCGAAACTACGGATCGCCAGCGTCGAGAACGGCAGCGCATGGATCCGCCAGCTGTTCGAGGACTTCGAGAGCATGTATGCCAAGATGCCCCAAGCCTTCGAAGAACACCCCCTGGAGGTGTTCCGCCGCAACATCTGGGTCAGCCCGTTCTGGGAAGGCTCCGTTGAAGACGTCGTCACCCGCGTCGGCTGGGACAGAGTGCTCTTCGGCTCCGATTACCCCCACCCCGAAGGGCTCGCCGAACCCAAGGACTACTACAGATACGCCGAAGGCATGGACGAACAGCGCACCCGAGACTTCATGGGCGACAACGCACGCCGACTCCTCGGCATCCCCATCCGAAACCCGCAACCCACCCGCACCCTCACAACCGCCTGATGTAAGTGGGCATGTCGGTCGCCTCCTGCGAGGGCTGGAACCTGCACCGGGCCAATCTCCAACCCTTGTCGTGGTTGACCCTCAACGGCAGCAACCCAGAACGGAGACGTCACAGTGAAGCAGGCACTCGTTATCGGCGCGGCGGGAGATGTCGGACGGGGGGTGGCGGGCGCACTCGCGGCGACCGGCTGGCAAGTACTCGGCGCCGGACGTTCGGCAGGAAAGCTCCGCGACGTTAGGGACGAGGTCCGCCGACTGACTCCGGATGCTCGACTGACCACCCTTGTTGGCGATTTGGCGACCGAAACTAGTACCCGAGGCCTAGCCGACGACGCCCACGCCGACCAACTCGACGCCGTGGTGACCACGATCGGCGCACCGTGGCCGGCGAAACCCCTCGCACAGTGCACCTTCGACGACATCGCTGGGTACTTTGATCGCTACTTGCGGTTGCATTTCAATGCCGCGAAAGTGTTCCTGCCGCTGCTGAAGTCGAATGCGGTGTACCTGGCGGTCGGTGGAGGAATGGCCGATGCCGTGTTTCCCCATTTGGTGCCGCTATCGATGACCCAGGCGGCCCAACGATCCCTGATACGAGGCTTCGCCAAGGAATCCCGCGGATCCGGCGTGCATATCCGAGAGCTGATGATCGCCTCCAACGTCAACGGCCGATCGACGCGCGACGTCGCCGAGCCAGACTGGCTGACCGATCAGGAAATCGGATCCCGCGCGTTGGAAATCGTCTCTGACATCGATGCGTTTCCCGGAACAATCGTCACCATCTCCCCGCAAAATCGTGTGGCTCCCTGAGGAAAATCCGCTGCACGCGCAACGCCGATGACCGGGTTGTCGAAATCGTTCCGCGGCCCTACAGCTGCGGCGATCAGCGCGGGGTTCACCGCGTAACCGGTTCGACGGGTGGATTCGATGCGCGCGAAAGGACTCTGATGAGATCGAAGGTGTACGGCTCGGCCGCGGAGGCCGTCGTGGACATCACCGACGGTGCGACCCTGGCCGTCGGAGGATTCGGCCTGTGCGGCATCCCGGACCGGCTGATCGAGGCGATCGCGCAGTCCTCCGCGACCAACCTCGAGGTCTTCTCCAACAACTGCGGAGTGGACGGTGTCGGGCTGGGCGTTCTGCTCTCCCTCGGCCGGATCCGACGCGTCACCGCCTCCTACGTCGGCGAGAACAAGGAGTTCGCCCGCCGATACCTCGCGGGCGAACTCGAGGTCGAATTGACGCCGCAGGGCACCCTGGCCGAACGCATGCGAGCCGGTGGTGCGGGCATCCCCGCGTTCTTCACGCCGGCGGGTGTGGGCAGCCCCGTATCCGACGGCGGGCTCCCTTGGCGCTACGCCGAGGACGGATCGGTCGCGGCCGCCTCGCCACCCAAAGAGATTCGCGAGTTCGGCGGCAAGCGCTACGTCCTGGAGGAGTCGATCAACGCCGACTTCGCGCTCGTGCACGCCCTGCGCGGTGACACCGACGGCAACCTCGTCTTCAACAAGACAGCGATGAACTTCAACCCACTGGCCGCCATGGCGGGACGCATCACCATCGCCGAAGTCGAAGAGCTGGTAGCACCAGGTGAGATCGACCCGGCCGCAGTGCATCTCGCCGGCGTCTTCGTCCAGCGCATCGTGCACACCGGACCACAGGACAAGAAGATCGAGAAACGCACCGTGCGCCAACCGCAAGGACCGGCCCAATGACCGACTCGACCACCACGGGTTGGAACCGCAACGAGATGGCCGCCCGCGCCGCGGCGGAAATGGTCGACGGCGAGTACGTCAACCTCGGTATCGGTCTACCGACGCTCATTCCCGGCCATCTCAGCGCCGACGTCAACGTCACCCTGCACTCCGAAAACGGCATCCTGGGGACCGGCCCCTATCCAGGAGAGGACGACGTCGACCCCGATCTGATCAACGCGGGCAAAGAGACCGTGACGGTCAATCCCGGTGCGGCGTATTTCGATTCGGCGCTCTCATTCGGGATGATCCGCGGCGGCCACATCGACACCGCGGTGCTCGGCGGCATGCAAGTGTCCAAGAACGGCGACCTGGCCAACTGGATGGTGCCCGGCAAGATGGTCAAGGGCATGGGCGGTGCGATGGACCTGGTTCACGGTGCGGCCCGGGTCATCGTCCTGATGGAGCACACCGACCGAGCGGGCAACCCGAAAATCGTCCAGACCTGCACCCTGCCGCTCACCGGTCAGGGCGTCGTCGATCGCATCGTTACCAACCTCTGCGTCATCGACGTACCAGGGGACGGCACCCTGGTGCTGCGGGAACTGGCCCCCGGCGTCACCGAGGCCGACGTCATCGCCGCAACCGGCGCCGACCTCGTGATCGACATGACCTAAAGGTGCAGTTGTCATATCGACCGGCGCGAACGCCGTCCGCAACGCCAGCGTCTGGGCGACCTGGGGCCAAACGGGCAAAGGCATTGCGGTCGAACCTAGTTCGTGTCGCCGACGCGCGGCCCCGGCGTGAACCTGACCGGCAGCTCCCGAACGGCGAAAACCTCCCCTGCGTCCTCAAACATCTTCGCCTCGCCCGCCAGTTCGAAGTCCGGCAGCCGCTGCAGCACCTGGGTCGTCATGACCTCGAACATCATCTTGGCGTAGTGCGAGCCTAAACACCGGTGCATACCCACCCCAAACGCCATGTGCTTCTTGGCATTCGGCCGGGACAGGTCAAGGGCATCGGGGTTGGCAAACATCACAGGGTCCCGGTTGGCGGCCGCCCACATCAGGATCGCGCGATCACCCTTACATAGCGGCTGGCCGAAGAACTCGGCATCACGGGAGACCGTGCGCGCCAGGCCCAGAGTCGGCGTGTACAACCGCAGCAGCTCGTCGACGGATTTCCTCACCAGGTCGGGATCGGCGATGAACTGCTGCCGCAATTCGGTGTCCGTGCACAGCCGCAACAGCACATTGCCGGTAAAGCCGCTGGTGGTATCCATGCCGCCCAGCATCATCAGCACCGTGTACATAGTGATCTGGGTATCGTCGAGCGGCTTGCCGTCGATGGTGCCGCGCAGGATGTCGCTGAACAGATCGTCACCGAGGCCCTCGGCGCGCCGCTGCCCCATGTGCGTGACGATCTCGCCGAACATCTCCATGCCAGCCACCCCGGCCTTCTCCGGGTCATGGGCGCGATCATGCACCATCGAGTGCACCCATTGCACCCATTGCGAGTGCCGCGATTCGTCGAACTTCAACAGTCGCAGGATCAGTCGCGCCGGCAGCGGCGTCGTCAACTCACCGACGAGGTCGGCGTGCCCACGCTCGATGAAGGCGTCTATCGCCTCATTGGTCATATCAACGGCCGCGTCCCGGAACCGCTCCGCAGACCCCGGAGAAAACCGTTTGAGAGTGACGTCGCGTAGCTTCTGCGTTTCCGGGGGGTCAGACTCGATCGGCAGGATCGGAAGGGGTAACTCGCTAGCCGGCACTGCGATCGAGGGGTAGGAATTGAACAGATCGTCGTCTCTGGCGGCCTCGAACACCGAGGCATAGTCCACCAGCGCCCAGAAACCCTCATAGTGGTTGGAATACGCGACCGGACAACCCGATTCGCGCATCTCTCGGAACCTGCCATGCGGGTCCTCACGAAACCCAGACGAGTGGTGATCAAGATCCACCTCGGCGCGCGGGCGTTGCTCGGCCTCGGCTTTCGTGTCGGTCATCGGCATATGTCCCATCGTTGGGCGATCTACAAACGTCTGGCGGCGCCGTCTCGCCGCATGCTAGCTTATCTCTTGACAGTTTTGTCAACTACCTAAAGTGGCGTCCGACCGGATGCGAAGAATATCGCATCATTGCCGCTGATCGGGGTTAGCGATGCTTGTTGACGTAATTGTCAAATGGTGGCGGGGACACGCCTGCGGACGTCTATATTCAGGTGACCGCAGCTCACCACAGTTGAGCCACACCACCCGCGATTGCTTGTAAAAGCCAACAAGAGGAGCCGGGACATCGTGGCCGATGAAAGCACCGCTACTGCTCAGCTCATCGATCTGATTCACGACGTTCATTTCAATGACCTACCGGCCCAGGTTGTCCACGACACCAAGCGTCTCATCGCCGACACGGTGGGGTGCGCCCTCGGCGCTCGCCAGCACGCGGCGGCGCAGATGGCCGTGGAGGTTGCGGCTGAGATGGGCGGCCCGGGCGTGGGTGGCCCAGCCACGGTGGTAGGCACCAGGGTGACGGCTGCTCCCGCCGTGGCTGCCGCGGCCAATATGTATCTGGGCAACTACCTCGACGCCGATGACACCTACCTGAGTTTCAGCCACCCAGGGGTGGCGGCTGTCTTCCCTGGCCTGGCATTCGCGGAAAGCTCGGAATTATCGGGGGAAGCGCTGATCGCGGCAGTAGCCCTTGGATATGAAGTCGGTTGCCGGGTCGGCGGAGCCTTGGAGTTCATGCGTCTGACTCCGACCGGGGACATCGAAGCGGTGCCGGGATGCCTGGGCTGGTACGGCTTCTGTGTGGCCGGCGCGGTTGGCAAGCTGTTGGATTTCGCACCCGCCCAATACAACAACGCCTTCGGACTCGCGGGCTGGACCGCGCCGATCGAGACCGGACAATTCTTCGCGCCGGTCCTGCGACCCGGCAAGCACATGCTGAAGTACTCGCCCGTCAGCTCGATGGGCATCAACGGAGTGATGGCCGCGCAACTCGCGCACAAAGGGTTCGTAGGCGAACAGAACATCTTCGACGCACCTGAAGAATTCTGGCGCGCGTTCGGGACCGTGGGCCTCAACCGGCAGCGCCTGCTCGACGGGCTCGGGGAGACATGGCAGGTGGCACGAACGTCATTCAAACCCTATTCGGCATGCCGCTACGGCCATCCCGCAATCGCTTTGTTCACCGGCCTCATTCAGCGTCACGACCTCAAGCCCGACGATATCGACCGGGTCGTCGTGCGTACCTTCGAGCGCGGCGTGGACTGGCTCGGACCCACCTACGCGCCTGAGACACCTTCTGATCTACAGTTCAGCATCCCAATGGCGCTCGGCGCTGCCGCCCACGGATCCGACCTCGGGCCATCCTGGCAGGACAACGAGAGCATCCACGACCCGCGATACCTCGCGTTCGCACGCAAGGTCGTCGTCGAAGGCCACCCCGACAGTGGCAAAGCCATCTTCGAGCAGATGCTGGCCACGGGCCGCTTCACCCGTATACCCAACGAGGTCCAGATCAGCGCCCGCGGAGAGGAATTCAGCGACAGCTGCGATTACGTCTGGGGCGACCCGGGGTCGGACGACACCAGGATGACCGATGACCAGATCCATGACAAGTACCGCACCTACGCACAAGCAGCACTCCCGTCCGACCAGGTCGAACAGTCGCTAGACTTGTTGTTCACCCTCGAGAACGTCACCAACGTAGCGAAGGAACTGGCGCCGCTGCTGCAGCAGAAGAGCGTGTAAAGTCCTACAAGATAACCACTTTGGCGCCTTTGGCCGTACCGCTGGTCGAGACCACTGTCTAGTCCGTCGACTCCTTCGCGCCGCCTTTTCAGGGCCTTTTTTGCTTGCACAGCAGCTGCCTGATACTGAGTGCCTATGTCAGGCCGCCGTCGCGCATCACCCCGAGGGCGTGGGCTATTCGCGGGGTTTACCTTCCCATGCATCGATTTCCACGTCCGGCAGCGAATCGTCGAAGTTGTCGGGAATTGAGAGCTTTGGTAGCTGACTGAAGCGGCGACCGCGCGTTGCTGTGGATGCGACAACGCGAGCCCGGTATTCGTCGCTAGTGATCCTGCCGGCTACGGCCTCGATGAGAAGCGCCACCGCTTCGCGGGTGGGAATCCAGCCTTCGAGCATGCTGCAGGCTAGCGCGTTGCCTTGCAATTGCCCGTTCCATGCATCCGGACCGGCAGACCCCGCGAATCGAAGTTCCCAGGTAATCGAGTTGACCACGGGTGTCAAAAGTCGAGCTGCTCTGGGGCGTTTTCTTGCGAATCCGTCGCAGCGAACCGGTTTGCCTTGGTGAGATCACACGCGGCGCCCACCCCGCCTCGGGGAGATGCGTATGGGCGCCGATCACTGTGGCGTCGTCCACCGCTCCCCGGGATTAATGCGCGGGATGCCTTAGTGGCCACGTCCGCACCGGCAAGCGGCGATCGACATGGCTAGTACGCCAGCAACGAGGGTGCCGCCGCGGTGCCAAAATCGTCGCAAAACCCGACATGACTGCGCGCAGACGAAACCCGGAGGACGTCCCCGGAACAGCGGCTCACGCCCCAAACCGCACGAATCCGGGTTAGATCCGACCCTCCCGGCGTTCAAAACCGCTGGTCATCGTGCCCACGAGGACCTGCCTGCGGCTAGTTAAACAAGAAGACGCTACTCGCTAATCTTCGTTGCATCTCGACAACCGACGTCACCGCGCCATGTTGGTGAACCGCGACAGGTGCAGCTGGTGCGCGACGGTCACCGTCTTGGTGGGGCCGTTGCGGTGTTTGGCGAGAATGAAATCCGCCTCTCCCCCGCGCGGATCGTCGCGCTCGAACGCGTCCGGCCGGTTCAGCAGGATCACCATGTCGGCATCCTGCTCCAGCGATCCCGACTCACGAAGGTCCGACAGCATCGGCTTCTTGTCGGTGCGCTGCTCGGGACCGCGGTTCAGCTGGCTGATCGCAACGACGGGAACTTCGAGCTCCTTAGCCAAAAGCTTGAGTTGGCGCGAGAACTCGGACACCTCGAGCTGGCGGGACTCGACCTTCTTTCCCGACGACATCAGCTGCAGGTAATCGACCACGACCAGACGCAGGTCGGATTTCTGCCGCAGCCGGCGCGCCTTGGCCCGGATCTCCATCATCGTCAGGTTCGGCGAGTCGTCGATATACAGTGGCGCCTCACTGATTTCGCTCATCCGCCGCGCCAGTCGCGTCCAGTCCTCGTCGCTCATGCGACCGGAGCGCATGTCGGCGAGTTTGATTTTCGCTTCCGCCGACAGCAGCCGCATGACGATCTCGGACTTGCTCATCTCCAGCGAGAAGATCACGCTGGCCATGCGGTGCTTGATCGAGCACGACCGCAGGAAGTCGAGTCCAAGAGTGGAGTTGTGAGTGGGGATCATCGCTTTGCTCGCCAGATACATGTGGCTGTCGTTGTCCACTTCGACACAGCGCACGGCCACTGTCTTGATCGGGCGGACATCCACAATGAAGCGCGATCCCGAGCGCGCGGTGCCGGTCACAGCCCGACGCTCCTTGTGCACCATAGCCTTTCGCTCCAAGGCGAACACTTTGTCTTCGGTGGAAAAGGTCAGGGTGTAGGCGATGCTGGACGATTCGTAACGGCCCCGGACGCGGTTGGTCGAGGTTTGGCAGCGATAGCCAAGGCTGACGATAAGCTCGGTGACATCGCGGGCTAGCAGATGGCTGGTGACCGAAAATTGGACGGCACCACCCGCCGTCACGGTTCCATCGGTATCGAGCAAGCCGGCGAGTAGCTCGCGCCGCTGCATCTCGGATCCCCGCAGGTATTCAATTGGGATGTGCTTGTTCCCAAGCACGCCGATTGTGCGTAGCCGCGCCTGCAAGGTACCTACCGCGGAGTGGCAATTCTGGCACAACCGCAGCCCCGCGGATGGTCCCCCGCAGCGAACGCAGGTGGGGCTCGGTACCGGGGCCGAGACAAACCGTGCCCGGCCACCGCACGAGCGTCCGCAGGTCCGCACCTGACTGGTATGAGGAATGAACGACTTGCCGCATACCACGCACTGGCGCGGAGCTTGATCAGGATGAGCCGGCAGCCGGAGCTGGTAGCGGTACCGAGCGGATTCCGAGGGAATTGCTACGACGCCTTCCGCTTCGATGCGCATGATGATTTCAGGATCGACCGCGGTGATCTGGGCTGCGGCACTGGTGCCATCCCCAAGCCAAGCGCCGAGTGTGTATGGCGGCACCAAGAATTCGCGATCGGGTAGCTCAAGCGCATGCGCATTGACCACGCTGTGGTTCAGTCGCCGGTCTGGAGTGGCGCAGCGCAGACTTCCAGCGATCTCGGCCGTCGTCCGCACCGCCGCAAAGGTGCGCTGATTCTTATCGCGGTTGTACCCGACCGCCGCAGCTTGCGCAGACTTCCGGGATGCGCGTGTCTCCGTCAACCACTGATGCGCCGCGTCGGCGACTATCACTGTCCCGTCGGAGAACTCCACCTCGTAGCACGGCCGGTCCAACATCACTTCGGTCGCGGCCACCACCCGCGTCGGCCGCCCGTCGGCGCCCAGCAACTCATCACCGACTGCGACATCACCCATCGTCGTCCAGCCGGTCGGCGTGGGCAGCAGCGTGTCCAACGCGAGCGCCTTACCCACGCCAGGCCGGGCCGCGACGATGATCATCTGCCCGGCGTGCAGACCGTTGGTCACCTCGTCGAGCTCGGTGAAGCCGGTCGGCACGCCGCGCGCGACGCCGCCGTTGGAGGCGATGGCGTCGATCTCGTCCATGGTCGGCTGCAGCAGATCCTCGAGCGGAACGAAATCCTCCGATGTCCGACGCTCGGCCACCTCGTAGATCTCGGCCTGCGCGCGGTCGACCACCTCCGCGACGTCGGCGCCCTCGGCGCCCGCATAGCCGTACTGCACGACCCGGGTGCCGGCCTCCACGAGGCGCCGCAGGAGCGCCTTCTCGGCCACGATGGTCGCGTAGTAGCTCGCGTTGGCCGCGGTCGGCACCGTCGAGATCAGCGTGTGCAGATAGGGTGCCCCGCCGATGCGGCGCAGCAGGTTGCGGCGGTCCAGTTCCGCGGCGACCGTCACCGCGTCGGCCGGCTCGCCACGCCCGTAGAGGTCCAGGATCGCGTCGTACACGTTCTGATGGGCGGGGCGGTAAAAGTCGCCGGGCCGCAGCCGTTCCAGCACATCGGCGATGGCGTCCTTGCTCAGCAGCATGCCGCCCAGCACCGCCTGCTCGGCCGCCAGATCCTGCGGTGGCTGCCGTCCGAAGTCCTCGCTTGGCGGCGAGGAATCCATGCCCGACGCCAAGTCATCGACGACCGCCACAGATTCCCTCCTCCCCTGATTCACGCATCCGAACATACATTCGATACTCGACATCGAGCGTAAGTCAAGGTGCTGACACCTGCGTCCTACGGCACCAACACGCTCGGCGCCGGGACGACGTTAAACGTTGCTGGCGAGCAGGCAAAGGGGGTGCTGTTTATGAAGCTGTGCATGGTGTGTGCATATCCATCGACACCTGTGTTGAGCGGGGTGTGGAGAACCTGTGGATTAAGACAAAGGGCTAGGACATCGATGCAGATACCGGCCATACAACGCCCTGGAATTCGTGTGGACAAGAATCTCTACGGCGTGTCGGCCCAGGTTACTGCGCCGGGCGTGTTGGCTTTCCGCCATATTTTCCCAACGTTACGGGCCGGTAAAGCGGGGTGGCGAAATACACCCCAGAAATAGTTCGCCGGGGAGCACGTCCGCGATCCTCCTCAGCACAGGGCGGGCGGGTGCCCGCAGCACGACGAAGCCGGCGGCGGCCGATCATGGCCGCCGCCGGTAAACGAGCAAACGTCGGGTGCTTAGCTCTGCGGGACGACCTCGAGCGCGACCTCGACGTCGACCTCGGGGTGCAGATGCACCGCCACCGGGTGGGTCCCGACGGCTTTGATGTGGGACTTGGGCAGCCGCACGATCCGTTTGTCCAGGTTGGGGCCGCCGGCCTTCTTGATCGCGGCGACGACATCACTGGCGGTCACCGAGCCGAACAGCTTCCCGGAATCGGCGGCGGTCTTCACCGGCAGCGGGACGGGGCCGAGCGCCTCGATCGCCGTCTTGAGTTCGTTGGCGTGGCCGAGGTCGCGCACCGCCTTGGTCTCGCGGGCCCGGCGGATATCGTCGGCCTGCTTCTGCGCGCCGCGGGAGGCCACGATCGCCAGGCCGCGCGGGAGCAGGAAGTTGCGGCCGTAACCGTCCTTGACCTCGACACTTTCGCCGACGGTACCCAGGTGGTCGACGTCAGCCGTCAGAATGAGCTTCATCGTTTCGTACTTTCGGTAGGCCTTCGGCGACTATCGCGCCGAGGAGGTGAAGGGCAGCAGCGCCACCTCGCGGGCATTCTTCACGGCGATGGCGACGTCACGTTGGTGCTGCACACAGTTGCCGGTGACGCGACGCGCCCGGATCTTGCCGCGCTCACTGATGTACGTACGCAGCAACGCGGTGTCCTTATAGTCGATCTCTTGGCCCTTTTTGGAGCAGAAGACGCATTTCCGCGCCTTGATCGGCTTTTCCGGAGCCGGGCGCCGCTTGTTGGACTTGGCCATGTCTGTCTTTCTTTCCGTTCTCTATTACTGAAGTTTTCTTGAATCAGAAGGGCGGTTCGTCGTCGCCGCCGCCGAACGAGCCCGATGCGGGCGCACTGCCCCACGGGTCGTCCGCGGGTGCGCCGCTCGCCGGCGCCGACTGCTGGCGGGATCCGCCTCCGCCGCCGCCGAAGCCGCCGCCACCACCGCCGCTGCCGCTGCGGCTGGCCTTGTTGACCTTGGCTGTGGCATACCGCAGCGAGGGGCCGATCTCGTCGACCTCGACCTCCATGACGGTGCGCTTCTCACCTTCACGAGTCTCAAAAGAGCGCTGCTTGAGCCGCCCCGTGACGATCACTCGGGCACCACGCGTGAGGCTTTCCGCGACATTCTCGGCCGCTTCCCGCCAGATGTTGCACCGCAGGAACAGCGCCTCACCGTCTTTCCATTCCCCGCTCTGACGGTCGTAGATCCGGGGTGTCGACGCCACGGTGAAGTTCGCGACGGCGGCACCCGAGGGCGTGAACCGCAATTCGGGGTCGGCGGTCAGGTTTCCGACAACGGTGATAGTGGTGTCACCAGCCACAGTTTCCTCCTCGTTCCGCCTGCTACTCGCTTCTCCGACGGTGAATGGCACGTGTCCTGGCTGAGCCTACGCAAGTCCACCGACGGTGGGCCCACGACTCAGCCACAGGTGTTAGTGCTTGTCGGTGCGCATCACCTTGGTGCGCAATACCGACTCGTTCAGGCTCAGCTGGCGGTCGAGCTCGGAGACCGTCGCCGGCTCGGCCTTCAGGTCGACGACGACATAGATGCCTTCGGCGTGCTTGGCGATCTCGTAGGCCAGGCGGCGCCGGCCCCAGATGTCGACCTTGTCGACGGATCCACCATCCTTGCGGACGACGTTGAGGAACGTCTCCAAGGACGGGGCAACGGTTCGCTCGTCGAGCGTGGGGTCAAGAATGACCATGATTTCGTATGGACGCATGGAAACCTCACCACCTCCTCTGGTCTGTGCGGCCACGGACGATCCGTGGCAGGAGGGTCGCCTGCGTCGGCAACCGCATCAGGCTACCGGATACCGGGCTGACCAGAAAAATCCGAGCGCTCAGGCAACGTGGCTACTGGCGGGCGGCCAAGTACTGCTCGGCCCGCGCAACCGTCGCGGGGTCGGCCTTGGCGAGCGCTCCCGAGGCGAAGGGCGGCTGCGGGTCGTATTCGATCAGCAGCTGGGCGGCCTGGGCGGCCTCGCGATCGACGAGCAGCTCCACCAGACGTAAGGCCATGTCGATGCCGCTGGACACCCCGGCGGCGGTGATGATCCGCCGCGGTAGATGCTCGACGACTCGTTCCGGCACGTAGCGTGCACCCAAGCTGTTCAGTAGGTCGGCGGCCCGCCAATGGGTGGTGGCCGTGAGCCCATCCAGCAGTCCGGCCGCGGCCAGCAGCAGCGCCCCGGTGCAGACCGAGGTGGTGAACCGGGTGTTGGGGTATACCGCGCGCAGCCACGCCCGGATGGCCTCGTCGTGAACCAGCTGGCGGGTGCCGATGCCGCCGGGGAACACGACCACGTCGGGTGCGTTCACCTGGTCGAATGTGGCGTCACAGCTGACACCGAGCATCCCGTTCTCGGTGCGCACCTCACCCCGCTGATGCCCGACGAACACGACATCGATCGACGGAATGCGTTGCAGCACTTCGTAAGGACCTACCGCGTCGAGCGCGGTGAATCGCGGGAAGATCGGGATGGCGACCTGCGTCATGGCGCCATTCCTCCGATCCCGGCTGCGCCGGCATCATCGTCACCGGCGCGGGTCATGGCGCCATTCCCACGATCCCGGCTGCGCCGGCATCATCGTCACCGGCGCGGGTCATGGCGCCATTCCGCTCGCCATGGCGGGTTGCTCGACGGCGTCGTCGGATGCCGGGACGGTCGAGCGGCGCGAGCCAACCGGTCGCAGCAAGTCCGGCAGCCACCGGGGTGGGGCGTCCGGCGCACGGTCGAACGGTCCGCCCGCCGGATCGTCCACCCGTCCGTCCCATCGGACCAAATCCTCGCGGGGCCGATATATCTGCCGAATCACCAACGCGCAGAAGGTGATAACCGCGATGTCGCGGAGCAGCACGGTCGTGGTGAAGAACTGTTCGGGCAGCGAGCGGTTGGGGTTGCCGTACAGGTAATACATCCGCGGCACCCACACCAGCGCGTCGACGGTCATCCACGCCAGCAGCAGTCGGCGATGCGGCAGTGCGAGCACTGCCAGCGGCACCAGCCACAGCGAGAACTGCGGGCTCCACACCTTGTTGGTCAGCAGGAACGCCGCCACCACCAAGAACAACAGTTGCGCCACGCGCGGGCGTTGCGGGGCGGTCAACACGACGAACGCGATTGCCGCACAGCACGCCACGAACAGCACCGTGACAACACTGTTGAGCACCGTCGGTGGCTGCCAGAATCCCAGCTTGGGGTCGAAACCCCGCCATCCGGTGAACGACTTGATGACGTTGTACAGCGAGTCCATGTCGTCGCCGCGGCGGGTATTGAGCCGGAAGAACTCCGACCAGCCGCGCGGAAAGAACACCAGCACGGGCAGGTTCACCAACAGCCAGGTCACCCCGGTCGCGACCGCGGTGCGGACCCACGCCCGCAGCCGTCCGGTCCGAATACCCAGCAGCAGCATCGGACCCAGGAACAGCAAGGGATACAGCTTCGCCGCGGCACCCAATCCGATCAGCACGCCGGCCAGCACCGGTTTTCGTCGCGCCCAGGCCAGCAGCCCGGCCATCGCGAATGCCGTTGCCAGCGCGTCGAAATTGGTGAAAATCTGGAAGATCAATATCGGCGAGCCGGCCACCAGCGCGGCGTCCCAGATCCGTCGGCCGGACAGGCCCGCGCTTGCCCAGACGGTGCCCAGCCAGGCCAGCGCCAGCCCGAAGGCGGCGATGTTGAAGAACATCACCACCTCGGCGACCACCGGCAGCGGGCCGAGCTTGCTCAGCGCGGTGTATGTCTTGGCCAACGCCATCGACACGTACTGATAAATGCCCGTCAGCACCGGATACTCCATGTAGCGCACCGCGGGCCGGCCGTCGTAACGGATCTGCTGGGCGCCGGTGGAGTCGGTCTCGACCCAGCTCGACTTGTAGGGAAACTTGCCCTGGCTCAACAGCTCTGCGCTGTAGAGCGGCACGGTGTCGGAGTAACACAGCTCGTAGTAGGCGCGTTGGTTGTCCCAGTTGGCCACCCGCTGATCGCCGGTCCCGGTGCCGGTGCTTTGCAGGCAGGCGGCCTTGGTCGACCAGCCGAGCGCCAGGAAGACCAGCGCGATCATGAACATCACCCGCAGCGGGGTCATCAGCCGCGACCGCCCGATCAGCGCGTGCCGGCCCACCGGGCCCCCGACGACGTCGGCGAGTGCGGCACCCAGAAAGTCGGTGCGGCTCGGGCAATCTCGGTTGTCGGCGCTGCGCAGATCCGCGGCCAGCCGCCGCGGTGAGGTGGTCGCGCCGTGCTCCGCGGCGTCGGTCACGGTGGCGGTGGCGGCGCTTGGGGTCCACCCGGCGGGACGCCACCACCCGGGAAGCCACCGGGCGGGCCACCCGGCTCCGGGCCCCCCGGCGGACCGCCGGGCACCGGTGGCGCCGCGGTGATCGTCGTCGGCGGACCGACCGGGATGGTGATGCCCGGCGCCACTTCGATGGTGGGCTGGATAACGGTCTCCGACGGCGGCGGGGGCGGCGGAGGCGCAACCGGCACGCCGGCGTAGCCGCCGATCTCGGTTGGCTTGGGGAACGATTCGTTGGACGTGCCCTTGAGGGCGCCGTCCATGGTGGACTTCCAGATGTCCGACGGCAGCCCCGAGCCGTAGACCGGTCCGCCCGAAGCCGTTACCAGCGGGCTGTCCCCTTTGGCCGTGCCCACCCACACCGCCGTCGACAGCGACGGCGTGTAGCCCACCATCCAGGCGTCCTTATTGGAGGTGGTGTCGCCGAGCTGGGTGGTTCCGGTCTTGGCCGCCGACGGCCTACCGCCGGCCAGGGCGTGGCCGCGTGAATAGGCCGCGATCGGTGCCATGGCCGCGGTGACGTTGTCGGCAACGGCCTTAGGGATGCGCTGCTCGTTCTTGTTGTCGGAGTTCGCGGCGTCGAAAAGGACCTGCCCGTCGGAGTTGACGACCTTCTGCACGAAGTGCGGGCGGTGGTAGACGCCGGAGGCCGCCAGCGTGGCGTAGGCCGAGGCCATGTCGAACACTCGGGTTTGATACTGGCCCAGCACAATTCCGTTGTTCGGTGGTCCGCCCTTGCCGTCCTCGGACAGGGTGTGGGCCACGCCGGGGAAGCTGGTCGCGACGCCGGCTTGGTGCGCCGCGTCGGCGACGGCCTGCGGTCCGCCCTTGAGCTTGAGCATCAGCCGGTAGTAGGAGGTGTTCAGCGACATCTTGAGCGCCTGGGCGAGGTTGCACGTCCCGCAGCTCTCGCCCTCGACGTTGGTGATCTTGATGCCGTCGACCGTCAACGGGGAGCTGTCCACCTGATAACCCAGGCCGATGCCCTGCTCGAGGGCGGCGACCAGCGCGAACACTTTGAACGACGACCCGGTCTGCAGCCCAGCCTGAGCGAAGTCGAAACCGAAGGCGTCGGTGCCACCGAAGTACGCACGAATCGCGCCGTCGTGCGGATCGACCGAGACCGCGGCCGAACGCATATCGGGGTCTTGGCCGTCGAGGTACTTCGACACCGCCTTCTCCGCCGCCTGCTGCGCCTTCGGGTCGATGGTGGTGGTGACCTGCAGGCCCTGGGTGTTCAGGGTCCGCTCGTCGATGTTGAACAGCTCCATCAACTCTTTGGTCACCTGACGCTCGATCAGTCCGTTGGGCCCGGTCGTCTGGTTCTGCGCGCGCGCCTGGTCCGGCGGCACGGTCGGCGGGAACTCCTGAGCGGAACGATCACTCGGAGACAGCGCCTTGGTTTCCACCATGC
This sequence comes from Mycobacterium mantenii, assembly GCF_010731775.1. NCBI lineage: Bacteria > Bacillati > Actinomycetota > Actinomycetes > Mycobacteriales > Mycobacteriaceae > Mycobacterium > Mycobacterium mantenii. The sequence goes on along the minus strand of NZ_AP022590.1, from coordinate 4,424,116 downwards.
CGTCGAGCACCCACGCCCAGCGGGCACGCGCGCCCTGCGGATCGATGGCCGGGTCCAGTGAGGACGGCCGCCGGATCAGCGCCGCCAGCAGTGCGCCCTCGGAAACCGTGAGCTGCTCGACGGGTTTGTTGAAGTAGGCCTTGGCGGCGGCCGAGATGCCGTAGGCGCCACGGCCGAAGTAGATGATGTTCAGATAGGCCTGCAGGACGTCGTCTTTCGACCACTCCCCCGACATCTTCGTCGCGATGACCAGTTCCTTGGCCTTACGCATCAGGCCGCTGACTCCGTGCTGGGCCGAACCGACCAGCGCGTTCTTCACGTACTGCTGGGTGATCGTCGACCCGCCCTGCAGGTCGCCGCTGCCGAACAGGTTGTTGTTCACCGCGCGCACGAAACCGCTGAAATCGAAACCCGGGTTCGAGTAGAAATTGCGGTCTTCGGCGGCGATCACCGCTTGGCGCACATGCACGGGAACCTGGTTGATGTTGACGTCAACCCGATTGCCTTCCGGCGGGATGATTTTGGCGATCTCCGAACCGTCGCTGGCCAGGATGGTCGAAACCTGGTTGGTGCGAAGGTCACCCGGCTTGGGGATGTCGACGATGAAGTACGCCATAGCGAACGTGACGATCGGCAACAGCACCAGCACCGCCGCACAGAGGTACGCCCCTCGCCGTACCCACAGCCAGTTGATCTGCTCGGTCCAGGCCCAGTCGCGCCACGGCGGGACGGGCCGCCCCCCGGGACCGCCGGGTCCTGTCGGGCGTCCGGGCCGCCGGGGCGGAGGGGGCGGTCCACCGGGCGGACCACCGCCGTGGCCGGCCCGCTCGTGCCGGCCGGACGTCGGTCCCCGGCCGGCCAGCGCGGCCTTGACCTCGTCGAGCGCGTCGCGCCGCAAGGGTGTCGACGGGGGGCCGGCCAGCGCGGCTTTGACTTCTTCGATGGGATCAGCGCGCCGTGGCGCCCGATCATCCTGGACCGGCGGCAGGATCGTGGTCATCCGATCGTCGGGCGGGGCCTGACGGCGACGGGCGAATTTCGGCGGCGCCTCCCAGCGTTCCGGATCCCGACGACCGGCGTCCGGACGGTCGGTGTCCGGACGCTCGGTAGAACGCTGATTGCCTACATGCTCAGTCGTTGGCCCACGTTGGTCACCGGACGACTGGCTGTGGCGTCCTTCGTTATTCAATGGCCGTGCGGGCGTTGTTGCGCGCGGTCCGCGTGCGTCCGGTACCCCTGGGAGGAGGTGCCGTGCGCGCCGCACCGAGCACATATGACTTGACGAGATGGTTCCAGCTGCAGGTGCGGCAAACCTCCACCACGTGGACGGCGAACTCCTCGAAGCGGGTGGCCAACATCACCAACTCTTCGGCCGTGCGCGCCGAGCCCGACACCGCACCCAAGTGCTCCCCGAACACCCACGACACCAGCGTCAGCTGTTCCTTGCGGCAGATCGGACACATGACCTGGCTCGGTTTCCCGTGAAACTTGGCGGCCCGCAGCAGATAAGGATTCGCGTCACATACCTCGGACACTCCGGTGCGGCCCGAGTACACCTCGGCCAGCAGTGAGCGCCGCCGGAGCGCGTAGTCCACCACTTGTCGCTGCAGTCGCACGCCCACCAGAGTACGTCGCCATCCCAGCCAGGGATACGCAACCGAACCGTGGCGGCCCATGCCAGGTGATCGACGGTGATTTCTGCGCCAAACCAAGACCGGACTTCGTACGATCATCCCCGTGGCGAAATGGCTCGGGGCACCGCTCGGCGGCGGCGCGACAACGACCACCCGAGCGGCCCCGCCCCCGTCGACCTGAGCAAGTTCGATGTGACGAAGACCGTGGGCATCATGCGCGGCGCGCCCGAGACTCTGCACATGAAGCCGTCCGACGTCAAAACCAGCTACCTGATCGTCGAGCCGGCAACCGACCCGACCACGCCCGGGGCGCTCACGCTGTCGCTATACGTCTCCAGCGACTACGGAGGTGGCTATATCTCCTTCACGGGCGACGGCACCGTCAAGCAGATGAGTCTGCCCACTTAAAGGGCCGTCCCCCGGCCCAATTCGCACCCCTGCACTGTGACGAACGGCAAACCAACACTGAGTGGTGTTGTGGCTAATATATCGAGACGATACGATTGCGCGAGGCGTCGAACCGTCGTAACCAGCCATGCATATCTTTTTCACAGGAGGTGATCCGATTGCTGGAGCTCGCCATCCTGGGTCTCCTGATCGAATCGCCCATGCACGGTTATGAGTTGCGCAAACGGCTGACCGGTCTACTCGGTGCGTTCCGGGCGTTTTCGTACGGTTCGCTCTACCCGGCCCTGCGGCGCATGCAGGCTGAAGGGTTGATTGCCGAGGATGCCGCGCCGGCCGGGACGCCGGTCCGGCGGGCCCGGCGCGTTTACCAGCTAACCGACGAGGGCCGCCGGCGCTTCGGTGAACTGGTGGCCGACACGGGTCCCCACAACTACACCGATGACGGCTTCGGGGTACACCTGGCGTTCTTCAACCGGACTCCGGCAGAGGCGCGGATGCGCATTCTGGAAGGTCGCCGCCGTCAGGTCGAGGAACGGCGGGAAGGTCTGCGCGAAGCCGTTGCGCGGGCCAGTAGCTCGTTCGACCGCTACACCCGTCAGCTTCATCAATTGGGGCTCGAGTCCAGTGAGCGCGAAGTCAAGTGGCTCAACGAGCTCATCGCTGCGGAGCGGGCTATGCCCGGCCTCTCCGAGCAAACGTAAACCCCCAGTACGACCCCAGCATCCCAGTGGTTAGAGGTTAGGAGAACGCCCATATGAGTGAGCAGAACGCGCCACAGGCGTCGACGGAGGTACGAGTCGCCATTGTGGGCGTCGGTAACTGCGCGTCTTCGCTGGTTCAGGGCGTGCAGTACTACTACGACGCCGACGCGAACAGCACCGTGCCCGGCTTGATGCACGTGAAGTTCGGCCAGTACCACGTCCGCGACGTAAAGTTCGTCGCCGCGTTCGACGTGGACGCCAAAAAGGTTGGCTTCGACCTGTCCGAGGCGATCTTCGCGTCGGAGAACAACACCATCAAGATCGCCGACGTGCCGCCGACCAACGTGACGGTGCAGCGCGGCCCGACGCTGGACGGCATCGGCAAGTACTACGCCGACACCATCGAGGTGTCCGACGTCGAGGCCGTCGACGTGGTGCAGGTGCTGAAAGAGGCCAAGGTCGATGTGTTGGTCTCCTACCTGCCGGTGGGCTCCGAGGAGGCCGACAAGTTCTACGCCCAGTGCGCCATCGACGCGGGCGTGGCGTTCGTCAACGCGCTGCCGGTGTTCATCGCCTCCGACCCGGTGTGGGCCAAGAAGTTCGCCGACGCCGGCGTGCCCATCGTCGGTGACGACATCAAGAGCCAGGTCGGCGCGACCATCACCCACCGCGTGATGGCCAAGCTGTTCGAGGACCGCGGCGTGCAGTTGGACCGCACCATGCAGCTCAACGTGGGCGGCAACATGGACTTCCTCAACATGCTCGAGCGCGAGCGCCTGGAGTCCAAGAAGATCTCCAAGACCCAGGCCGTGACGAGCAACCTGCAGCGCGAGTTCAAGACCAAGGACGTGCACATCGGGCCGTCCGACCACGTGGGCTGGCTCGACGACCGTAAGTGGGCATACGTGCGGCTGGAGGGCCGCGCGTTCGGCGATGTGCCGCTGAACCTGGAGTACAAGCTCGAGGTGTGGGACTCGCCGAACTCCGCCGGCGTCATCATCGACGCGGTGCGGGCGGCCAAGATCGCCAAGGACCGCAGCATCGGCGGCCCGGTGATCCCGGCGTCGGCCTATCTGATGAAGAGCCCGCCGCAGCAGCTGCCCGACGACATCGCACGCACCCAGCTCGAAGAGTTCATCATCGAGGGCTAGAGCCGGCCAGTCGCCCCGGCCATTAGGTAAGTCTCCAAAGCGCGACCGCATGCGCTCGCGAATCCGCGGATCACCTAATGGCCGGGGCGCTGTGATGTCTCTGGGGACGCCGCGGCCATTCCATCGACACAACGCTGTGCAGCTGCTTAGCATCACTGTCGATGACCGTTCAACCCGCAGCGTTCCTCCGCACGACGCTCCCCCTCGACCTGTCCCGTCTCGCGGAGCTCGACAGTGGTCGCTACCACTCCATCTGGCTGCCCGACCACATGGTCAGCTTCTGGCCGGACTCGATCTGGACTCCCGAGTTCACCGACCTGGCCACCGCTTCCCCATCGCCGCACCGGCATCTGGACGGCCTGGCGGTGGCCGCTGCGGCCGCGGTCCTCACCGAGCGGGTTCCTCTGGTCAGCGCGGTCGTCGACACGGTGCGGCGCCATCCCGCCCTGCTGGCCCAGACCGCGCTCACCATCGACCATCTCGCCAAGGGACGCTTCATCCTCGGGCTGGGCAGCGGCGAGAGTGAGAACACGCTGCCCTACGGCTTCGACTTCTCGCGTTCGGTCAGCCGCTTCGAGGAGTCGCTGGCGGTGATCCGGCTGCTGTGGGAAAGCGACGGGCCGGTCGACTTCGACGGCCAGTTCTACTCGCTGCACCACGCCCGGTTGGACACCGAACCCTACGAGGGCCGGCGACCGCAGATCTGGATCGGCGCCAGCGGCCCGCGGATGCTCGACATCACGGGCCGGCATGCCGACGGGTGGTGGCCGGCGGGCGCGTGGACTCCGGAGCACTACGCGCAGATGCTGTCCGTGGTGCGGGCATCCGCAGAACGCGCCGGCCGCGATCCGCTGGCGATCACACCCTGCTTCATCCAGGTGTGCCTAATCGGTGCGGACGACGACGCCCTCGCCGAGATCCTGCAGGCGCCACTGGTCAAGGCCTTTCTGCTGCAGGTCTCCGCAAAGACATTGCACGACTTCGGATTCGAGCACCCCATGGGCGATAGTTGGCGCGGATTCCAGGACATCGACCCGGCCGTACTCACCCGGGAGCGGATCGTGGAGTTTCTGGACAACGTGCGACCCGAGATGGTCCTGGCCGTCGTACCCCATGGCACACCGAAAGAGGTCGCCAAAATCGTCAAGACGTACGTGGACGCGGGTCTGCGCGTGCCCAAGATTCTCGATTACGGCGCCATGGCCGGGGTGACATACTCGCAGGCTTCCGCGGCGAATGTCCTTGCGGCAGAGGACGAACTCGTGCGGCTCTGCGGAGATCTGTCGTGACTGCACGTTTGGACGCCGCGGAGATGCTCGCCGCCGCCGAGGCGGAAACCGGGTTGCGAGACTACGGCGATCCCACCCTGCCGGAACGTTTCGCCGTCGCGGTCGAGCACCTGAACGGCTTGGGCATGGATGCCGATGGCCGCTTCGAAGCCGCGCAGGTGTGTCGTTGGCTGCTGACATCGCGTCTCGAATTCATCGAGGACCGCGGCCGCTACCCGATCGGCGCCGAAGTGATCGACTCACCGATGTTCGTCACCGGCGAACCCCGCTCGGGGACAACGCTTATGCACGCCCTGATGTCCGTCGATCCGCACGCTCGGGCGTTGCGGTTCTGGGAGGTGATGTACCCGTCGCCACCGCCGGGACTGGCCGCGCCCGATGACGCCCGCCGGACGCGGGCCGACGCGGACTGGCGTGAGATCAACGCCAAAATGCCGAAATGGCTGCACAGCCACCCCTACAACGACATGCTGGGCGACGGCCTCCCCGAAGACGAACGGACCTGGGCGTTCGACTTCCGGGTGATGACGCCCACCGCGTGGTGGCGGGTCCCGATGCAGTCGCTGGTCGGAGGTCTGGAAACCGACGCGGCCGCACAGTACCGGCTGCACAAGGCTATGCTGCAGCAATTGCAATACAACCGGCCGCGAAAGTACTGGGTGCTGAAGGGCTTTCACGGCTTCCGGCTCAAGGAGATGTTCGACGCCTACCCCGACGCGACCCTGGTGTGGTTGCACCGCGACCCGGTGCAGGTCGCTGCCTCACGCACCATGATGATGGCCGACATCGCCGAAGGCATGGTCGGTCCCGTCGACCTGCACGCCCTGGCGAACATGCATCTGGAGTTGACCCGTGCCGGCGTCGCCAACACCATGAGCAACCCCATGGTCGACGATCCACGCATCCTGCACGTCCGCTACACCGACTTCATTGCCGACCAGGTAGGAACGGTGCAGCGCTACTACGCATTCGCCGGTCGAGAGGTTACCCCGGACGCGGAGTCGGCAATGCGCGCCTACCTGGCCGGCAATCGCGGCGACCGCTACGGCAAGTTCCACTACTCCACCCAACTGCTAACCGACATCGGTGAAGACCTCGACGCGCTGCACGCCGAATTCCAGCCCTTCCGTGAGCGATTCGGCGTGGGGATCGAGAACCGGTCATGATATGACGGGCGTACACGAGCGGCTGTCGGTGCACAACGTCACGTTCTACGGCGAACCGCTGGCCGAGCTCGAGGAACACTGGGCGGCGCTCGGCGTGTCCCGGTTGAGCATCCTGGACAGCCAGCTACTCGATCCGGAACTTCCAAAGCTGTTGCGGCGCAATGGCTATACCGTTGAAGCAGTCTGCCACATCTTCGGCGGAGGCCGGCTGGACACCGGCGCACCCGCGGCGCGCGACGCCCTGCTGCCGGTGATCGACGCCGCGGCCACGGTCGGCGCGCGCGTGGTCTATATGTTGACCGGCGGGCGAGGCGCACTGAGCTGGCCGCAGGCGGCCGATCGCTTCAGCGCGATGATCGCGCCCTGCGTCGAGCACGCGGAGCGGGCGGGCGTGGCGCTGGCGATCGAGAACGCCTCGAGCCTCTACGCCGACATTCATATCGCCCATACCCTGCGCGATACCATCACGCTGGCCGAAATGAGCGGGCTTGGCGTCTGCATCGAGCTGTTCCACTGCTGGGCGGAGGGCGATGTCGAAGCGATGGTGCAGCGGGCATTGCCTCGAACCGAGCTCATTCAGCTCAGCGATTACGTGTTGGGTGACCGGGCGCTCCCGGGTCGCGCGGTGCCGGGTGACGGCGCGATCCCACTCGAAGCGTTCGTCGCCCAGGCGCTGGCCGGCGGCTACGCTCACGGATTCGACCTGGAATTGATCGGACCCCGCATCGAGGCGGAGGGCCGCCTGCAATCCGCGCGGCGCGCCTGCGACGTGGTGGGAGCCATGCTGAACAGATTGGTTGCGTGACAATGGGATTCGGCGACGGCTTCGACGACGCGGCGCTGCAATCGGCCTGGACCGAATTCTGTGCCCAACTGCAGCGCGCGGGCGAGCGGGTCTTCAAAGACGCCAACCCCGCCGCCGCATCGCAACGCGTTGACGCGTACCGGTTCCTGACCCAGAACCTCGGCCAGGCCTTCGATCTGGCCCTCGAAACCCGCGACACCAGCTACCCGGCGCTGCACACCTTCTGCGGTCCGACCCGCAAGCTCGGCGGGGACTCCGCCGACTTCACCTATCAACAAGCCTGGATCGACGGGCACTCGACCTACCGGCTCACCGGCACCCGCGGCACCTCGCGCTTCTTCAACGTCACCGTGCAGGGCCGACGCACGCCCGGCCCGGGCGTTTTGCACGAGCCGTTCGGCGACACCCCACAGGCCAACCTGCTCGGCCATCAACTCGATATCGGCGAGGACGGGGAATTCGAGCTTTACATCGGAGGACCCGAGCGCGGCCCCAATTGGCTGCCCACCACACCGGAGTCACGAAAACTGTTCATCCGCCAGGGGTTTGACCGCTGGGAAGAGTCGCCGGCGCGGCTGCGCATCGAACGCACCGACATGGCCTCGGCCAAGCCGTTGCCCACCCCCGCCGACATGATCGCGGCGATGGGCTGGGCCGGTGATTTCGTCACCGGTCTGATGAACGATTGGCCCGAATTCCCGTTCACCTACGGAGGCGTCGACGCCGAGCGCCCTAACACGTTCCCGCGCGTCGGCGCCACCGATGCCGACAACAAACGCGGCCGGGCCGCCGCCAACATGTATTGGGAGCTGGCGGCCGACGAGGCGCTGATCGTCGAATTCGACGCGCACGACGGGCTGTGGATGTTCACCAACATGGGCGTCTTCTTCAACAGCATGGACTACCTGTATCGCCCGGTGAGCTACACACCGGGCCGCACCAAGATCGACCGCGACGGCCGCATCCGCCTGGTTATGGCTCACCGTGATCCCGGCGTGCACAACTGGCTGGACACCCAGGGTTTCGAACGCGGCAACCTCACCTACCGGCACATGCTCGAAGGCTACCCCGTCCCGCTCGACACCCGGGTGGTCAAACACGACGACGTGCTCGGCGCCCTGCCCGAGGAAACCGCCATGGTGAGCGCACCCGAGCGAACCGCCGCGATGTGGGACCGCTTCCACGGCATTCGCCGCCGCTACATTCTGTAGGCAGCGCTAGTGTCAAAGATCGTGACCGACATCTCCGAAGACGAACTGGCCGGGCTGTCCGAATTCTCGCTGCTGTACGAAAACGCCGAGCAGGCCGGGGTGTCCGGCCCACTGCCCGACGCCGAACGCGTCGAGTCCGGCACGGGCGAAGCCAAGATCAGCGCCTTGCGCTGGGGCGGCAGCGCCCCCCCGCGGATCGTGTTCGTCCACGGCGGCGGGCAGAATGCGCACACCTGGGACACCATCATCGTCGGCATCGGTGAGCCCGCGCTGGCGGTCGACCTTCCCGGCCACGGCCACTCCACCTGGCGCGAGGACGGCGACTACTCGCCGCAGCACAACGCCGACACCTTGCTACCGATCCTGCGCGAACACGCCGCGTCGGCCGACCTCGTCGTCGGCATGTCGTTGGGCGGACTGACCGCGATCCGGCTGGGTGCGGTGGCCCCCGAGCTGGTCAACGAACTCGTGCTGATCGACGTCACCCCGTCGGCGCTGCAACGGCATTCCGAGATGACCAAAGAGCAGCAGGGCACGGTGGCGCTGATGCACGGGGAACGCGAATTCCCCAGCTTCCAGGCCATGCTCGACTTGACGGTCGCCGCCGCGCCGCACCGCGAGGTGAAGGCACTGCGCCGCGGCGTATTCCACAACTCGCGCAAGCTGGACAACGGCAACTGGACGTGGCGCTACGACGCCATCCGCACCTTCCCCGACTTCGCCGGCCTGTGGGACGACGTCGACGCACTGTCCGCCCCCGTGACCCTGGTGCGCGGTGGCTCATCGGGCTTCGTCAGCGACGAGGACGCCGCCGAACTCGGCCGCCGCGCAAAGCATTTCCGCTCCGCGCACGTCGTGGAGAATTCGGGCCATTCCGTGCAAAGCGACCAGCCCCGCGCGCTGATCGACATTCTGCGTGGGGTGCTCGACGCGTGCTGAGCCTACGGTGGGGTCATGACTTCTGCTGACCGTCCCGTTCGAATCGGCGTGCAACTGCAGCCTCAGCACGCCCCCGAGTACAGCCAGATCCGCGACGCCGTGCGCCGCTGCGAAGACATCGGCGTCGACATCGCCTTCAACTGGGACCACTTCTTCCCGCTCTACGGCGATCCCAACGGCGCGCATTTCGAATGCTGGACCATGCTCGGAGCCTGGGCCGAGCAGACATCGCGCATTCAGATCGGCGCGCTGGTGACGTGCAACTCCTACCGCAACCCGGAGCTGCTGGCCGATATGGCCCGCACCGTCGACCACATTTCCGACGGCCGACTCATCCTGGGCATCGGGTCGGGTTGGAAACAGAAGGACTACGACGAGTACGGCTATGAATTCGGTACCGTCGGCACCCGCCTGGACGACCTGGCGGCCGCGCTGCCCCGAATCCAAGCTCGGCTGGCCAAACTGAACCCAGCCCCCACCCGCGACATCCCGATCCTCATCGGCGGCAAGGGCCCGCGGAAAACACTGCGTATGGTCGCCGAATACGGCGACATCTGGCACGGCTTCACCACCGTCGAGACCTATCCGGCCGCGGCGGCCGTGCTGGAAGAACATTGCGCCGCCGTCGGGCGCGACCCGTCCACCATCGAGAGGTCGGCCGGCGTCGAAAACAACAGCGGAGTTCGCCGCGGTGAGGGAACCGACGGATTGATCGCCAATGCCGAAGGCCTGACCGCGCTGGGTGTGACGCTGCTGACCGTGGGTGTCAATGGTCCGGACTACGACCTGACCGCGGCCGAAGCACTATGCAAGTGGCGCGATAGCCGTTAAACCGGCCGGGCCGCATTCGCCTCAGGTTCGTCGGCCAAACACATAAACGCATGCGTCAATTCATGAGAAACTCTCACCGCTAGATTGCCGAACCGGCCGTGAAAGAGACTCAAGAAAACGATGCCGAAGAAATACGGGGTCAAAGAAAAGGACCTGGTTGTTTCGCACATCCTCCACCTGTTGTTGACCGGGAAGCTGCGCAGCGGGGACCGCGTCGACCGCAACGAAATCGCGCTGGGCTTGGGTGTGAGCCGGGTGCCTATTCAAGAGGCACTGGTCCAACTCGAACACGACGGCATCGTCTCCACGCGTTACCACCGCGGCGCCTTCGTCGAGCGGTTCGACGAGGCCACCGTCCTCGAGCATCACGAGCTCGACGGCCTGCTCAACGGGATTGCGTCCGCACGCGCGGCAACCAATCCCACGCCGCGAATCCTGGGACAGCTCGATACGCTCATGCGCTCGCTGCGCACCGCCAAGGATTCGCGCGCCTTCACCGACCTCGCGGCCGAATATCGGCGCACCGTCAATGACGAGTACGCCGGACCGCGGCTGCATGCCACCATCCGCGCCTCGCATAACCTCATCCCCCGCGTCTTCTGGACGACCTATCAGAACGGGCGCGACGACATGCTGCCGTTCTACGAAGACGAGACCTCGGCAATACACCGGCGCGACCCGGAGGCCGCGCGGGCGGCGTGCGTCGACCGCTCCTACCTGATGGCCCAGACCATGCTTGCCGAACTGTTCCGGCGGCGGGTCTTCACCCCGCCCGACGACATCAGCCGGGTCGTTCCCGGTCCGCTGCAGGTAATCCCCGACGCGGACACCATCTGCGGCGAAGCATCGCTGGCGCTGTGAACCGACGCTGAGCGGGCCGGGTCGCCGCTCAGTCGTTACCGTGACACTGATGAGTTCGCGCGTGGGCCGGCACACGAAGCGCCGCGGAAAGGCATTCGGCCTGGCCGCGACAGTCCTCATGGTGTGTGGGCTCGCGCTGGGCGGACCGGTCGCACCGGCGGCCGCCGACTGGAATCAATGCGCGCCGGCCGGCGTGGAGAGCGCGAGGACCCTGCCCAAAGATCTGACCGAGAACCCCACGACCGGCGAGGACGACCGCGACACAACGGCATCCGCCGAACCGCTCAGCGCCGTCGACGTCGGCTCCCTGGGCCTCGGCACGCCGGGACTCCTGACCATCGGCACGCTGTCGGACGCCCCGCCCAACATCTGCATCAACCCCACCGGTGAATTCAGCGGCTTCGACAACCAACTGCTGCGCGCCATCGCCGACAAGCTGGGCCTGCAGGTCCGCTTCGTCAGCACCGACTTTTCCGCGCTGCTGGCGCAAGTGGCGTCCCGGCGCTTCGACGTGGGTTCGGCGGCGGTGAAGGCCACCGATGCGCGTCGGCGTACCGTCTCCTTCACCAACGGCTACGACTTCGGCTTCTACTCGCTGGTAGTGCCGCCGGGTTCCGCGATCCACAAATTCCGCGACCTCGCGGCCGGCCAGCGCATCGGCGTCGTGCAAGGCACCGTTGAGGAGTCCTACGTCGTCGACGTATTGCATCTGCAACCCGTGAAGTATCCGGGCTTCGCCACCCTGTACGCCAGCCTCAAGTCCCGCCAAATCGATGCCTGGGTAGCGCCCGGAACCCTGGCGGCGACCGTCATTCGCCCTGGCGATCCCGCGGTGGTCGCCGCGAACACCTACAGCCCAGGCAATTTCGTGGCTTACGCGGTCGCCAAGGGCAACAAGCCGTTGATCGATGCGCTCAATTCCGGGCTGGACGCCGTCATCGCCGACGGCACCTGGGCGCACCTGTACACCCAGTGGGTGCCCCGGACGGTGCCGCCCGGCTGGAAACCCGGCTCCAAGGCCGCGCCCATCCCCAAGTTGCCGGACTTCGCCGCGATCGCGAAGCAACACCGTTCGTCGGCGGGCCCGCCCGCACCGAAATCACCCCTGGCGCAGTTGGGTGACTCCTTCTTCGACTGGGACATGTACCGGCAAGCCATCCCCATGCTGTTCACCACAGGATTGCCCAACACCCTGATCCTGACCAACAGCGCCCTCGTCATCGGCCTGGCGTTCGGAATGGTGCTGGCGATGGCGGGGATCTCCACCCGGCGCTGGTTGCGCTGGCCGGCGCGCGTGTACACCGACATCTTCCGCGGCCTGCCCGAAGTGGTGATCATCTTGCTCATCGGGATGGGCATCGGCCCGTTGGTCAGTGGCCTGACCAACAAGAATCCCTATCCGCTCGGCATCGCCGCACTGGGATTGATGGCCGCCGCCTATATCGGCGAAATCCTGCGCTCCGGAATTCAAAGCGTCGATCCCGGCCAACTGGAAGCGTCCCGGGCGCTCGGCTTCAGCTATGTCACCGCCATGCGGCTGGTGGTGGTACCGCAGGGAATCCGGCGCGTGCTCCCCGCCCTGGTCAATCAGGCGATCGGGCTGTTGAAGGCCTCCGCACTGGTGTACTTCCTGGGCCTGATCGCCGACCAGCGTGAACTGTTCCAGGTCGGGCGAGACCTCAACGCACAGACCGGCAGCTTGTCGCCGTTGGTGGCCGCCGGCCTCTTCTACCTGCTACTGACCATCCCGCTAACACATTTGGTCAACTACATCGACACCCGCCTGCGCCGCGGCCGCCGCACCGCCAAGCCCGAGGACGACGCCGACATGTTGGCGACGACGTTCGGCCAGGAAATCACGTGACCCCCGGCATCCACGGGCGAGTGTCAGTCTCGCTGGCGGCCAAAGACGTTCACCAAACCCTGGGCGGAAGCAAGGTGCTGCGGGGCGTCGATCTCGAGGTGCCCGCGGGCAGCACTGTGGCGGTCATCGGGCCGTCCGGCTCGGGCAAGTCGACACTGCTGCGCACCCTGAACCGCTTGTATGAGCCCGACAGCGGCGACATTCTGCTGGATGGCAGATCGGTGCTGCGCGACGATCCCGACGAGCTGCGTCAGCGTATCGGCATGGTGTTCCAGCATTTCAATCTCTTTCCGCACCGCAGCGTGCTGGACAACGTCGCGATGGCGCCACGAAAGCTGCGGCGTCTCCCCGCCGACGAGGCCCGCGACTTGGCGTTGGCACAGCTGGATCGAGTTGGCCTGAAGCACAAGGCCGCTGCCCGCCCCGGCATGCTGTCGGGCGGCCAACAACAGCGAGTGGCGATCGCCCGTGCGCTGGCGATGGCGCCGCAGGTGATGTTTTTCGACGAGGCGACCTCGGCGCTGGATCCCGAAATGGTCAAGGGAGTACTGCAGCTCATTGCCGACCTCGGCGCCGGCGGCATGACAATGGTTGTGGTAACCCACGAAATGGGTTTCGCGCGGTCGGCATCCGACGCCGTGATGTTTATGGATCACGGCAAGGTCGTGGAATCGGGCCCTCCTGAGCAGATATTCGAAGCCGCACAGACCGAACGGCTGCAGCGGTTTTTGTCGCAAGTCCTTTGATCCCAGATAACTAGTGGGCAATAGCTCCCTTGTAGGCAACTCATATCGGGATAGACTCCCGATTTATGTCAGACAGCGAATCGAACCCGGCCGAGGTAGCCGAGCTCGCGGAAGGTTTGCACCGAGCGCTGTCCAAATTGTTCGCCATTCTTCGCCGTGGGGACCCCAGCGGCGTGGCGGCAGGGGAACTGACCCTGGCGCAGTTGTCGATTCTGGTCACGTTGCTCGACCAGGGCCCGATTCGGATGACCGATCTCGCCGCACACGAACGGGTGCGGACTCCCACCACGACCGTGGCGATCCGCCGGCTGGAGAAGATAGGGCTGGTCAAGCGTTCCCGCGACCCGTCCGACCTGCGTGCGGTGCTCGTGGACATCACCCCGCGGGGGCGTGCCGTTCACGGTGAATCGCTGGCCAATCGACGCGCTTCTTTGGCCGCGATGCTGAGCCAGCTCCCGACGTCCGACCTCAACACCCTGATGCAGGCGCTGGCGCCGCTGGAGCGGCTGGCGTCCGGCGACCCGACGTCCGGACCCGCCGGCGTGCCGCCCGCGCGCAAGGAAGCTTGAAAACAGCTTTACCGCAAGGCTTTTCGTCTCCGCTCGGTACGGTCGGTAAGCTGCAGGGCATGCCCAATGTACTCATCACCGGCGCCGGCGGCGGTATCGGATCGGCAATCGCCACAGCGCTGGCCCCCACGCACACCCTGCTGCTGGCCGGCCGACCATCCGAGCGGCTCGACGCGGTCGCAGAGCGGCTCGGCGCCACCACGTTTCCGCTGGACCTCACCGACTCCGAGGACATCGAAGCCGCCTGCGAGATCGTGGACGAACTCGACGTGCTGGTGCACAACGCGGGATTGTCCATACCCGGCAGTGTCGCCGAATCGAACGTCGACGAATGGCGTGCCACGTTCGCGGTAAACGTCTTTGGACCGGTGGAACTCACGCTGGCGCTGTTGCCGGCGCTGCGACAAGCGCACGGCCAGGTGGTGTTCATCAACTCCGGGGCGGGCCGCAACGCTTCGCGGAGTATGGCGTCGTACTCGGCAAGTAAGTTTGCGCTGCGCGCCTTCGCGGATTCGCTGCGCAGCGATGAATCCGATTTGCGGGTGACGACGATCTATCCGGGCCGGACCGACAGCGACATGCAGCGCGAACTCGTCGAGTTCGAGGGCGGCACCTACGACCCCGCCAAGTTTTTGAAGCCCGAAACTGTCGCGACCGCGGTCGCCAATGCGGTAGCCACCCCGCCCGACGGTCACATGCACGAGGTGGTGCTGCGGCCCGCCCAGCATTAGGCGCCGCTACACAACCAGATTGACCAGCCGGCCGGGGACCACGATCACCTTGCGCGGGTTTGCCCCCGCCAAGAACGCCTGAACCTTTTCATCGGCGAGCGCCGCGGCCTTCAGGGTGTCCTGATCGGCGTCGGCGGCCACCTGCACTCGGCCGCGCACCTTGCCGTTCACCTGCACCGGGTACTCCACCGTGTCATCGACCAGATAGGCGGGGTCGGCGACCGGGAACGGACCGTGCGCCAGCGGGGTCTCGTGGCCCAGTCGCAGCCACAATTCCTCGGCCATGTGCGGGGCCAGGGGCGCCAACATCAACACCAGCGGCTCGACCGCCGCGCGCGGCACCGCGTCACGGTGCTCCTTGGTGAGATGATTGGTGTATTCGATGAGTTTGGCCGCGGCGGTGTTATTGCGCAGTGCGGCATAGTCTTCCGCGACACCGGCGATGGTGCGATGCAGCGCTCGAAGCGTGCCGGTCGCCAACGCTTGTGCGGGCCCGCCGACCACGCGGGTGTCACCGGTCTGCTCGTCGACCACCAACCGCCACACGCGCTGCAGGAAGCGGTGCGCTCCTACGACGTCCTTGGTCGCCCACGGCCGGGACGCCTCCAGCGGGCCCATCGACATCTCGTAGACCCGCAGTGTGTCAGCGCCGTAGTCGTCGCAGATCTCGTCGGGCGAGATCGAATTCTTCAGGCTCTTGCCGATTTTCCCGAATTCCTGGAAGACTTCGACCTCTCCCCCGGGCCCCGGGTAGACGAAGCGGCCGTCGCGTTCGACCACTTCTTCGGCCGGCACGTAAGACCCGCGCGCGTCGGTGTAGGCGAAAGCCTGGATGTAGCCCTGGTTGACCAGCCGACGGTAAGGTTCCCGCGAACTCACATGGCCCAGGTCGTATAGGACCTTGTGCCAGAACCGCGCATACAGCAGATGCAGCACCGCGTGCTCGGCGCCGCCGACGTACAGGTCGACCCCGCCCGGATCCTGCGGCCCGTGCTCGGCCGGTCGCGGACCCATCCAGTAGGCTTCATTCTCCTTGTCGCAGAACCTTTCCGAATTATGCGGATCGGTGTAGCGCAGTTCATACCAGGAGCTGCCCGCCCACTGCGGCATCACGTTGGTGTCCCGGCTGTAGGGCTTCAGGCCGTCGCCCAGGTCCAGCTCGACGTGCACCCACTCCGTCGCCTTGGCCAACGGCGGTGAGGGCTCGCTGTCGGCGTCGTCGGGGTCGAACAGCACCGGCGAGTAATCCGGCACGTCGGGCAGCTCGACCGGCAGTGCGGCCTCGTCGAGTGCATGCGCACGTCCGTCTGAGTCGTAGACGATGGGGAACGGTTCGCCCCAGTAACGCTGCCGGGCGAAAAGCCAGTCGCGCAACTTGAATTCGACGCGCGCCCAGCCGCGGCCATCGGCCTCCAAGCGGGCGGTGATCTTTTCCTTGGCCGCGGCCACATCCAATCCGTCGAGGTAGCCGGAGTTGACCAGTACCCCGTCACCGGCGTAGGCGGATTCCGAAATGTCGCCGCCGGCAATGACTTCCACGACCGGAAGGCCGAATTCGTGGGCGAAGTCCCAGTCGCGCTGGTCGTGGCCGGGGACCGCCATGATCGCCCCGGTTCCGTATCCGGCCAACACATAGTCGGCGATGAAGATCGGCACGGGCTTCCCGTTGGTGGGATTGGCGGCGTAACTGCCCAAGAAGACGCCGGTCTTCGCTTTGCTTTCCTGGCGCTCGAGGTCGGACTTCGACCCAATCGCCTGCCGGTAGGCGGCAACGGCCGCACCGGGTGTGGCCGCGCCATACGTCCAGCGCGGGTCGGTGCCCTCCGGCCAGGCGGCCGCCACCAACTTGTCGACCAGGTCGTGCTCGGGCGCCAGCACCAAGTAGGTGGCGCCGAACAACGTGTCGGGCCGGGTGGTGAACACCTCGATATCGACCGTCTCGCCGTCGCGCCCGGCGGCCGCGAACAGCGCTTTGGCGCCGGTGGATCGGCCGATCCAGTTGCGCTGCATGGTCTTGACGGGTTCGGGCCAGTCCAGCACCTCGAGGTCGTCGAGCAGCCGATCGGAGTACGCGGTGATCCGCATCATCCACTGCCGCAATCGTTTCCGGAAGACAGGGAAGTTGCCGCGGTCGCTGCGGCCGTCGGCGGTGACCTCTTCGTTGGCCAGCACGGTGCCCAGGCCGGGACACCAGTTCACCATCGAGTCGGCCCGATAGACCAGCCGGTGGCCGTCGATCACGTCGGCCCGCTCCCCCGCCGACAAGCCGGCCCAGTCCCGCCCGTCCTCGAGGGCGCGGGCACCGGACTCGAATTCGGCGACCAGCTCGGCGATGGGGCGGGCCTTGTTGGCGGCGGTGTCGAACCAGGCGTTGTAGATCTGCAGGAAGATCCACTGGGTCCACTTGTAGAACTCGACGTCGGTGGTGGAGAAGCTGCGCCGGCTGTCGTGGGCGAGGCCCAGGCGCCCCAGTTGGCGCCGGAAATTCACCACGTTGGCCTCGGTCCGGGTGCGCGGGTGGGTGCCGGTCTGCACCGCATACTGCTCTGCGGGCAGTCCGAAGGCATCAAACCCCAACGCATGCAACACGTTACGGCCGGTCATCCGGAAGTAGCGGGCGTACACGTCTGTTGCGATGTAGCCCAGCGGGTGGCCGACATGCAGACCCTCCCCCGACGGGTAAGGAAACATGTCCTGCACGAACAACTTGTCGTCCGGGACGGCGGCGCCGTCCAGCGGAGCCAGCGAACCGACCGGGTTGGGCACGTTGAACGTTCCCAGCTTCGCCCAGTTCTCCTGCCACACGCCTTCGATACGGCCCGCCAGCGCCGCGGTGTAGCGATACGGCGGCGCGTCGGAGTCGGCCGGGGCGGCGCCAGAGTTGCTTGCTGGCGAAGCGGTCGGGGAGTCGGTCACCTGAACAGGGTATAAGGACCGACACGACGGGGCCGCCGGCCACAGGTTGATCTCGGTTCCATTGCGCACCGATCAGAGGTTCATCCCAGGTGTGTTTCGAGCCTGTTCACCGCCGTTGACCTGTAGTTACAGTCAGCCACTATCGACGGCTTCTGGTACCGAGCCATTGGAAGGACCGACGCAGATGATTGAGATCGTCCCCGTCCACCGGGCACTCCTCGGCGGTATGGTCGCTGGCCTGATGGGCCTGGCGGTTGTTGTGGGCGGCACGGCATCCGCAGACCCGTTGCCTCCTGCGCCAGCACCCGTCCCCGCGGTTCCCGCGCCGGCGCCGCAGAACCTCGGGCCCGAGCTGGTGCCGCCGAGCAGATACCTCGCGGCCCCGCCGGCCGGCAATCAGATCGTCCCGCCGGCCACCGCCGCCGTCCCGGGCACCACGGCACCGGCCGCTGCCACGCCGGCGGCTCCGGCCCCGGCTCCCGCGACGTCCGGAACGATCCGCGAATTCCTGCAGTCGAAGGGCGTGAAGCTCGAACCCCAGAAGGCCCAGGGCTTCAAGGCACTCGACATCACGTTGCCGGTGCCCGCGCGCTGGACCCAGGTGCCTGATCCCAACGTGCCCGATGCGTTCGCGGTCATCGCCGACCGGCAGGGCAGCAGCATTTACTCATCGAACGCCCAGGTCGTGGTGTACAAGCTGGTCGGCACCTTCGATCCGAAAGAGGCCATCACCCACGGCTACGTCGACAGCCAGAAACTGCTGGCATGGCAGCCCACCAACGCCTCGATGGCCGATTTCGGTGGCTTCCCGTCGTCGGTCGTCGAAGGCACCTATCGCGACGGTGACTTGACGCTCAACACGTCGCGGCGCCACGTCATCGCCTCGTCGGGACCCGACAAGTATCTCGTGTCGCTGTCGGTGACCACCGATCGCGCGGTGAGCGTCGCCGACGCACCGGCCACCGACGCCATCATCAACGGGTTCCGCGTGAGCGCGCCCGGTGCGCCCGCCCCGGCGCGCGCTGCCTCTCCGGTCGGGCTGCCCGCACCGGCTCCCACCGCGCCGGCTCCAGTCGCTGCCCCGGTTGCCCCGGCGCCGGTCGCGGCTCCAGTTGCTCCGGCTCCGGTCGCCCCGGCACCGGCCGCAAGCCCGCTCGTACCGCTCGCCCAGACCTCGCCCGCGGCGCCGGTCGGGCTCCCCGCGCAGGCACCCATGGCGGGTCAGCAGCGCACGCCCAGCCTGCTGGCCATGGTGCCGGGCCTGCCCCCGCTCCCGAACTTCTCGTTCCTGCAGCACTGACGACGGCGGCACCGACACCCGCCGAGCCGGATTCGCGCGCCGGTAAACCGGCTCGTATTGTGAGCGCATGCTGATTGCGGGCGTGCTGTGCATGTGTGCGGCGGCGGCCTCGGCGGGGTTCGGCACTTGGTCGCTTGCACACAACCGGAGTTCCGGCGCCACTGCATTGGCGCTGCGCGCGATGGCGCCGACCCAGCTGGCGGTCGCGGTGATGCTGGCCGCCGGAGGCGTGGTGGCCATGGCCGCGGTCCCGGCTACCGCGCTGATTGTGCTCATCGTCTGTGTCGTGGGCGCACTGGGAACGCTGGCCGCGGGTTCCTGGCAGAGCGCGCGGTTCGCGCTGCGCCAGGAGGCGGCGGCGCCCGCGTGTGCCGGCAGCTGCGCCGGCTGCACGCAGTCGTGCCACTGATCTGAACTGGGGGAGAGGCCCTAGTTTCGGCTGACGTCGATGGGGTGGGTGGCAAGCAGCGAAAGCGGCAGCGGCTGGCGACGCAGGACCTGGCCCCACAGATCCGACCTCGGTCCGACTAGCACGTCGGATGGCAAGGCGGACAACACAATCCAATCGTCGCGTTCGATCTCGCCTTCAAGCTGACCGATAGTCCAGCCCGAGTATCCCGCGAAGATCCGCACCCCTTCGACCAGCGGCGCGATCACGTCGGGCTCGGCGTCCAGATCGACCATCACCACCCGGCCGTCCACGTGCCGCAGGCCCGGCGCGTCGTGCGGGTCGGCGCCGATGCGCAGCGTCGCCAGGCACAGCGCGGCGTCACGCTTCACCGGGCCCCCGATGAACATCGTCTTCGGCTTGGCCGACAGCTTGGTCCACTGTGGCAACACGTTGTACACCGCGGTTTCGCTGGCGCGGTTCAGCACGACACCCAGCGTGCCGCCGTCGTTGTGCTCGACGATGTAGATCACGCTGCGCCGAAACGTCGGTTCGAGGAGATCGGTGTTGGCGAGCAGCAAGGTGCCCGCGCGCACGCGTTGCGCGGCGGGTGCGACGTAGTCCTCTGGGTCCTCCGGCGGCGGCACCAGACCATCATCGCATCCGGTGCCCGGTCGCCCCAGGGCAATCGACGGGGTGGGCCGCGAAGATTTGTACTGTTATTGGGATGGCTTTGACCGCGCGAGCTTTGCCAACCCCAATCGTGGAAGTCGGTTTCGTGATTCCAACTCGGATGCAGTCCAGCGCACCCGTCGAAGTCTGGCGGTCGGTGCGCGCTTTGCCAGATTTCTGGCGGCTGCTGCAGGTGCGGGTGGCGAGCCAGTTCGGCGACGGTTTGTTCCAGGCGGCGCTGGCCGGGGCGCTGCTGTTCAACCCGGATCGGGCTGCCGATCCGATGTCCATCGCGCGCGCCTTCACGGTTCTGTTCTTGCCGTATTCGCTGTTGGGACCTTTCGCCGGTGCACTGATGGACCGTTGGGATCGGCGCCTGGTGCTCGTCGGTGCCAACGTGGGTCGGCTGATCCTGTTCGCCGCGATCGGCACGATCCTCGCGGTGCGGGCCGGCGACTTGCCGCTATTGCTGGGGGCCCTGTTCGCCAACGGGCTGTCCCGGTTCGTCGGATCCGGGCTGTCGGCGTCGCTGCCGCACGTGGTTCCGCGGGAGCAAGTGGTGACGATGAACTCGGTCGCCACCGCGTCCGGAGCTATCGCAGCGTTCTTCGGCGCAAACTTCATGCTGGTGCCCCGGTTCATCTTCGGGGCCAGCGACAAGGGCGCCTCGGCGATCGTGTTCCTCACCGCGGTTCCCGTGTCGATCGCGTTGCTGTTGTCGTGGCGATTCGGTGCCCGGGCGTTGGGCCCCGACGACACCTGGCGAGCGATCCACGGACCGGTCATCTACGCGGTGATCACCGGCTGGCTGCACGGCGCGCGGACGGTGGCGCAGCGTCCCACGGTCGCCGCCACCCTGTCCGGGTTGGCCACCCACCGGATGGTCGTCGGCATCAACTCGTTGCTGGTCTTGTTGCTGGTCCATCACATGCCCAACCTCGAGGGTGGGGGATTCGGCACCGCGTTACTGTTCTTCGGCGCCGCGGGGCTGGGCGCGTTTTTGGCCAATGTCCTGACACCGCCGGCGATCCGCCGATGGGGCCGTTACGCGACGGCCAACGGTGCGTTGGCGGCGTCGGCCATCATCGAGGTCGCCGGCGCCGAGCTGCTGCTCCCGGTCATGGTCGCGTGCGGCTTTTTGCTCGGCGTCACCGGCCAGATGGTCAAGCTTTGCGCCGACACCGCGATCCAGATGGACGTCGACGACGCTCTTCGCGGGCATGTGTTCGCCGTACAGGACGCACTGTTCTGGGTCGCGTTCATCGTCTCAATCACGGTGGCCGCCATCTTGATTCCCGACGACGGGCACGCACCCGCATTCGCGCTGTTCGGGTCGGGGCTGTACCTGGTCGGCCTGGCCATGCACAGCTTCCTGGGCCGGCGCACGGAGCAGGCGAATAATCGTTACCCGGCGGGCGCAACCGACGAGCGGAGGCGATGATGGCGGGTCTCGAACCGATCGTGGCGGACCTACGGGCCGAAAGCGATGAGCTTGACGCCCTGGTTGCGCCGTTGCCGGCCGAACGCTGGGCCGATCCGACGCCCGCGCCCGGCTGGACCATCGCCCACCAGATCGGCCACCTGTGGTGGACCGACCGGGTCGCGCTGACCTCGGTCACCGATGAGGCCGGCTTCGCCGAAGAGCTCAAGGCCGCCGCGGCCGACCCGACCGGCTTCGTCGACGCGGGCGCCGAAGAGTTGGCGGCTCTGGCGCCGGCCGAACTGCTGGCCGATTGGCGGGCCACGCGCGCCCGATTGCACGACGAACTGCTGTTGGTTCCCGCCGGGCGCAAACTTCCCTGGTTCGGGCCGCCGATGAGTGCAGCGTCAATGGCTACCGCGCGGTTGATGGAAACGTGGGCCCACGGGCTGGACGTCGCCGACGCGTTGGGGGTCAAGAGGGTGGCCACCGACCGGCTCCGGTCGATCGCCCATCTAGGGGTGCGCACCCGCGACTACGCGTTTTTCGTGAACAATCTGGAGCCACCGGCCGAGCCGTTCCTCGTCGAGCTGCGCGGACCCAGCGGCGACACGTGGAGCTGGGGATCACCCGACGCGGCCCAGCGAGTCAGCGGTTCCGCCGAAGACTTCTGCTTTCTGGTCACTCAGCGCCGCCCGCTCAGCGCCCTCAACATCACCGCGCATGGGGCCGACGCCCAGCGCTGGCTGGAGATCGCGCAGGCTTTCGCCGGGCCTCCCGGCACCGGTCGATGAGCGCGACGAACGCGCGAAGAGAGCCGGGGCCCACCCGGTCCAAGCACCGGTCGATGAGCGCGACGAACGCGCGAAGAGAGCCGGGGCCCACCCGGTCCAAGCACCGGTCGATGAGCGCGTGAAACGCGGCCGTCAGTGCAGCGGGCCGCCGTAGCTCGCCCGGTTCTCGGCCTCGGCCTCCTCGCGCAGCGCGGTGATCGCGAGGTTCAGTCTTTCGGCCAACTCGCCGTGGCCGTATCCGGTGATCACCCCGGGATGCAAAGTCAGTTCCAGCAACCGGCCGTCGGAATTCGCCACCGCGTGAATGTCGCCCAGGTCGACGCTGTAGGTGACGGCCTCGGCCTGCGCTACCAGGGCTTCCCACTTGTCGGCCGCCTCGCTCAGTTCCCGAAGAACCGATTCGACGAGATCCTTCTCGCTGAGATTCGCGCGACTGCCCGAACCCGCCACCATGCCAGTATCGTCGACCCCTCCGACCAGCGTCAATTCACACGCGAGCAGGTTTGCGCCCAACTTGTTGGGCGCTCACCCGGCGAGCTTTTGATACCAGGCGAGGTGGTAGTTCGCCGACACCGCGTCTCCGCTGGCGATGCCCTCGGTGGCGGCCATCAATAAGCACTTGAGCAGGAGCGCGGGATTGACGTTTGGATACTGCACGAGCAGCTGGTAGCGCGCGGTATCGAGATGTACCCGCAGCACGTCGACCTCCTGGTCGACGACAAACGTTCCCGCGGCGGCGGCTTGTGCCAGCCTCGGCACGATCTTGGGCAGATCGTCACGCCCACATGTGGCCGCACTCAGCACGCTCGCCAAATCCTCGATCGCGGGCAGCGCGCGGGGCTCGACCGACGACGTTGTCGCGGCGAAATCCACCGAGCGATGCAACGAATCGCCGGGAGCGTAAGTGACGACACGCGCCGTTTCGCCGATCAGTGTGGCGACCCCGCCGGTGCGACGCTCGGGTTCCAACAAGCGCACGCCGGCCGGAAGGGTGATGCCTGAGGGTATCCATCCGTGCGCCAGATCGGTGACCAGTACCGTCGTGCCGTCAGCGCGATCTCCGATCGCCCAATTCACGCGTGGCTCCTGCCGGACCACGAATTCGAGCAGCCTGTTCAGCCGTGCGTTGTCCAATCCTGTTGTGGTCAAAGGCTTTTCGCTGCGCGGCCGGGCGGCGGGGAAGGCGGCGGTTTCGGCTTCGGCCGCGGCGCGGGTGGCGTTCTCGGCGGCGGCAGGGGTGACGTCGGCGGCGGCGGGCGTGGCGTCGGCCACGGCTTCCGGCGGGACCACCTGCGGCTCCGCCTTAACGACGACCGTCTCGTCAACGACCACGCGGTGACAACCGGAGTCGGCCTGATCCGGCGTCGACTCCGGCGCACGCTGCGTCGGCGCCTCGAACATCGCCGGGGTGACCACGGGAATGACCTGCGTCTCCTCGAGATGGGACCCCTCGGCGGCGGCGGTGGGCTCGTCCTCGACGGCGTCCGGCTCGACGACGGCCGGCTCGACGATCGCGTGGTGGCGACCGGAATCGGCCTGATCCGGAGCCGGCTCGGGCAGCGGCGAAACGGGCTCGGCCCTGACCACCGGGATGACTTGTGTCTCGTCGAGATGTGACACGTCGGCGGTGATGGGGGTGGGGCCGTCGGCAGGGGCTTCCTGCTCGGGTGCCTGCGGCGTGCCGATGTCGGCGACCTGCTCGAGCGCGGCCGCTCGGCGACGACGTCTCCTGCCCGGACGTGGGGATGGCGTGGGTGCGCTCGGTGCGGGCGCTTCGACGATGGGCTTGACCTCGCGGATTGCGGGCAGCACCTGCGTTTTTTCCAGGTCGGCCCTGGACGGCTCGACCCTCGGTGGGGGAGCAGGGGGCGTTTGGGCTCCGCTCTGCACCGCATGCAGGTAACGAATCGTCGATTCGACTCGGCGCACGGCGCGGCCGCGAGCCTCGTCGATGACGCGCGCCTCTGCCGCCTGGCGGGATAGGTCGGTCATTCCCGCTCGCTTGAGCAACTTCAACTGATCATTGGCGGCGTGAGCAATTCGCTCCAGGTCGGCCTTGAGATACTCAGCGAGAGTGGCAGTTTCGGCCGTGATCGTCGACAATTCGGCAGGCCACAACCCGCCTGTCACCCACGGGGTGCAGTCGACAGGGGAGCTGAAAGCCGGGGTCGCCAGTGATTCCCGGGTAGCTCTCCGGAGGCGTTGGCGCGCCGACATCCGACCGAAGACCGCCACCGGCTAAGCGTACCGGGACCTGGCGGGCGACTTGTGCGGTCAGTGAATTGTGCGGTCGCGAGGCCCTG
This sequence comes from Mycobacterium mantenii, assembly GCF_010731775.1. Lineage (NCBI taxonomy): Bacteria > Bacillati > Actinomycetota > Actinomycetes > Mycobacteriales > Mycobacteriaceae > Mycobacterium > Mycobacterium mantenii. Next base: position 4,399,417 of record NZ_AP022590.1, on the reverse strand, counting down.
GGTAGCGTGAGGACATGGCTGATTCTGCACTGCAGCAGCAACTCGACGAGGTGCGCACCTTGCTCGCTCGCGCGCGAGAGTTGTTCGGCCCCAATCCGGTAGAACCGCCGACCGGAATCGCTCCCGATCCCAACGCAGCCAAGCCGTGGCTGCGCTAGGCCGGCAGCTGCCCTGACATTCGACTACCGCGCGCCGTTACGCCGCCGCAATTTGTGCGCCAGCAACTTCTCAATCGCCGCATCCAGATCGCGGGGGGTCGGGACCTCCGCGGAGGGGGTATGCCCGGCCGCGACGATCTCCTCACGAATTTCCAGCAACGCTTTGAGGCACGACACGTCGGCGGTCAGCAGGATGCCCTGCGCCAGCGTCTCGGCGTCGGTTTCCATCGCCTCTTCGCTCAGCGCGACGCTGTGCATATAACCGCCGCGGCAAGAGCGGACAAGGATGTGTCCACTCGGGTGAACAGTGTCAAAAGCGGGATTCGCGTCGGTCATCGACCGCGGTCGACGATGTCGCCGAACTTACCTGCCGCCTCCTGCTCGTGCTGTTCCCACATCGTCGCCGAAGCGGTCAACTTGTCGGCCAGATCGGCGTGGTCAGCAGCTTGCTGCTCATAACACTGACGTCGAAGTTCCAACAGCTCACGGCCCGCGTCGCGCAATTCACTGAAGATCGGCCCCAGCGAATCGAGGCTCTCTTGGATGGCGGCGTGCGACGACGGCACGGTACGCAAATACTCCGATGTGTCCTGGTGGTGCGCGGCAGCCTGACGCAGGTGCGCAGGCACTATATGAATCGAATCTGCCATCCGCTTCTCCCGTTTACTCCCGCCGGTTTTGCCGGCGAGTTCATTTCTGTCAGGTGGTCGACGAGGTCGCCGGCCGGGTAGGTGTCGGTGGGTCAGGCTTGGCCGGCGTCATTGCCGCGGTCGCCGCCGGCGGATGCTCCCAGCCTAGGAAGCTCGGCCCGCTCACGGTGGCGATGTGTTGAATTTGGCCGTCGAGAAGCGCCTTGCCAGGGCCAAGGGCGAGGGCGTGTCGGTCGGTGAACATACCGATATCGCCGGGACTCAACCGCAGGGAATCGACGGGGTTGGGAACGGCGGTTCCCGGTGGGGGAATCGTCATGCCCTGCTGTTGGAAGGCTTCCGCTATCGGGGTGCCGCCGACGGCGGCCGTGATCGCCGCCGCCAATTGCGGGGTGGCGGCTGTCGCTGTTTCCCCGTCGGGCAAGGTCACCGGCGTCGGACCGACCGGCGGCTCGTCGGGTGTGCCCTGCTGGTCGGTGGGCCCGTCGCCGGCGTCGGTCGAAAGGTCGTGTGCACTCGGGTCCTGGTCTTGGGCGTCCGGCAGCTCCTCGTCGGCCAGTTCGTCGACAGCGGGATCGGTTCCGTCGCCGCCTTGCAGTCCGGCGAGCGGAAGGCCGCCGGGCGCTTCCCAGCCGCCGGTGGAACCAAGCCCCGGAAGTGAACCGCCACCAAAGCTGGGCATGGCGGGCGCCATCGGCGGTGGCAACGGGGGCGGCATGGCGGCGCCCGCGATCGGATCGGGCCCGGACGCATCCCCCGAGAGCAGCCCGTTGTCGTCGGCCAAAAAGGAGTCCAGCAACGGATCCCATTCGGTATCGAGATCGTCGGTCGCGTCGACCGCGGGTGTATCACCGACGGGCACCGCGGCTCGCGGCTGTTCGCCGTGGGGATCCTGTTCGCCTTTGGAGGCGTCGTACAGCGACGTCCAGGCCGCCATCAGCGCTGACTTCGACGTGTCATCCAGGCTGGCGCCGAGGACGACCGCGCGAATGTCTCGGAGCTTGCCGATGAGGAACCGCTGGAAATCGCGTGCGCCCGCCGGGGTATCGAGGTCCGATCTGCTCCGTACCGCGGCTTCGGTTTCGTGTTGCAGTTTGGTGAGGGCTTCCCTGCCGTCGACCGCACGCAGGTGCGCGTTCAGGATCGCCGAGACCACCTGCATGTCCAGCTGCGAGCTCGCTGAGTTCTGTTGCGCGAGAGCGGCTTCGGCGTTGGCGATGGCGTCCGCCGCAGCGCCGGTCTCGCCATCGGGTTGCGGCGCGGTTTCAGCGGACGGGTGCGTTGCGGACGGGTCGGCCGTTGTTGCGGCTCCGAAGACGCCGGGGTGCTGTTGGTGGATCTTGCGCAGGATTGCCTCGAGTTGTTCGGGGCGGGTGGTGGGGGTGATCACGGCGTTGATTTCGGCCGGCGCCAATCCCGCTTGCCATGCGTTCTGATCACCGGTGCGATCTCGGACGTATTTGACCGCGGCAAGCAGGTCGTCATACGCCGACATCAGAAGGGTAGGCGGCGCTGCAGCCTGCGTGGACGCTGCTGCGAGAAATGGCGCGACCCCTCCATGTCCGGCGACTGTACTCAGGCGCATAGCTGCCGACAATTCACTGGTTTGCACGGTGTGGACTAGTTCCCGCTAGCCGCTATCGGCGGCGTACTGGGCTTGAAGGCTCTGCAACACGGCCTTTTTCGCGTGATCGAATTCGCGGGCCTGAGCCACTACCGACGCGATCTCACGTTGCTTGGCCATGAGGAACTTCTGAAACTCGCGCGCCCCCATGGGCGTATCGAGGGCAAGATCCGCCTGGTTCACGGTCGCGCGGTCGATCTGCTCGGCGATGGAGTCCAGTCGCCTGACGCTCTCGCGCGCCGCCTCGTGAGCGCTGGTCAGCACTTCGTTCAGCACACGGTCGGCTTCCGACGCGGCGCCGTGCTGACTTGCCAGCGCCGACTGACGCGCCTCGACGGCCTCTAACGAAGGTCCGGGTTGTTCCGGCATCGGCTCACCCTTTTCGTCGTGCCCGCATTGCCGGGCGGTCTTGGCTTGTCATATCGGTCGGCGGATCGCAATGTTGTTGCCCAGGCGGCTTATTCGCACCATGGCACCCGAGTAGGGCGCTTCCACCACCAGGTTGTTTCCGATGGCCAGCTGCACATGGCCGGCGTGCGGAAACACCAGATCACCGGGTCGCACCTGAGAGCGGGGCACCGGGATCCCGTCGTTGATCTGCTGATAGGTGGTGCGATCCAGGTGAATACCGGCCTGCGCGTAGCTCCACTGCACCAGGCCCGAACAGTCGAACTGGTCGGGACCGGTCGCGCCCCATACATACGGTTGGCCCAGGCGGGACAGTGCGGCGCGCACCGCCAGTGCGGCGCGGTCGTTCGGTAGGCCCCGCAGTCCTGATAGTCCCAGCCGCCGGTCGTGCCGGAGCCGATAGCGCAAGGCCAGCAGTTCCGCGTGGCGACGTCGGGCACGCAACCGCGCCGACACGACGTGGGCCCGCTGGGTACGCAGGCGAGTTGCGCGGCGACGCATCGCCTCCCGCTGCGCCAATGGTGTTGCCGGCCTCGTGGCGGCATCCGCGAGGGCCGCGTTCAGGACGCTTCGGGTCAGGTCGCCGGCCTGTGCTCGATCGCGATGCGCGCCGGCGATGATGTCGGTGGCCGCGGTGTCGGTGTCGGCCGCCGCGGCGAGGCGTTGCCGGCTATGGTTCACCGCGAGTTGGTATCCGCCGTGCACGTGCTTGCCGCTCAGCCGGGCGGCTCGCTGCAACACGTCGCGGTAATGCGCGGTGTCCGCGACGAGCGACGACGGCCGGCTGCCGCCGGCGAATAGTTGATGGGCACGGCTCAACGCCTCGACTTCGCTTTGACTCACGATGCCCCCTCGTCGTCTCGGGCCGCGCCTTGTCGGCCCGACTCGAACGCATCGGTGAAGGCACGTACGCGGGGGAGAGCACCCGGCGCGATCACCCCGCGATTGCGGATGTCCCACATCTCGTCGACGTCGACGCCGACCAGTGCGGCGATGATGGTCTCCGGCAACGACGACTGTGCGCATGCCCGGTCGAAGCGGGCGCTCAGGCTGCTGGGCATCCGCTTCAGCAGCGCCGTGCGCGTCGCCTCCAAGGCTTGCAGGTGCTCCATCAGCCGGTCCGTCGAGTCGGCGCCGGCGTTCACGGCCACCCGCCAGGAGCTGGCGGCGAGCATCTCGGCCTTCACGCATTGCGCGATCACAGACAGAATATACGTCTCATATTCGTTTGATGTTGTCGCAGGCAGCCGATCGATGACGGATTTGAGGGCATCAAGCTGTGCTTCGGCATAGCCTTCCAGCACTTCTGTGTCGCTGTGACGGTCGACCACCACCGGTCCGGTGCGCCGCGCGGGCATGGGGGCCGGAGGCTGCGCGGCCACCAGACGGGCCAGCTCGGCGTCCGGATCTGCGGCCACCAACAGCCGCGAGTAGGTGCCTGGCGGCAGGCCTAGGCCGTTTTCAATCTTCTGAACTGTGCTTTTGTGCGGCTTGCGGGCTCCACGCTCGAGAAAGCTGAGACCCATGATGCTGACCCCGGTCGCGGCGGCGAGGTCGGCCAGCGACCAATCGCGTGATTCCCGCAAGGCGCGGATCGCCGCGCCGGCCGATTCACGGGTCACCGCACGCTCCGGCCATGGGCCGGATATTACACAGCCGCCGCCTCCGATATCGTTATATACGTTTCTGTCACGTTTCTCTTGCGTCGGGCGGCTTGCTCTGTATACGCTTTTGCCTACGTTTCACGCTTGACAAGGAGACCGACATGGCACACCCCTGCGCAGCCAACCCGGAACTTTGGTTCGGCTACCCCGATGACGACGGTGGTGACGGCGCCGCGAAGGCGCGCGCATACGAGCGGTCGGCCACCGAGGCACGCATCCAATGCCTGCGCCGCTGCCCGTTGGCACAGCAGCGCCGCTGCGCCGCACACGCCATCGCGCATCGTGAGGAGTACGGCGTCTGGGCCGGCGTCAAGCTGCCGGGTGGCCAGTACCGCAAGCGTGACCAGCTCGCTCACGCACACGACGTCCTGCGGCGTATCGCCGCCGGCGAGATCAATGCCCGACAGCTGCCCGAGAACGCGGCGCTGCTGGCACGTCACGAGCACGAGTCGGTCGGGGTGGCCGCGGTCGTGCTGCACCTGCCGCTGGCGCAAGTCAAACCCCGTTCGGCTGCCTGACCTTCGCCGAAGGCCGGGGCGGCAGTTTGCTGAGCCGGTCAACGGGGTAGTCGGGGTCGGCAAGACCAGTCTGTCGACCTAGAGGCGCACCCATGACGTTCGACCTGACCCCGACGGCAGCACAACACGACCTGGCCCGGCGCACGCACGAGTTCGCCGAATCCGTAGTACGCCCAGTAGCTCTCGACTACGACCAGCGACAGGAATTCCCGTGGGCCGTGCTGGAGGAGGCGGCCCAGCGCGGTTTCTACAGCCCGCTGTTCTACCGCGATCTGATCGGTGATCCGACAGGCATCTCGCTACCGATGTTTATGGAGGAGCTGTTCTGGGGTTGCGCCGGGATCGGCTTGGCCATCGTCATGCCGGCGCTGGCACTGTCGGCGATCGGCCAGGCCGCTTCGCCGGAGCAGATGCTGGAGTGGGCGCCCGAATGTTTCGGCACGCCAGGGGATCTCAAGCTCGCCGCCCTGGCCATCTCCGAGCCGGAGGGCGGCAGCGACGTGCGTAACCTGCGTACCCACGCGCGCCGCGACGGTGACGACTGGATCATCGACGGCCACAAGATGTGGATCGGCAACGGCGGCATCGCCAACGTGCACGTGGTCAACGCTGTGGTCGACGAGGAGCTTGGCCATCGCGGTCAGGCGCTGTTCGTGGTGCCGGGCGGTACCCCCGGGCTCAAGCTGGTGCGGAAACTGGACAAGCTTGGCTGTCGGGCGTCTCATACGGCCGAGTTGCTCTTCGAAGGTGTGCGCGTTCCGGGCGCCAATCTGCTTGGCGGACAGGAAAAGCTGGAACATAAATTGGCCAAGGCCAGGGAAGTCGTGGCGGGCGGGAAGCGGTCCGGCTCAGCAACATTGGGGACCTTCGAGCAGACTCGACCCATGGTCGCCGCCCAGGCCATCGGCATCGCGCGCGCCGCGCTCGAGTATGCGACGGCGTACGCCACCGAGCGCGAGGCCTTCGGCGGACCCATCATCGACAACCAGGGCATCGCCTTTCCGTTGGCGGAACTGGCCACCCAGATCGACGCCGCGCGGCTGCTCACCTGGCGCGCGTCGTGGATGGCGGCCAACAATGTTCCCTTCGAACGCGGCGAGGGCTCGATGTCGAAGATGGCCGCCAGCGAAGTCGCGGTCAAGGCCACCGAGCGCGCTATCCAGACCATGGGTGGCTGGGGTTACATCACCGATCATCCGGTGGAGAAATGGTATCGGGATGCCAAGCTGTACACCATCTTTGAGGGAACCAGCGAGATCCAACGGATGGTCATCTCCAACGCGCTGGGTGCCGCGGTCGGCACACCGCCGCTGCATGTCGTGCTCGAGCCGTCCGGGGGAGCCCTGAACCGGGTGTTCGGGCGGGGCACCCCGCTGCGATCGCGGGTTGCCGACACCGCCCTGTCGATGCAAGATCGCGTGCCCGAGCCCGTCATGCGGCTGGCCATGAAGGTGCTGCGGCCCCCACGCAAGTAGGTGCGCCGGGTACCGTCGCTGTTGACGGCGCCGCATGAGGGCCCGGCGACGAAGGGTAGACGATGAGCAACCTTGAAGTCGCGCCGGCCGAAGTTGCCTGCGCCGCTTCACAACAGCTGGACGCCTACAGCTCACCGAGAAAGACCCGCGCCTTCGCGCCGGATACGGGACTTCGCCCATTACACGCCCGCGCCCCTGGTTGCCCGCCCCACCGTTGCCGACCGCTCGGCTGCGACTACGACCCACACCGCAAAGAAAGGGAAGCACAGATGACAACCGATAAGACCGGCGCGGAAGCCACGGTCAGCCTTCAGGACGGGAAGTACACGATTTCTGTCGACGGTAAGACGGTTGGGCTGGCAGATTTCGCCGACCGCGGCGATCAGCGCGTCTTCTACCACACCGAAATCGATCCGGCGTTTGGCGGACGAGGGCTTGCGACCATCCTCGTCGAGGAGGCGCTCAACGAGGCGCGGGATGAGGGCAAGCGCATTGTCCCGGTGTGCTCGATGATCGGCACGGTGCTCAAGAAGCATCCCGAATTCGACGACATCACCGACCCGGTCACTCCGGAGATCTCGAGGTGGGTGCGCTCTTAGCACTATTTACGTTCCGATTTCGAATGAGACTTCACGGGTGACACACTGGTCAGCAATCAATGTTTTATTGACGGGAAGGCCAAGCTGCCGATCGACCGCAGCGGATTTCGGACACTAGCATTTGACAAAGAGGCCGTCGGCGTAGCCGTTGCGAATTGCTTGCAGTGCGGTGAGCACAGCCTTCGTGTCGCGAAGGGCATCGTCTTCACAAGTGTTGATGAAGGCATGTACCGCGTCTTTGTCCGCCGCGCTGAGGCTCTTGTCGTTGTTCAAAAGATTGACGGCCTGGACGACCGAGTCGGAGATGCTCTTCAGCTGCGCATCCAAGGTGGCGGTCCGCGCTGCGCCCGCCTTTTGTGCGTCGGCCAACGCCGTGGCGATGTTCTCGAGGTCCGCCCCGTTTTTGGGTAGCTGCAGTGACTGCGCTCCCAAAGACTTCACCACCCGCTGCACTTCTTCGGAGTCATTCATCGGATGGCCGCCATCCTGGTGATTCCAGGCGGCTTCGAAGCGGGTGCGGGCTTGCTGGAAGGCATTCTCGGACTCCGCGGTGCATCGGCCCGCGCGATGAAAGGCACCGGCTAGATTGGAAATCTGCAGTGGGCTGCCGGCCTGCAAGCTTGCATTGATCGCCCAGGGGTCGCCGCCGGCTTCGGCGACCAGCGCCTTCTCATCTATATGGGGAAGTCCCATGACACCGTCGAAGTCTCACCGGCGCTACGCATCTCACCGCGGATAGCTTGACATGTGTTCGCACCGGAAAGGCGTATGACGCGATGTGCATTTCCAACCCTCCTGAGTTGCCCATATGGGTACTAATGCGGACGCACCGGTCAATTCACTACGCATTGTGTGCGTGTTCGGGCGTCGGCCGCTCCAGCGCGTAAAGCGCCGTCCGGCGATTCGGCAGGCTGTGTTCGCCGCGGAATTCGCAACGCAGGAACTCGCAGGGCCGACGGACGGTGGTGTTGCGGTGGTCGGGATCGAGCATAATCCGTTGGCACACGGGGTCGATGGCCAGAACGCTGGCAACGACCGGCCGAAGCATGAGAGGATCGGGTGGTTGCGGCCTGCTCGCATCCCTGTGATCCGCGACCACGCCCGGCCTAGTTATCAACGGCCACAGCAACTTCCGAAGCCGCGGTGTTGACCTCGCCCGGCTAGCCATTTCACCTGATGCCCAGGCAGCGGTCTAAAATGATATTCCGGTGACAGACTCCTGCGCGGGATGTGGGTTCACCTATGACCTACGGCGAGCCGCATCGGCCGGCGACGACATCTGCGCCGGGGCCGCCGAAGTCGTTGCGTTCCTGTGCAATAACGACGTCGATGTGCGACGCCGTGCACGACCCGAAGTGTGGTCGCCGCTGGAATACGCCTGCCATCTGCGCGATGTGCTTCTCGTACAGCGCGAACGGGTGCTCGCTGCCCGGCGGGTCAATGGCGCCGACTGCGCCTCCATGGGTCGCGACGAACGCGCCGAGCACGACGGATACAACGAGCAGGACCCGACCCGGGTCGCTCGCCAGCTCACCGACGCCGCGACGCTGTTCAGCAATGCGTTGGTCCGGCTCTCAGCCAGCGACTGGGACCGCACGGTGGTCTATCACTACCCCGAGACCGGCCCGCGGTCGTTGCGCTGGGTCGCGGTACACACCGCACACGAAATGCAGCACCATCTTGGCGACATTCGGCGCCAACTGTGAGCCGACTTTTGCCTACCGCGCTCCCGGTAGTCGTAGTGATACCAGCCGTCGTGATCGATGTAGATGTTGCGGTCATCATTCTTCAACACGACGCCAACCTCGATTGGCCGCGCGTTCAGCATCGCGGCGAGGCGATTGACATCAGCCTGCAATCGGGCCGTCTTGTCCTCGACCTTGGCGCCCGGCTCTACGTCGTCAGCGCTCCGCCGCTCCGCCCACCAGACACGAAAGTCACGACCTCTATCGAGGCCGTGACTTTCGTAGAACCGCTCAGTGTGGGCGAAGGGGGACTTGAACCCCCACGTCCCGAAGGACACTGGCACCTGAAGCCAGCGCGTCTGCCATTCCGCCACTCGCCCGGAAAAACGACCGATGGACCATATCACTCTAATGGCCCGATTCCCGAACCGCCGCAGCGGGCCCGGAAGCCGTCTACCGGGTGCCCCCGTCGGTCGGCATGGCTCTGAGCTGGGACGATCCGGTTCTCACGATTTCGAAAGTGCCGCGGCGACACGATGTCCCGATACCATGCGGGAGTGATCCAGTCCGAGGTGATTCGTTTGCCGTCCAGCGGCAATACCTCATGGCAAGTGCATGCGAACGGTAGGACATGAGTAGCCAACGGGGGCTGGTCGCGCGGATCGAGCGCAAACTCGAGGCGACGGTAGACAATGCCTTCGCGCGGGTATTCGGTGGATCGATTGTTCCGCAAGAGGTCGAAGCCCTGTTGTGCCGCGAAGCGCGTGACGGAGTCCAGAAGCTCCACGGAAACCGCCTTTTGGCCCCCAACGAATACATCATTACCCTCGGTATGCACGACTTCGAGAAGGTGGGCACCGATCCGGATCTCACGTCGAGCGCTTTCGCGAGGTACTTGGCTGACTACATCCACGAACAGGGGTGGCAAACGTATGGTGAGGTGGTCGTTCGGTTCGAGCAGTCGTCGAACCTGCACACCGGCCAGTACCGCGCCCGTGGTGCTGTCAACCCCGATGTCCAGCCCCGCCCGACGGTCGACGACCCCGTCCGGCCACAATCAAATAATGCGTTCGGCGAAGAACGAGGAGTAGCACCAATGACTGACAATTCTGGCTACCGCGGGGCTCAGGGGCCGGGTCGATCCGGCGACGAATACTACGACGACCGCTATGGGCGCCCGCAGGACGACGCGCGCGGTGGCCCGGACCCGCAGGGGACACCCGAGCAGCGGGGTGGCTATCCACCCGAGCAGGGCGGCTACCCCCCTCAGCAGGGCTACCCGCCACCCCGGCATCCGGAGCAGGGCGGCTACCCCGAGCAGGGCGGCTACCCCCCACAGCAGGGCTACCCCGAACAGGGTGGCTACCCGGACCAGCGGGGTTACCCCGAACAACAGGGTCAGGGCGGCTACCCCCCACAGCAGGGCTACCCAGACCAGCGCGGCTATCCCGAGCAGGGACAGGGCGGCCACCCGCAGTCGTACGAACAGCGACCGCCCGCACCCGGAGGCTACGGCGGCCAGGGCTACGAGCAGGGCTACCGCCAAGGTGGCGGCTACGGCCCGCCCGGCGGTCAGCAGGGCGGCGGTCAACAGGGCTACGGCGGCTACGGCGATTACGGTCGCGGTCCGGCCCGCCAGGACGAAGGCGGTTACGCCCCGCCGGAGCAGCGTCCCGGATACCCCGAGCAAGGCGGCGGGTACGACCAGGGCTACCAGCAGGGCGGCGGTTACGGCCGCCAGGACTACGGCTCCTCCGAGTACACCCAGTACTCGGAGCACGCGCAGGGCGGCACGTACGGCGGTCAAGCCGGCGGCTACCCCGAGGCCGCCAGCCCCGAGTACGAGTACGGCCAGCAGGCGGACTACGGCCAGCAAGCGGATTACGGTCAGCAGGCCGACTACGGCCAGCCCGCCGACTACGCCCAGCAGGCGGGTGGCTACGGCGGCTACGGCCAGGGTGGCTACGGTGCCGGCGGCACCACGATCACCCTGCAGCTCGACGACGGCAGCGGCCGCACCTACCAGCTGCGTGAGGGCTCCAACATCGTGGGCCGCGGCCAAGACGCCCAGTTCCGGTTGCCCGACACCGGCGTGTCACGCCGCCATCTCGAGATCCGCTGGGACGGGCAGGTCGCGCTGCTGTCGGATCTGAACTCGACCAACGGCACTACGGTGAACAACGCACCGATCCAGGAGTGGCAGCTGGCCGACGGCGACGTGATCCGCTTGGGCCACTCGGAGATCATCGTCCGGATCCACTAAGCCACTGGGCTTAACGCTGCCGTGCTTCGCCCCGTGTCGACCGCCGTCCAAGTATCGTGACGTAGCCGATGTGCTCGGAGTCACGGGCACCAGAGATGCGACGCTAGGACGGAAAGGACGCCAGATGCAGGGACTGGTACTGCAGCTGACGCGCGCCGGATTTTTAATGCTGCTGTGGGTATTCATCTGGTCCGTGCTGCGAATCCTTCGGACCGACATCTACGCGCCCACCGGTGCTGTCATGGTGCGACGCGGGTTGGCGTTGCGCAGCACGCTGCTGCCCTCACGGCAGCGCCGGCACGCGGCCCGCTATCTGGTGGTCACCGAAGGCGCGCTGGCCGGCGGCCGTATCACCCTGAGCGGGCAGCCGGTGTTGATCGGACGGGCTGACGACTCCACGCTGGTGCTCACCGACGACTACGCCTCGACGCGGCACGCCCGGCTGTCTCAGCGGGGCTCGGAGTGGTACGTCGAGGATCTAGGATCGACCAACGGCACTTACCTTGACAGGGCGAAGGTGACGACTGCGGTACGAGTTCCAATCGGAACGCCGATTCGAATCGGCAAAACGGCGATCGAGCTGCGCCCGTGACCCGCGCCTACGACGATGATGCCGGCACAGCCGGGATCGAGGAGTGGCGCCCGTGACGCTGGTCCTGCGGTATGCCGCGCGGAGTGATCGCGGCCTGGTACGCGCCAATAACGAAGATTCTGTCTATGCCGGTGCACGGTTGCTCGCGCTGGCCGACGGCATGGGCGGTCACGCGGCGGGCGAGGTGGCGTCCCAGCTGGTGATCGCCGCGCTGGCCCACCTCGACGACGACGAGCCGGGCGGCGACCTGCTGGCCAAGCTCGACAACGCGGTGCGCTCCGGCAACGCGGCCATCGCCGCACAGGTCGAAGCCGAACCCGAGCTCGAGGGGATGGGCACCACTCTCACCGCGATCTTGTTCGCCGGCGACCGCATCGGCATGGTGCATATCGGCGACTCGCGTGGCTACCTGCTGCGCGACGGTGAGCTGAGCCAGATCACCAAGGACGACACGTTTGTGCAGACCCTGGTCGACGAAGGCCGGATCACCCGGGAAGAGGCGCACAGCCATCCGCAGCGATCGTTGATCATGCGCGCCCTCACCGGTCACGAGGTCGAGCCGACGTTGACCATGCGCGAGGCGCGCGCCGGTGACCGCTACCTACTGTGTTCCGACGGACTATCGGACCCGGTGAGCGACGAGACCATCCTCGAGGCCCTGCAGATCCCCGACGTCTCCGAGGCTGCCTACCGTCTCATCGAGTTGGCGCTGCGGGGCGGCGGCCCGGACAACGTGACGGTCGTTGTCGCCGACGTGGTCGACTACGACTACGGGCAGACCCAGCCGATTCTCGCCGGCGCAGTGTCGGGCGACGAGGATCAGATGACCCTGCCCAACACTTCCGCCGGGCGCGCTTCGGCGATCCGGCCTCGCGATGAGTCCGCCAAACGTGTTGCGCCGCAACCGGAGACACCGAATCGGCCGCGCTGGTCGCGCCGGAAGATGTTCATCGCCGTCGCGCTGGCGGTGCTGTTGGTGTTCGCGGGCCTCACCGTCGGATGGTGGGTGATCCAGCGGAACTACTACGTCGCGGAATACAGCGGCAGGATCTCGATCGTCCGGGGAATTCAGGGCACCCTGCTGGGCGTCCCGTTGCAGCAGCCGTATCTGGTGGGCTGTCTGAACACACGCAACGAGCTATCCCTGATCAGCTACGAGCAATCCGGTGGCCACGCCAATTGCCAGCCGATGACGCTGCCAGACCTGCGCCGCCCCGGACAAGTCCAAGTCCAAACGGGACTGCCGGGCGGCAGCCTGGACCAGGCCGAATCGCAGCTGCGGCAACTGCTGGCCGAATATCTGCTGCCGATCTGTCCGTCCCCGCGGGCCACGTCTCCGCCCGGCTCACCGGGCACCCGCAGCGGAACACCAGAATCCGGCACCACAGCATCGCCAGCACCACCGACCACCTCGAGCGCCAGCCCCCCACCGAGTACGAGCGCCAACGGCCCCGCGAACTCTGCGCCGGCAGGTCCCACGACCACCTCGCAGACAGTGACCGCGCTTCCCGGGCCGCCACTTCAACCGGGCATCGATTGCCGGCCCGTGGCATGACGACACAGCTTCAGCCGCCGGTCGCGGTCACGCCCCCGTTGCCTACCCGGCGCAATGCCGAGTTGTTGCTTCTGGGCTTCGCCTCGCTGATCACCGTCGCCGCGCTGCTGATAGTCGAAGCCAACCAGGAGCGCGAGCTGCACTGGACCGCGATCAGCTACGGACTGGTGTTTCTCATCGTCTTCGGATCGGCGCACATGGCCATCAGGCGCTTCGCGCCGTATACCGATCCGCTGCTGTTGCCGATCGTGGCCTTGCTCAACGGCCTTGGCCTGGTGATGATTCACCGGCTCGATCTGGTCACCAATCAACTAAGCGGCCGCCACCACCCCAGCGCAACCCAGCAGATGCTGTGGACCCTGATCGGCGTGGTGACCTTCTCCCTGGTGGTCACGTTCCTGAAGGACCATCGGCAGCTGGCCCGCTACGGCTACATCTGCGGGCTGGTCGGTCTTATCTTCCTGGTGATTCCGGCCCTGTTGCCCGCATCGCTGTCCGAACAAAACGGCGCCAAGATCTGGATTCGCTTCCCCGGCTTCTCAATTCAGCCCGCCGAGTTCTCGAAGATTCTGCTGCTGATCTTTTTCTCCGCGGTGCTCATTGCCAAGCGGGGCCTGTTCACCAGCGTCGGCAAGCATTTCATGGGTTTGACCCTGCCGCGTCCCCGCGACCTCGCCCCCCTGCTGGCGGCGTGGGTGATCTCGGTCGGCGTGATGGCCTTCGAAAAGGACCTTGGCACTTCGCTGTTGCTGTACACGTCGTTTCTGGTGGTGGTCTATCTCGCCACCCAGCGCTTCAGTTGGGTGGGGATAGGCTTGGTGCTGTTCGGCGCGGGAAGCGTTGTCGCGTATTACATTTTCGCCCACGTTCGGGTGCGGGTGCAGATGTGGTGGGACCCGTTCTCCGACCCCGACGGCAGCGGCTACCAGATTGTCCAGTCGCTCTTCAGCTTTGCCACCGGCGGGATCTTCGGCACCGGCCTCGGTAACGGTCAGCCCGACACCGTGCCGGCCGCCTCGACCGACTTCATCATCGCCGCGTTCGGTGAAGAGCTGGGGTTGGTGGGGCTGGCCAGCATCTTGATGCTCTACACCATCGTCATCGTGCGCGGGCTGCGCACGGCGATCGCCACCCGCGACAGTTTCGGCAAGCTGCTGGCCGCCGGTCTGGCGTCGACGCTGGCCCTCCAGCTGTTCATCGTGGTCGGCGGCGTGACCCAGCTGATTCCGCTGACCGGGCTGACCACCCCGTGGATGTCCTACGGCGGCTCGTCCTTGCTGGCGAACTATGTGCTGCTGGCCATCCTGGCGCGCATTTCGCACAGCGCCCGTCGTCCCCTGCGCGGCCGCGCCCGCACAAAGCCGTCGATCGCGGCGGCCGGCACCGAGGTGATCGAGAAAGTATGAACGCCTCCCTGCGCCGGATCTCGGTGACCGTGATGGCGTTGATCGTGTTGCTGTTGATCAACGCCACGATGACGCAGGTCTTCGCCGCCGACTCGCTGCGTGCCGACCCCCGCAATCAGCGGGTGCTGCTCGATGAGTATTCCCGCCAGCGCGGCCAGATCGTGGCCGGCGGCCAGTTGATGGCCTATTCGGCCGCCACCGACAACCGCTACCGCTTCCTGCGGGTCTACCCGAACCCCGCGGAGTACGCGCCGATCACCGGGTTCTATTCGCTGCGCTATTCCAGCACCGGTCTGGAACGCGCCGAGGATCCGCTGTTGAACGGCTCCGACGAGCGGCTGTTCGGACGCAGGCTGGCCGACTTCTTCACCGGTCGCGACCCGCGCGGCGCGAACGTCGACACCACGATCAAGCCACGAGTCCAGCGGGCCGCCTGGGACGCGATGCAACAGGGTTGCGGCGGTCCGCCGTGCAAGGGCGCCGTCGTTGCCCTCGAGCCGTCGACCGGGAAAATCCTGGCGATGGTGTCGTCGCCGTCCTATGACCCCAACCTGCTCTCGTCGCACGACCCCGAAGTTCAGGCGCAAGCGTGGCAGCGGCTGCGCGACGACCCCAACAATCCGCTGACCAACCGTGCCATCTCGGAGACCTATCCGCCCGGATCCACATTCAAGGTGATCACCACCGCGGCCGCACTGCAGTCCGGTGCCTCCGACACCCAGCAGCTGACCGCCGCCCCCTCCATTCCGCTACCCAACAGCACCGCAACCCTGGAGAACTACGGTGGGGAGTCGTGTGGAAACGCGCCGACGGTGTCTTTGCAGCAGGCCTTCGCCCTGTCCTGCAACACCGCATTCGTCCAGCTCGGGATCCTCACCGGGTCCGACGCGTTGCGCAACATGGCGCAGTCGTTCGGGCTGGACAGCACGCCCAGTGTCATCCCGCTGCAGGTTGCGGAGTCAACCGTGGGGATCATCCCGGATGCGGCGGCGCTGGGGATGTCCAGCATCGGCCAGAAGGATGTCGCTTTGACGCCCTTGCAGAACGCCGAGATCGCCGCGACCATCGCGAACGGCGGGGTGACGATGCAGCCCTACCTGGTCGACAGCCTCAAGGGTCCCGACCTGACCACCATCAGCACCACAGCACCTTATGAGCAGCGTCGCGCCGTGTCACCGCAGGTCGCCGCTAAGCTAACAGAGCTGATGGTCGGCGCCGAGAAGGTCGCACAGCAGAAAGGGGCCATTCCCGGCGTGCAGATCGCATCTAAGACTGGTACCGCAGAGCATGGCAGCGATCCGCGGCACACCCCGCCGCACGCGTGGTACATCGCTTTCGCGCCCGCACAGACCCCGAAGGTCGCTGTGGCGGTGTTGGTGGAGAATGGCGCCGACCGCCTGTCCGCGACGGGGGGTGCACTCGCCGCGCCGATCGGACGGGCTGTGATCGAGGCCGCGCTACAGGGAGGACCATGAGCCCGCGAGTTGGTGTGACGCTGTCTGGCAGGTACCGCCTTCAGCGCCTGATCGCCACCGGCGGCATGGGTCAGGTGTGGGAGGCGGTAGACAGCCGGCTGGGCCGACGCGTCGCGGTCAAGGTACTCAAGCAGGAGTTCTCCCAGGACCCGGAGTTCATTGAGCGGTTCCGCGCCGAAGCGCGTACCACCGCCATGCTCAACCACCCCGGGATCGCGGCCGTCCATGACTACGGCGAAAGCCAGCTGGACGGGGAAGGCCGGACCGCCTATCTGGTGATGGAGCTGGTCAACGGTGAGCCGTTGAACTCGGTGCTCAAGCGCACCGGCCGGCTGTCGCTGCGCCACGCACTGGACATGCTCGAGCAGACCGGCCGCGCTCTGCAGGTCGCGCACGCCGCCGGTCTGGTGCACCGCGACGTCAAGCCGGGCAACATCTTGATCACTCCGACCGGCCAGGTGAAGATCACCGACTTCGGTATCGCCAAGGCCGTCGACGCCGCCCCGGTGACCCAGACCGGGATGGTGATGGGCACCGCCCAGTACATCGCGCCCGAACAGGCCCTGGGTCACGACGCCACCCCGTCCAGCGACGTGTACTCGCTGGGAGTGGTTGGCTATGAGGTTGTTTCGGGCAAGCGGCCCTTCACCGGTGATGGCGCCCTTACGGTGGCGATGAAGCACATCAAGGAACCGCCGCCGCCGCTGCCCGCGGAGTTGCCGCCCAACGTGCGCGAACTCATCGAGATCACGCTGGTGAAGAACCCCGCGATGCGGTACCGCAGCGGGGGACCGTTCGCCGACGCGGTGGCCGCGGTGCGGGCCGGACGCCGTCCGCCGCGGCCCAGCGCGACGCCGCCTGCCGGCCGGGCCTCGCCGGCTGCCATCCCGTCCAGCCCGACCACCCGAGCCGCCGCGGTGTCCCCGAGCCGCAACGCCGCGCCGCGCCGGTCGCGGCCGGCCACCGGCGGCCACCGCCCGCCCCCGGCCCGACGGACCTTCTCCTCGGGTCAGCGGGCGTTGTTGTGGGCGGCCGGGGTGCTCGGGGCGCTGGCGATCATCATCGCGGTGCTGATCGTCATCAACTCGAAGGCGGACCAGCAGCAACAACCACCGACGGTGACCGACACCGGGACCCCGCCCGCCTCGGCGCCGCCGCCGCCGAGCAAGACACCGAGCGGTTCTGGGGCTCGGCTCGACATGCGGCTTAATTGGCCGGATGACGGGACAATAGGGACTTCTGGCTTCCGCAACGTGCCAGCCCGACACGGAACACCGCAATGAGCACGCCGCAGCACCTGTCCGACCGCTATGAACTGGGCGAGATCCTCGGCTTCGGGGGTATGTCCGAGGTTCATCTGGCCCGTGACGTCCGTTTGCATCGGGACGTCGCGGTCAAGGTGCTGCGCGCGGATCTGGCCCGCGATCCGAGCTTCTACCTCCGCTTCCGGCGCGAAGCGCAAAACGCGGCCGCGCTGAATCACCCGTCCATCGTCGCCGTCTACGACACCGGCGAGGCCGAGACGCCGACCGGGCCGCTGCCCTACATCGTGATGGAGTACGTCGACGGCGTCACCCTGCGCGACATCGTGCACACCGATGGCCCGCTGCCGCCGCGCCGGGCCATCGAGATCATCGCCGACGCGTGCCAGGCGCTGAACTTCAGCCACCAGAACGGCATCATCCATCGCGACGTCAAGCCGGCCAACATCATGATCAGCACCACCAACGCGGTCAAGGTGATGGACTTCGGCATCGCCCGCGCGATCGCCGACAGCGGCAACAGCGTCACCCAGACCGCGGCGGTGATCGGGACCGCACAGTATCTCTCCCCCGAGCAGGCCCGCGGGGACGCCGTCGACGCGCGTTCCGACGTGTACTCACTTGGCTGCGTTCTCTATGAAGTCCTCACGGGCGAACCACCTTTCACCGGTGACTCGCCGGTCGCCGTTGCCTACCAACATGTTCGGGAAGACCCGGTCCCGCCGTCGCAGCGGCACGAAGGGATCTCCGCGGACCTCGACGCCGTCGTGCTCAAGGCGCTGGCGAAGAATCCCGACAACCGCTATCAGACCGCGGCGGAGATGCGGACCGATCTGATTCGGGTGCACAACGGCGAGAAGCCCGAAGCGCCCAAGGTGCTCACCGACGCCGACCGGAGCTCGCTGCTTTCGTCCGGCACGGGCGGCGCCGGCCCGTCACGGACCGATCCGCTACCGCGGCAGGTTCTCGCCGACGCGGGCGAGGACCGCAGCGTCGGTTCGGTCGGCCGCTGGATCGTCGCGGTGGCCGCGCTGGCCGTCCTGACCATCGTTGTTGTCATCGCTTTCAACACGTTCGGCGGCGGCGCCCGCGACGTGCAGGTGCCCGACGTGCGCGGGCAGGTGTCCGCCGACGCCATCGCCGCGCTGCAGAATCGCGGGTTCAAGACCCGGACCCTGCAAAAGCCGGATTCGACGATCCCGCCCGACCACGTCATTGCTACCGACCCGGGCGCCAACGCGTCGGTCAACGCGGGCGACGAGATCACCATCAACGTCTCCACCGGGCCCGAACAGCGCGAGGTGCCCGACGTGTCCTCGCTGAGCTACTCCGACGCGGTCACCAAGCTCAAGGCCGCGGGTTTCAGCAAATTCAAGCAGGCCAATTCGCCCTCGACCCCGGAGCTGCTGGGCAAGGTCATCGGGACCAACCCGCCGGCCAACCAGACGTCGGCGATCACCAACGTCGTCACCCTCATCGTCGGCTCCGGGCCGGAGACCAAGCAGGTTCCCGACATCGCCGGCCAGACCGTCGACATCGCGCAGAAGAACCTGACCGTTTACGGCTTCAGCAAGATCACCCAGGCGCAGGTGGACAGTCCGCGCCCGGCTGGTGAGGTGATCGGCACCAATCCGCCCAAGGGACAGATGGTTCCGGTGGACTCGGTGATCGAGCTGCAGGTGTCCAAGGGCAATCAGTTCGTCATGCCCGACCTGTCCGGCATGTTCTGGACCGACGCCGAACCCCGGCTACGCGCGCTGGGCTGGACGGGGATCCTGGACAAGGGCGCCGACGTCGACGCCGGTGGCTCCCAGTCCCATCGGGTGGTGTATCAGAACCCGCCGGCCGGGACCGGGGTCAATCGTGACGGCATCATCACGCTGAAGTTCGGTCAGTAGCCGTCGGGTCGGCCGGGAAATACGGTCGCACCGCGGCGTGCACGTCATTCTCCAGCCGGCGCACCAACGTGTCGTTGCGTTCCCACCCGCAATCGGCGAGCCAGTTCGCCAGCATGCGGTGGCCGCCCTCGGTGAGGATCGACTCCGGATGGAACTGAACACCGTGAATCGGCAATCCGGTGTGCCGCACGCCCATGATCACGCCGCTTTGGGTGCGAGCCGTGACCTCCAGCACCGGCGGCAGCGACTCGGGCAGGATGGTAAGCGAATGGTAGCGAGTCGCCGTAAAAGGATCCGGAAGTCCTTGCAGCACACCAACATTGGTGTGGTAGACGCTGCTGGTCTTGCCGTGCAACAGTTCGGGGGCACGGTCGACGGTCGCGCCGAATGCGACGCCGATGGCCTGGTGTCCCAGGCAGACCCCGAGCAGCGGAGTGCGCTCGGCGGCACACGCCTTGACCATCCCGATCGACGCGCCGGCGCGCTCCGGGGTGCCCGGCCCCGGGCTGAGCAGCACCCCGTCGAACTGACGGGCGACGGCCGCGTCGTCGGACAGCCGCGTGTCGTCGTTGCGCCAGACTTCGGCGTCCACACCCAGCTGACCGAGGTACTGCACCAGGTTGAACACGAAGCTGTCGTAATTGTCGACGACCAGGATCCGCACCGTGTCAGGTTACCGCCCGCCGCCGCTCGCGCCGCCGGTCAGTAGGAGTCAGTAGTTCACCGGGCCATTGGGCTGCGCAAAGTGCAGCCGATCGGGCTCGAAATGACCCACCACCTGCACGTCCGACTTGACGTCTTCTGCGTAACCGAGGCCGAAGCGGACCACGTACTGCTTGTACAGGATCACCAGGGGAGCGGCGGCGAGGGCGGCTTGCATGGCCGCGGCGTTGCCGATCGCGGTGATCGTGTACGGCGGGCTGTAGGTGCGCCCGTTGAGCAGCAGGGTGTTGCCGACGCAGCGCGGCACCGACGTCGCGATGATGCGCTGGTCCTGCATCTGGACCGCCTCGGCGCCGGCGCTCCACAGCGCGTTGAGCACCGCCTGGATGTCTTGCTGGTGCACCACCAGATCGTCCGGAGACGCGTCGCGCGGGAAGCGGCCGTTGGCGTCGCGCTGGGCGTCCGCGAGGGTGACGACCAGGCCCGGGCCGTGCACCGGGCCCATCCCCGCTTCGCCGGCGAGCTCGCTGGTGCGTCGCAGCATCGCCGTGAGCGCCGCATCCGACGAACGGCCGTGCGCGGCGTCGATCTGGTGCGCCAGATCCTCGCGCTGGGCGCTGAGACGGTTCACCGATGACTGGGTCTCGCGGACCAGGTCCACCAGCCGCGGGGCGTCACTGCGGCGGATTTCGGTGCCACCGGAGACGCCGTGGGTCGCGGCGAGCAGCAGCCCGGCCAGCAGACACACGACCGGGACGCCCAGGCGCCACGGCGACCGGCGCGTCTGGATCATCGAGTCTCCATTTCCTGGTCACCGTCCCAGGTGAGTTAGTCTCGTAGCCGAGCAATGGGTGCAGCTGCAGTGTTCATCGTTGCACCCCGTCCCGCTCGTCGTGTCGTTGAGGTAATTCGCGAGGTAATCATGCCCAAGTCCAAGGTCCGCAAGAAGAACGACTTCACCGTCAGCGCGGTCAGCCGCACCCCGGTGAAGGTCAAGGTCGGGCCGTCGAGCGTATGGTTCGTCGCGCTGTTCATCGGTCTCATGCTGATCGGCCTCGTCTGGCTGATGGTGTTCCAGTTGGCCGCAGTCGGAAGCCAGGCGCCGACCGCCCTCAACTGGATGGCGCAATTGGGACCGTGGAACTACGCAATCGCGTTCGCCTTCATGATCACCGGTTTGTTGCTCACGATGCGGTGGCACTGAGCAGGACACTCCGCATAATGAATTCATTTTCGGCCCGATTTGCCCCTGCCTCAGCAACTTTCCGACCACCCAATCACACGCATGTGATTTATCCCCACTGTTGATAGCTGATGTGGATAACTGCATAGGCCGTGGTGGGAGGGGCTAAAGGCCGCATGCAGCAAACACAATGGGAGCCGCACACGGCGGGAATCGCTGGTTGTGGAGCTGCGGGCGTTCTGATGGCTATCGCGGCTGTGACCGTGATCACAGACCCGCCGGGGCGCATCCTGGCGGGAGTTGCCGCAGCAGGTCTGATCTTGTTTGCCGGCGTGTCGTGGCACGCGCGTCCCAAGCTGGCAATCACGCCCGACGGCCTGATGCTCCGCGGCTGGTTCCGGACGCAGTTATTGCAGCACGCCGACATCAAGATCATCCGCATCATCGAGTTCCGGCGTTACGGCCGGAAGGTGCGGTTACTCGAGATCGAGACCGCGGACGACGACTTGGTGCTGTTCTCCCGCTGGGACCTCGGGACGGACCCGCTGGAGGTGCTCGACGCGCTCACGGCAGCTGGCTACGCGAGCCGTCAGTAGGCCTGATGTCCCGCGGCTTACCGCCCGGACTTAAGAGATCGTGATCGACTCGATGACGACGGGCTCGGTGGGACGGTCATTGCCGTCGGTCGCTGTCGTGGAGATCGCCTCGACCACCTGCTGCGACTCCGGGTCGATCACCTCACCGAAGATCGTGTGACGCCGGTTGAGGTGCGGGGTTTGACCGACCGTGATGAAGAACTGCGAGCCGTTGGTACCCGGGCCCGCGTTCGCCATCGCCAGCAGATAGGGCTTGTCGAATTGCAGTTCGGGATGGAACTCGTCGGCGAATTTGTACCCCGGGCCGCCACGACCGGTTCCGGTCGGGTCGCCACCCTGGATCATGAAGCCCCGGATCACCCGGTGAAAGACCGCGCCGTCGTAGAAGGGGCCGGAGGAGCCTCCCGATGCGTTCTGCGTCGAGTACTCCTTGGTGCCCTGCGCCAGGCCGACGAAGTTGGCGACGGTCTTGGGCGCGTGGTTACCGAATAGCGCGACCTTGATGTTGCCGCGGTTGGTGTGGAGCGTGGCGGTAGCAGTCTGAAAGGGGCTGTTGGTCACGGCATGAGAGTCTGCCACTACGCACGGGCGTGCCCGCACCCGGTGTCACCCAATCCGAACGGCCGCCGAAAACCCGGGGCACGCACACCGCGCACCCCGACGTCCCTATGCTGACAGTCTGTTCAGATACCGGACTCGTGATGGGCCGGCTTCTCGACAGGGTCCAGCAGCGGGACAGAAAGGCGACAGATGAGCGCAAAGACGGAATCCCGGCTGACCCCGCGGCAGCGACTGACCCGCGGCCTGACCTATTCGGCACAGGGACCGGTGGATGTCACCCGGGGAGTGGTCGGCCTGGGTGTTCAGTCCGCGCAATCGACCGCGTCGCAGTTGCGCAGCCGGTACGAGGAGGGGCGCCTGGCCCGGGACCTCGCCGCGGCCCAGGAAACACTGGCCCAGGAGCTGGCCGCCGCCCAAGAGGTGCTCACCAGCCTGCCCCAGGCGCTGCAGGACGCGCGGCGCGCGCAGCGGCGCGGCAAGCGCCCCTTCGTCATCGCGGGAGTCGCCGTCGCGGTCCTCGCCGGTGGCGCCGTCGCGTTCAGCATCACCCGGCGATCCGTGCGGGCGAAGCCTCAAGAGCCTCAGTCGCGGCCGCCGAGCGTGGACGTGCAACCGCGCCCCTGAGCTCACCGCACGACCAACCGCAACCGCTCGCGGCGCCGGACCAGGATGCTCGGCAGCCATTCCCCGATGTCCGTTGCGTCGATCCATGTGGTGCGCTCGAGCAGCGTGCCTAACACGATGCGGGCTTCCAAGCGGGCCAGCGCTGCTCCAACGCAGAAATGCACCCCCTTGCCGAAGCTCACGTGATTCTTGGCGGCGGTCCGGTCGAGCCGGAACTCGTTCGGGTCGTCAAAGTGCGCCGGGTCGCGGTTGGCCGCTCCCCACATCAGCAGCAGATGTGCACCGGCCGGCACCTCGACCCCACCTAGTGTGGTGTCGCGCCACACGTGGCGGTAATGACCGCGAAAGGGCGCTTCGAAGCGAAGCGTCTCCTCGATGAAAGCGCCTAGCAATTCGGGGTTTTCGCGTAGCTGCCGTTGGATCCCGGGCCGGTCGGTGAGGACCCCCGCCGCGCTGCCCAGTAACGACGCGGTCGATTCGCCGGCGGCGCTGAAGAGCGTGATCATGATGCCCAGCGCGGGCAGTTGTTCGAGTTCACCTGACGCATAGCGTGCGGCCAGGTCGGCTATCAGCCCGGATTCGCTGTCACCGCTGGTTTTTTCGAAATACTCCAGGACATAGCCGGACAATTCCATCGCGGCCATTCCGGCCTGTTCGAGCTGCTCTGAAGTGACGATTCCGTCGAGCAGCGTCGTGGTGGCGTAGCCGAGCCTGATGAGTCTGTCGACATCGTCATCCGGAAGGCCCAGCAGCTTGCAGACCACCATCATCGGCAACCGGTTGGCAATCGCGCTCATCCATTCGATTTGGCCATCGCGCAGGTTCTGCTCCCACAGGTCGCCCGCGATCTGGGCGGCGAACTCTTCGATGATCCCAATCCGCTTGGCCGACAAGTGCGGCAGCAGGATTTTCCGGTGCAGTGCGTGCACAGGCTCGTCCGCGGTGGCCAAGGCGTGCATCGACCCTCCCGGCGGGCCCATGTCGAATGGAGTGACGGTGCCGTCCTCGTGAAAGACCATGGTCGCCGTGAGGTTTGAGGAGAAATCCTCGACGCGCTCGACGGCCTCTTGTACCGCATCCCAACCGCACACGGCGTAGAACACGGAATCGCCGATGCGGTGCACGGGCGCCTCGGCGCGCATCCGGTCATACAGCGGGTAGGGATCCTGTATGGCCTCACCGCCGAAGAACCGGATCGCACTGTCCAAGACCGCCATGTGTTACAGGCTCGGCGCCGCTGCACCGCAGCGTCAATGGATCGCCGAAAAGTTGAGGAGCGTTCGCGGCCAAGGCCGATGCTGGATAACCGCGACGACCCGTGCTCAGCAGCCAGTACCCATGAGAACGTCAGTGCAAAATTTCTCACCGTGCGAGAAGCATTCCCGCGGCCCGCAATGTGGTGGAACATGGGTGGATGCCGCGTGACGACTGGTTGGTGGGCCGCGATCGCCGAAGCGAAGCCACCGACCGGATCTACACGGCAGCGGCCGACCTCATCGCTCGCCTGGGGTATGACGGTTTCACGATCGAGGCCCTGGCCGCCCGGGTGCACTGCTCACCCGCAACGATCTATCGGCATGCCGGCGGCAAAGCGGCCATCCGCGACGCCGTCGTCGCTGTCCAAGCGGCTCGCATTGTCGACACGACACGGGCAGCCATCAAGGACCTCACGGGCCCCGAGCGGGTGGTGACCGCCACGATCATCGCGTTGGAAAACCTGCGCTCCGATCCACTGGCGCAGCTGATGCGGTCGATCCATGCGGCACCTGTCAGCGATTGGGTCATCAGCTCACCGACCGTGACCGGCTTGGCCGCCGAGATGCTGGGGCCCGGGATCGACGACCCGCTGGCTGCGCAATGGCTGATCCGCGTCTTCCTGGCCTTATGGAGTTGGCCGCTCAAAGATCCTGTCGCTGAACGCGACTTGGTGGCACGCTTCCTCGGTTCGTCCTACAGGCTGAGGGCCGAGGAGGAACCCACCTCGTAGCAGACGGGCTTGGCATGTAAGCGCGACACCTTACGGCATCGCCTCGGCCCACGCGATATGTCCTTCGAGCCCAGACGTTCTCGCCATCTCGAGGTAGCGATCCCTGAGTTGCGGGTAAGCCGCGACATCGCCGTGAGCCCGCGCCAGTAAGGCCCGCACCCGACTCAGCCAGATCTCACGCAGCACCAAACCGTCATCGGCCGGCGCGGCCGCTAACCGCTCGATGGCGGCCTGCGCTTCGGCCAGGTCAGATTCGGACCCGCGATCGAGCAGGGTCTCCACCAGGACGGCGGTGGACACAATGCCCCAGGACAGCAGTTGTCCGCCACGGGCGAGCTGGTCGACCGCGGCGCGCATCACCGGTAGCGCCTGGTCTCGGTCTCCGCGGCGCGCCGTCTCCCGCGCCACATACACGTCGAGCATCGGGACATCGCACAAGTAGTGCCCGCCGCGCAGGAACACCTCGCGGACCTCAGCCAGCAGCTGTTGTCCACGATCTCGCTCGGACTCGGTGTCGCGGTGCACCAGCGCCAGGCCCAGGGTCAGCCAGGTGAACGCCAACTGCAGGTTGTCGCCGGATCGTTCGGCAATCGCCAGCGCCTCCTCGATCTCGCGCACCGCGGACTCGTCGGGTCGCAGCGCGCCGGCCGGTATCCCCGTGGTGTAGACGTAGCTGACGACGGTGACATAGCACAACGAGTCGGCGCCGTGTGCCATGGCCAAGCCGCACCGCTGGTCGTCTCGCCACCCGGGATGTCCCAGGGCATAACGGGCGATAGCTCGCTGCGCGAAGGCGAGCGCCAGGGGAGACCCGAAAAGGAAATTGCCCTTGGCGGGGTCACCGTCGGCCAGATCAATGACTCTCTGTGAGAGGCGGAGCATCTCGGACCACTCGCCGCTGCCCATCTTCGCGCGGATCGCTGTGAAGGACAGCCCCACCGTCAAGGTTGGATCGCCGATGGACTCGATGAGGGTGATGGCTTCGGAAGCCAGCCGCGACGCCTCCCGCACGCGGTCCTGGAAGGTGTGGTCCACCACCAGCCCAGCCATCGCAATGGCCAGCGACGCCTTGTCCCCCGCGGCGCTGCACAACTTCCGCAACTCCTCGAAGCGATCGCCGACATTGTGCACATGCACCCGCCAGCCGATCCCGCACAGCATGGTGCGCGGGGCGATGCACATAGCGGTCCGGTATGGCTCGTCTTCGGGCAATGCGTCGGCGATCCTCGCGGCGCTTTCCCACGCCAGACGCGCCGTGGCGAGGTCGCGGTAAGTCGCCCACGCGGCCGCGCGCATGTGCCAGCCGTAGGCGTCTCGGGAGTCACCCGCGGCTTCGAGATGTTCGGCGATCAGCGCCGCGTTCTGGTCGGCCGAATCGGGTTCGCGGGCCTCGATGGCGGTCGCCAGACGCCGGTGCATCTGGGCGCGATCGGATTTCAGTTGCGATTCGTAGGCCACGGCGCGGATCAGCGGATGGCGGAAGGCGAACTCGGCACCGGGGGTGAACCGAACCTGATCGATCAGCGCGGCGCCGAGGAGCGCGTCGAGCGCAGGCGCATTACCCACCGAGGCGAGCAACTCCGGCGTGAAGCGCGAGCCGATCACCGCGGCGGCGTTCAGCGTCTGCTTGGCATCAGGATCCAGACGGTCGATGCGCGCGGCGATGGTGGCCTGCAGGGTGCCGGGAACGGTGACCTCGGCCAGATCTGTGACGCTCGTGAAACCTCCGCGGTCGCCCCGAAGCACGGCGCGCTCGGCAAGCTCGCGCACCATCTCCTGCGCGAAAAAGGGGTTCCCGCCCGTCCGCTCGGCGATAAGCGATTTAATACCGGAGACCGACGGATCGGTGCCCAACAATTCGTCGAGCAGCGTCGCTGTTTCCGAATCACTCAATGGCGCCAGTGAGATCGTCTGTGTGCCCAGGACTTTCGCCAATGCACCCTGGTAGTTCGGGCGGTATGTGATCAGCACCATCGACGGCGTTTGGGGTATGACGGCGAGCAGCTCGGCCAGCATCGAGTCACTGACCTCGTCGATCCAATGCACATCTTCGATGACGTAGAGGACCGGTTGGGTGCGGTTCAACGACATGGAGTTGATCAGCGCGGTCAACCGCCGGCGCCGCGCGTCGGGATGGATTGTGGGAGGCGGCGTGTCCGGGTCGCGAATGCCCATCAGGTCATACAGCAGCAGCACGTCTTCGTCGGAGGCATCGGGGATCCTGGCGCGCACCTGTGCGCGCGCGGCCTCGTCATCGAGCTCGGTTATCCGAGTGGCTTCGCGCAACAGCCCAGCCGCAATCAGGAAGGGGGCATCGCTGGTATGCGACTCACAGAAGACCGACACCACCTCGACACCACGAGTGCGGGCCATCGCGACCGCTTCATCCGCGAGTCTCGTCTTGCCGATACCCGCGGGGCCGGCAACGCAGACCACACATCCCCGCCCGGTCATCGATCGATCCAAAAGCCCTGCGATCGAAGTGACTTCGAGCTCTCGCCCCACCAACGCACCTTGCAGGGAGCGACTACGCCGGCGCTCGTCGGCCATGCCCAGAAGACGGCGAGCCGGCACCGCACCCTCGCTGCCCTTGACGCGCACCATCTCGGCATCGCCGAGCAGGGTGGCGTGCGCGGCGAGTCGGGCGGTGGATTCGCTGAGCATCACCCCGCCCGGCGGTGCCACTGCTTCCATCCGTTGCGCCATCCCGACCTGCTCACCGATTGCGGTGTAGCCGAGCGGTCCCGAACCGATGTCGCCCGCGATCACCTGACCGGAGTTCAGTCCCACCCGCAACTGAAGCTCGATGCCGTCGCGCTCGCGGACGTCGGCGGCGAGCCGCTTGATCTCGTCCTGAACGCCCAGGGCCGTCAGACAGGCGCGAACAGCGTGGTCCTCCATTGCTACGGGTGCGCCGAACACCGCCATGATGCCGTCGCCGGTGAACTTGTCCACCGTGCCCCGGTAGCGGTGCACCACCTTGGTGCAGCGATCGACCAGGTCGGCCATGATCTCACGCAACCGCTCCGGACCGACGGCCATGGCGATGTCCATCGAATGGACTACGTCGGCGAACAACACCGATACTTGCTTGTACTCCGCATGTGCGGCGATGTCGGCGACCGGTGAGCCGCATTCGTGACAGAACCGCGCACCCTCGAAGAATTCGGTGCCGCACGCCTGGCACGCCGTTACGGCCGTCATCCGACCCTCCGCCAATCCTCGGCCCCCACGTTTGCTGAGCTCCTCAAAGGATAGGCCGTCGGACACTCCGCGAGGGAGCCTTAACTTCACACTCAAGTGCCGTCAACACGATATTTACGCGACGCTCACGCCTCAGTCCCTGGCAAAGCAGAACAGCCGGTAGGAAGCCTCGCCGTTTTCCAGACGGCGGTAGATCAGCGAGCCCCGCCCTCCCGCGTAGTCATCGGCTATGCCGCGCAACAGTCCGATATTCGGCAGCCGGCGCGTGATCTGGTCGAGAAACCGATTCTTCTCCAGCCCCCGCATCACCTCCGCATTGATGATCCGTTCGGACACCAGCCGCATCGGGATGTTGGCCAGGTCCGCCTCCCACGCATCGATTTCGTCGGCGTAGCGGATGTCGGCATAAAGAAAGTGCCCGCTCGGGCGCAGGACGCGTTTTACTTCGGCGAAGAACTTGGGGACATTTTGGTAGTTGATCGCGGCTTCGACATTGATCACCGCGTCGAAGGACTGTTCGGGAAAGGGCAGGCTCTCGGCGTTGCCAGGCACGAAGGTCAGACCGGGCAGGTTGTGCCTCTTGCGGCAGAATTTGATGCCGACCGTGTTGAGATCCAGTCCCGTGTAGGACGCCGGATGCAGGGTCCGCGTCAGATACGCAGCGCCGCCACCGTGGCCACAACTGACCTCGAGCACGTCCTTGCCTGCGAGGTCCACCTGCGTGGCCGTCCGATGGTAGAGCTGAATGGGAAACCGATCGGCCTCATCGGCCGCCGTCAGCGGCAAGGACATCGGCGGATCCTCTTCGTACCCGTAATTCAGGAACAACACGTCGTCCCTAGTGAGCAGGCGGCTGAGAAGCCGGTACCCGTATTTAAAACGCAAATTCAACAGCGCCAGAGAGATTGGGTTGCGATTCAACCGGTCGATGAGGCGTTCCATCGGCGTACGTTGGAGTCGCCCATCGTCTTTCGTGCAAAACCGACGTGTTGAGAACGGCCGAGGTAACCTGACGCCCATGCTCAAGTGTCCCATTCCGACACTGCTGCGCGAACGGGCGAGTCTGCAGCCGAATCAGACGGCGTTCACGTTCATCAATTATGACCAGGACCCGGGCGGAATCGCAGAAAGTCTGACGTGGTCGCGGCTGCATCGACGAGTGCTCAATCTTGCCCAGGAGCTCAGACTTCGCGCATCCCCGGGCGACCGTGCGGTGGTCCTGGCGCGACCGGGACTGGACTACACCAGTGCATTTCTCGGCGCACTACAGGCCGGCCTCATCGCGGTCCCGCTAGGTGAGACCAGCGACGAGCGCGTGGATACGGTGCTGCGTGACGCATCGCCCTCCGTCATTCTCACGACATCGTCCGTCGCCGGCGCTATTGCCGACAACGCCGGGTCCAAAATCGGCGAATCCGTACCATCGATCGTCGAGGTTGATTTACTGGATCTCGACTCCAACAAAGGCGCCCCGACCCGGGCTGAGACTGCAACGGACACAGTCTATTTGCAATACACTTCCGGATCGACGCGCACGCCCGTCGGAGTCATGGTCACGTACAAGAACATCATGGCCAATTTCGGGCAGATCAATGCCGCGTTCTTCGGTGACCACGGGGGCGTTGCCCCGCCGGACACCACCGTGGTTTCTTGGCTGCCGTTCTACCACGACATGGGCTTGCATCTCGGGATCATCTTTCCGGTTCTGACCGGATTCCGCACCGTGCTGCTGAGCCCGGTCGCATTTCTACAGCGGCCCGCCCGATGGATCCAATTGCTGGCAACGAACAGTCACGCACTTTCGGCGGGACCAAACTTTGCTTTCGAACTCGCGGCACGAAAAACCTCGGATGGCGACCTGGCCGGGCATGATCTCGGAAACGTGCTGAGCATCCTCAACGGTAGTGAGCGAGTACAGCCTGCCACACTGCGACGCTTCACCGAGCGGTTCGCTCCTCTCAACTTGCCGGACAAGGCATTACGTCCATCATACGGAATGGCGGAAGCCACGTTGTACATCGCGACCCGCGAGGCGGGCCAGCCACCGCAGGTCGTTCACTTTGGCTCCGACGAACTGACCGCGGGCCTCGCGAGACGGTGGGAAGGCGCGGGCGGCACACCATTGGTCAGTTACGGTTCGGCGCGGTCGCCGGTGGTGCGGATCGTCAATCCCGACAGCGGGATTGAATGTCCGGCGGGCACGACCGGCGAAATCTGGGTGCACGGAGACAACGTCGCGACCGGCTACTGGCAGCGACCTCAGGAGTCTGAGGAGACATTCGGCGCAACGGTTGTCACGCCATCGGAGGGCACCCCCGAAGGACCATGGCTGCGAACCGGGGATCTGGGCTTCTTCTCCGACGGCGAGCTGTTCATCGTCGGCCGCATCAAGGATCTGCTGATCGTCTACGGACGCAACCACTCTCCCGACGACCTCGAGGCAACTATTCAAAGCATCGCGCCGGGACGTTGCGCGGCGATCTCGGTGCCCGACGAGGGCACGGAAAAGCTGGTCGCGATCATCGAGTTCAAGAAACGCGCCGACTCCGGCGAAGAGCCGGTCGATGCGTTCGACGTCGTCAAACGCAAAGTCACCTCCGCGGTATCCCATGTGCACGGACTCAGCATCGCGGATCTCGTTGTGGTGGCGCCCGGTTCGATCCCCATCACCACCAGCGGCAAGGTCAGAAGGGCGGCCTGCGTGGAACGCTACCGGCGGAATCAATTCGCCCGCTTGGACACCTAGTACATGGACGGCTCGGCTTCGCGAAGTCTCGGCGTCGCCAGATCGGGAGGACGACATGCTGCGGACGATCCTGGACTCCGCATACCGGTGCCACTATGCGTCGAGGGAAGGCCGATCGAATTCGCAGGTGATCCCTGGCGTTAGTCTCAAGCACCTCCGATGGCGCTTGCCTATTCGCCGCGCCTATCGGGCCGTCGTCGAGGGTGGGTATGGGGTCGAGATCGGCGGTCCGAGTGCGCTCTTCAGAACGGTGCTTCCTCTGTATCAGTTCGTCCGAGGACTGGATGGGGTCAACTTTTCCGCCTCGACCATCTGGGAAGGCCGTATCAGGGGTGGTCAGAATTTCAACTATCACCACAAAAAACGCGGTCAGCAGTTCATCACCGACGCGACCGACTTACATGGGATCGATGCTGCGCGTTATGATTTCGCACTATCCTCGAATTGTCTCGAGCACATCGCCAACCCCATCAAAGCGCTGCTGGAATGGAACAGGGTACTCAAAGCCGGTGGTGGGTTGATCCTCGTCGTCCCCAACAAAGAGCATAATTTCGACCATCGTCGTCCGGTCACGACGTTCGAGCACTTGGTGGACGATTTCACTCGTCGCGTCGGCGAGGACGACCTCACCCATCTGGCAGAGATCTTGGCGTTGCACGACTTGCGCAGGGACCCGCCGGCCGGGGGGTTGAAGCATTTCCGGCATCGCAGTCTGAAGAACTTTCAGAATCGGACCCTCCACCATCATGTGTTCGATGTCGGGTTGATCGAGGAAACGCTGGACTGCGCGGGATTCGGCATCGTGGATGTGACCACGACACGGACCGACTTTTTCGCACTCGCAACGAAGAACGCCGACGTGGCGTCGCTGCCGACCCAGCAAGTGCAGGACGCTGCGGGGTCGACTTGAGACTCCCGAATGTGTTGCGCACCGAATCGGAGCGCACGGCGGCGGCCGTCCGCCACCGCCTGGGCCGCAACGCTTTCCGGTTCTTATGCGAAACCCACCTGGACCTTCCCCCGCAGCCTGCGCCCGGTTGCCGCACGCTGCTGCTGTTCGCGCACTTCGACCCCCAGGGCATCGTCGACCCTTATGTCGCCCATTATCTTCGGGCGCTGCAGCGGCTGGGAACAACCGTTGTTTTCGTCTCCGGTTCGCCTATCCTCGCGCCGGAGTCGGTCGCCCCCATCCGGGCCCTCTGCGCCGGCATCTACACCCGTCGCACGCTGTCCTTCGACTTCGGGTCGTGGCACCTCGCCTGGTGCATCCTCACCGACCGCGGGTGGTCGCTCGATCAGTTCGACCGGTTCGTCCTCGCCAACGACAGTGTGTTCGGTCCGCTCTTTCCCCTCGACGAGATGTGGAGCTCGTTCTGCGACGCCGACATGTACGGAGCGATCGAAAACAGCCAACTGGTTCCTCACCTCCAATCCTTCTTCCTGGCGTGGGATCTCAACTCGCGAACCCGGCCCTTCCTCGACGACTTCTGGAACGACTTCGAGTACGTCGTCCACAAAGGCTCCGTCATCTGGCGGCACGAGATCGGCTTGTCCCGGCGTGCGCGCAAGGCGGGGCTGAGTGTCAAACCGTTCGTCTCCGCCGCCGCCATCGACGCAACCTACGGGCACTCATCGGCGCAGCGGCGAGTCCTCAGGCACCTCGGGCGAAACAACGCCACGCTGTACTTCTGGGACGGGCTCATCGAGGACTTCCGATTTCCCTTCCTCAAGACGATCCTGGTCCGCGACAACAAGTACCGGCAAGGGTCGATGGCGCAGCTGCGCGACGTCATCGAACGGCACACCGACTATCCGTACCGGCTCATTCAATCGAATGCGGACCGGCTCGACCCGAGAGGTCTCGCCTCAAATGCTGCCTACGCCAGCAGTCACCAACAAAATGCCCGCCACTGCGGGGACGACGGTGAGAATGCGCCGACGGTGAGGTAGGACGATCCGCTGCAGTTGCAGCACGGCCGCCTGGGTTCTCGCCGGCATGACGAGGTAGCTGACGAGCGGGATCTCAATGAGAGTGAGCACCACCAGGGTGAACGTCACCACCGCGCCGAACTGAGTGCCGATTGCCGCCCCGGAGGAGGCGATGACGATGAGCACGACCAAATAATCGGCGGGCGGCATGGTCGACACCAGGCCTATCCCAAACGCCACCCATGGGTTTCCGCCCCGCAACGCATGTTTGACACGCGCGACGATCCGTTCCGATGGGGCCGGTGCGATCGGCTGCAGAACCGAGGCGCCCCCGTACGGCAGCATCCCCGCCTGCCGGCGGCCCGGAAACCCCGCTGAAACCGCTGCAGCGATCAGCAGCGCGAGCACACCGATAACGATCTGCAGATATCCGCCCGTGAAACGGGCAACCGTGGACCGTGCATGTTCCACCACTGCCAAGGAATCACGCAGCGTTAACAGCAGCACGACACCACCAAGCCCGGGGGCGATGCCTGCTGCCACGCCGCCCAGCCAGTACGCGACGAGGTTGTGTCGCGGCCGGGGGCGCGACATCATGACCATGACGATCACCGGACGCGTCGGGTCGATCGACAGCCAGAGTGCGAGCGCCAGCACCGTGCCCCACATCAGTTGACGCGCTTCGTACGGGCCGCAACTTCCAGGAGATCGGCCGCCGCGGTGACGCTTTCGGCAGGTTTGGTCATCCGGGTGGCGATTTCACGGGCTCGGATGGCGTACTGCGGCGCGTGGATTTCGCGCAGGTGCGCGACCAGCGATTCCCGGGTGATGGTCGACAAGCGCTGGGCACGACCGACTTTCATCCGTGTGACCTGTGCCGCCCAGAACGGCTGATCCGCCACGTCCCACAGGACCAACATCGGCATGGCGGCACGCAGGGCCGCGGCCGTGGTGCCCGCGCCACCGTGGTGTACAACCGAGCGGCATAAGGGAAAGATAACTGAATAGTTAACCAGGTCGACCATTTTCACATGGTCATAACGGGGAACGCAGTTGGAGCCGCTAGTGCCGGAATAGACGATGGCCCGCTCGCCGAGTTCCGCGCAGACGGTGGCGATCGTGGCGATCGTCTCCGCCGGGGATTGAACCGGTGTGCTGCCGAAACCGAAGTAGACCGGCGGCGTTCCCCGGTCAATCCACGACGCGACCTCATCGTCGGCATCCGTCGGTAGGTCCATCGTCAACGCGCCGACGAAGGGTCGCCTGCCGTTCCATTCGGTCGCGAGGCCCGGAAAGCACGCCTCGTCGTATGCCTGGATTTCGAGCGATCCACCTGCCGCCATCCGTTTCGCCGCTGGGGTCGATGTCCTCGGAAGGCCCATTTCGCGGCGCTGCGCGTCGTCGACATCCTTGGTGATGCGCCAATACAGCCACCACGCCGACCGCAAAGCGGAGCGGACCAGGGGAGCCGGCGACGGTATCGAAGGAAGGCCGAGCCGGCCGTTGACGCAGATCGGCATGTGGTGCAGCCCCGCCAGCGGAATATCGTAGTACTCGGCAACATTCGCGACGACCCCGTGGTACGTCTGCCCGGTTACCAGCAGGTCCGCTCCGTCCGCCAGTGAAGTCAGCGTCCTGCTCATCTGCGCCCAGCCCTCAACGAAGAGTTCCTTGCCCGCGCGCACCAGGTGGATGGGATTCTGCGGTTTGAGGGCGTGATGAACGAAGTCCGCGACCGCGTTCACCTGCTCCTGTGAATCGGGTCCGTACTCCACCGCGGCAAGGCCGGCCGACGCCACGAAGTCCACCAGGTTTGGTGGGACGGCCATGTGTACTTCGTGCCCTCGCCGCAGCAGCTCCAGACCGACGGCGGCGCAGGGCTCGATGTCGCCGCGAGTTCCGTGGGTGGCCAACACAACTTTGAGAGGGGCGGCCCGGCGCATCAGTCGTCGTCCGCGTAGGCAAGGCCCGTGACGTCGGTCATTGCGCTACCGGCATGGCGCGCGCCCACGACGCGGCCCAGCACCGATTTCAGCGCACTGAGATATCGCGTCACCGAGTCCCTGGCCACCGGATTGTTCGGGAAATTCACCCAGATCGACACCTGGTCGAAGAGGCGGATCACCGAGATGTACAGGTGCGCCGGATCTCTTGGGTCGCAGTAGATTCTGATATTCGCGTTCTTCATGTGCGAGGCGATGGTCGCGGAAAACGGCGGGAGTCCCGTATCCATGTAGTTGACCATGGTGCAGTTCGGTCCCCATTCCCTGAGCCAGGGCACCATCTTCAATACGTCGTTGAACGACACCTTCGCGAGGTCGAGATTCGCATCGAAGGATTCCTGCGCGGCACGGGCGGTCTCTTGAAAAGACGCGGGCTCGACGGGCACCGTGAATGGAACCACGCCGGTGAACCAACCCATCGTGGCGAATTCCGCCAATGACCTGCGATTGTCGGTCGGCGCGAGCCCGTAATACGTTGTAGCGCCCGTCAACTCGTACTGTGCGAGCGCGACGCAGGCGAACAGGCCGCCGCTGACGCGCGCGCCCGCTTTCGTACAGAGCGCTTCGAATTCTGCCGTCTGTTCCTGGTTCATCAGCCGTTCGACCACCAGGGCGCCGCCGGTGGGTTCCGACAGGTCGCCGAGGGGGAGGGGAAAGTCCGGCAGGGTTCCACCATTGTTTTCGGCGAACTCGATCCACTTACGCACCTCAGGCGAAGCCAGGGACAGGGTGGACAGGTGTTGTTTCTCCCGCAGGCAGAAATCGTCATGGCTGGCCGGAGGCGGTGACGCAGCGAGCGCGCCGCCGGTAACCAGGATGCGGTAGTTCATCACGATCTCGGCGTACAGACCCGAAATGATCGTCGGGTCACAGTGCAGGTGATCGACATTCGCGAAGAACGTGAAGTGGTCCGCGCGCTGGATGATCCCGAACCTGAAGCAATCCCACTGAACGGGGTCAGGCGTGGACAGCACAAACTCTTGCCACTCACTTGTCGACATCTCACCGTGCCGGATCGGGAGAAACTCGATGTCCGCGGGGTCTTCCATGGTATGCCGCACAATGCGTTCCGCATCTTCGAATACGAACCAACTGTGATACGTCTTGTGTCGACGAAGATGTGCGTTGATGACGTAACTCATGGCACGGATATCACAGCGCCCGATTTCGTCGCCGGAACCGATCACCAGCCGTGCGTAGTTGAGCCCCCGCGCCGCGTAGCGCGAATAGCCGCGAAGATGGGCTTCTTGCATGGCACTGAGCGGAACGTCGCTTACCGGCGCCTGCTGGGCTTTCTCGAGCGACGCGGGCGATGCTTGCCACGACACGATCCGGCCCGACCCCGGCACCCAGTCGTGGACTGTTCCGACGAACAGCCCGCGCGCTGGCCCTGCGCCTACGAACACCGTTTCTCCTTCAGTCCACTGGCTCGGCCGGCATTTCGATGTGCGCGCCGTTGCGGCGGTGCGGTGCCGACTCGCCGGATGCCAGCCGTTCGGACAGGAGTCCGGCCAAACCCTGAATCGTGGTGATGTCGTTGGTGGTCACGCGTATCCCAGTTTCGGCCTCGATACGAGTGCGCAGCTCGAGGTTGCCCATCGAGTCGAGGCCGTACTCGGAAAGGGGGTGATCCGGATCGATGGTGCGACGGAGAATCAGGCTGACCGCATCGGAGATCATGCGCCGCAGCCGGATAGGCCGCTCCTCCGGCGGTAGCGCGTTCAACTCGTTGAGAAATTCGCTTGCATCCACCGCGCTTTGAGATTTGGACCGGAACAGTTCGGCGAACCGGCTGCGGTGCGCGTAGGCGGCGAACCACGGCGTGCCCGTCATTTTTGCGTACCCGGAGTACGCGCGGTCGTGGCAGAGCAGCGCTTGGAAAGCGTAGGCCCCCTCTTCGGCCGTGAAAGCGGTGTCGCGCCAGTGTGCGATGGCGGTGCCTTCGCCGCCCTCGCCGGGAGCCGGATCGTCGCCGTTCTCGGCTCGGCGTTCGGTGACGCGACCGACCTCGGACCACAATGCCCATCCGATCGCGGTGGCGGGAAGGCCTTGGGTTCGGCGCCACCGCGCGAATGCGTCCAACCAGCTGTTCGCCGCGGCGTAGGCCCCTTGTCCGGGTGAGCCCACCAGACCTACTGCCGAGGAGAACAGGCAGAACCAGTCCAGCGGAAGGCCGGCCGTAGCTTGGTGTAAGTTCCACGCTCCGTGGGCCTTTGGCGCCCAATTGCGTCCGATGAGCTCCTCGGACATATTGGCCAGCATTGCATTTTCGAACACGGCTGCGGCGTGTAGCACCCCGCGCAGCGGAAGGCCGGTGGCGGTCGCCGCGGCCACCAAACGCGCCGCCGTACCGGCTTCGGTGATGTCGCCGCATTCCACCTCGATGTCGGTGCCCATCGCCCGCATGAAGGCGATCGCTTCCAGCGCTTTGGGATTGGGCTGCGAACGGGAGCTGAGCACGATGCGGCCACAACCGGCCGTTGCCATCTTCTCGGCAAGGAAGAGACCGATGCCCCCCAATCCGCCGGTGAGGATGTAGGAGCCGTCAGCCCGGAAAGCCGGGACCTGCTCGGGTGGGACCACGACGTTGGTGTGCCCGCCCCGGGGCACGTCGAGCACGAACTTGCCCGGCTGTTCGGCCTCGGTTTTCACGCGGAGAGCCGCGGCCGCGTCACCCAGCGGGTAGTGCGTGATTTCCGGTAATGGCACCGTACCGTCTGCGACAAGCCGGTACACCGTGCCCAGCAGGTCACCGATGCGCTGCGGGCGACTCTCGGCCATCAGGGTCAGATCGACGTGATGCACGGTGAGATTGCGATGGAAGGGGAAGGGGCCGAGTCGCGTGTTGGCACAGGGGTCGTGTTGACCGATTTCCACGAATCGGCCGCCAACGGACAGCGCTTCCAACCCGGCGCGCTGGGCGGCCCCCGTCAGGGCGCTGAGCACGATGTCGACACCGTACCCGTCGGTGTCGCGGCGGATCTGCTCGATGAACTCGGTGCTGCGTGAATCGTAGGCATGCTCAACACCGCTGTGGCGCAGCAGGTCTCGTCGCTGCTCGCTGCCGGCGGTGGCGAAGACCTCGGCTCCCGAGGCACGGGCGATGGCGATCGCCGCCTGCCCGACGCTGCCGGTGGCGGAGTGGATCAATACCCGGTCGCCACTGGTGATCCTTGCCTGATCGTGTAGCCCATACCAGGCGATGGCATGCGGGGTGCTCACCGCGGCCGCCTGATCCTCAGTGAGGCCCGGGGGAAGGGGCGCGGCGAGGCGGGCGTCGCAGGTGACAAACGTGGCCCAGCAACCGTTTTCGGACAGGCCGCCCACACGTTCGCCCACCCGGTGAGTGGTCACGCCGGGGCCGATCGCGGTCACGACGCCCGCAAAATCCGTGCCCAGCCGGGGCGCCCTGCCGGGGACACCCGGATACTGGCCGGAGGCGAAGAGGACATCGGCGAAGTTGATGCTGGCCGCCATCACCGCGACCTCGATCTCCCCGGGTCCCGGTGGAAGGCGTTGGAACGCGGCCAGTTCGATCGTTTCCAGGTCGCCAGGCGTGCGGATCTGCACCCGCATCCCATCGTCCGGGTGGTCCACCACGGCGGTCCGCCGCTCCTCCGGCCGTAGCGGTGCCGGAGTCAGGCGCGCCGCGTGCCACTGGCCGTGCCGCCAGGCCGTCTCGTCCTCATCCGAGGACCCCAGCAGTTGCCGTGCCAGTTGCTCGGCGTCCGTGTCCTCGTCCACGTCGATCTGGGCGGCCCGCAGATGGGGATACTCCGTGCCGATCGCTCGCACCAGGCCACGCAGCCCGGCCTGTTCCAGGTTGATCACGTCCCCCGGCAACACGGTCTGGGCGTTGCGCGTGACGACGTAAAGGGGCGGCGGTTCGTCGTCGATTGCCGTGATATCCCTGACAATTCGCGCCAGATGGCGCACATAGTCCCCGCCGCGCTGGGCACACTCCTCGTCCGGGTTGCCGTTTCTAGGTCCCGTGAGGACGACCACTGCACCGACCTCGTGGGTATCCAGATGCGACCCGACCGATTCGGAATTGGCCTGGTGATCGGAGCGTTGCGGCCATGTCATGGTCAGGCAGCCGGCGCCTGCGGCCTTCAACGCATCGGTCAGGCTGGTCGCCATGACGGCGGCGGTGGCAGAGGTGCTGATCAACAAATACGTGCCCGGCACGACCTGGTCCGCATCGGGCAGAGTGCGCGGCATCCACTCGATGCTCAGCAGCCGTTCGTTGAGAACACGATCACGGTTCACGCTCTCGGAGGCCCCGGTGCCGACTTGCAGCCCGCGGACGGCCAGCAGGACCGTCCCATACTCGTCGAGCACATCGAGGTCGGCCTCCAACCCGGCCCCGTCGGCACGTGTCACCGTCGTGTAGCAGTAGCGCGCGGTGCGCGCGGGAGCATAGACACGGATCCGGCGTATGCGCATCGGCAACAGCAGACCTGAACTACCGGCGGCCCGGGCGGCAGAACTAGCCGCCACCGACTGGAAGCAGGCGTCCAGCAAGGCGGGATGCACGCCATAGGCGTTCTGTTGCGAGCGGATCGGGCCGGGTAGCCCGACGTCGGCCAGCACCGTGCCGACCGTCTCGTCGGCGCTGTGCACCGCGGCCAGTCCGGCGAATGCGGCACCGTACTGCAAACCGTGCTCGTCGAACTGCGTGCGCAACTCGGCGCCTTCCAGCCGGTGCGGGTGGGCCGCGAGTAAGGCGGGCATGGCGTAGGTCGGGGGCTGGTCGTCATCCCCTACCGGGTGCAACACCGCCGCCGCCCGGCGAATCTGGGTGCCTTCCGCGAACGTCTCCACCACGAAATCGACTGCGCCCGCGGGGGTCACCGATGCGACGGCGGATACCGGAGTCTCATCGTCCAGCAACAGCATCGCCTCGAAGCTGATGTCGCGGACCTCGGACTTCTCGCCCAGGACGGTGCGGGCGGCTTCCCACGCCATCTCGCAGTAGGCCGCTCCTGGAAGCGCGGCCACGTTGTGGATCCGGTGATCGACCAGCCAGGGCTGAGCCGCGGTACCGACCTCGCCCTGCCAAACGTGGCGCTCCGGCACCTCGTGCAGTCGCACATGGGCGCCCATCAGGGGGTGCACCGGAACTGCCCAAGCGCCGCGTGCCCGCGAATCGTCGCCGCCGCGGGTCAGCAGCAGGGGGCGGTGGTTCCACGCCGGAAGCGGCGCATCCACCAGCCGACCGCCGGGGGAGATCGCGGAAAAGTCGATCGCAGCACCGGCACTGAACAGTTCGGTAAGAAAGCCTCGCAGTCCATGCGGCAGGGCTTGCTCGCGGCGCATGGCGGCGAGTGCGGCCAGCGGCATGCCGAGGCTGCCGGCAGTCTGCTCCACGGCGTGGGTGAGGAGGGGATGCGGGGCCAATTCCGCGAATACCCGGTGGCCGTCCTCCTGCGCCGCCTGCACTGCCGCGGCGAAACGCACCATGTGACGCAGATTGTCCGACCAGTACCAGGCATCGCACACGGGCTGCTCGCGCGGGTCGAATGCGGTCGCGGAGTAGAAGCGCACCTCAGGTGTCATGGGGTTGAGCTCTGCGAGCACGTCGGACAGCTCGTCGAGGATTGGATCCACCTGCGGGGAGTGCGACGCGACGTCAACGGCGATTTCGCGGGCCGGCACGTCCCGTTGCTCCCACGCGGTGACCAGGTCGCGCACGGCCTGCGTGGCGCCGCCGACCACCGTGGACCGGGGCGAGGCGACCACCGCGAGCACGACGTCCTCGACACCGCGGGCCATCAGTTCCAGAAGCACTTGCTCGGCCGGCAATTCCACCGATGCCATGGCGCCGGAGCCGGCGATCGTGGACATCAGTCGTGAGCGGCGGCAGATCACCCGCACGCCGTCCTCCAGCGACAGCGCGCCCGCCACGACCGCGGCGGCGGCCTCGCCCATCGAGTGACCGATCACGGCCCCGGGCCGCACCCCGTAGGACCTCATCGTGGCGGCCAGCGCGACCTGCATCGTGAACAGCGCGGGCTGAATGCGATCGATCCCGGTCACCGTCTCGGGCCCCGAAATCGCTTCGGTCACCGAGAATCCGGACTCCCGGGCGATCAGGGGTTCCGCCTCGGCGACGGTCGCGGCGAACACCGGTTCAGTCGCGAGCAGCTCGGCACCCATCGCCGCCCACTGCGAACCCTGCCCGGAGAACAGCCACACCGGTCCTCGATCGTCCTGTCCGACCGCGGACTGGTACGGGAAGTCGTCCGCCGCAATTCCGCGCAGGCCTTCGGTGAGCTCCGTGAGGCTGCCGGCGATGACCGTCGTGCGCACCGGGCGGTGCGCACGGCGGCGAGTAAGGGTGTACGCCACATCCGCCGCCGCCGGCCCCTGCGCGTGCGCGCCGATCCAGGCGGCGAGCCGCCCGGCGGTTTGCCGCAGTCCGTCGGCCGACGTCGCCGACAGCGGGAAAAGCAGGGGGCAGCCGATCGCCGGAGTGTTGGGCGCGTCAACCGGTGCCGCCGTCTCGGGGGCCTGCTCGACGATCGTGTGCACGTTGGTGCCCGAGAAGCCGTATGACGACACCGCGGCGCGCCGCGGGCCGCGGTGACCGTTCCGGGGCCACGGCGTATTCTCCTGCGGCACAAACAGATTGGTTTCAATTTGGGCCATCTCGTCGGGCAGCCGGGTGAAGTGCAGGTTGCGCGGAACCACACCGTGTTGCAGCGCGAGGATCGCCTTCATCAGACCCAGCGCCCCGGCGGCCGACTGGGTGTGCCCGAAGTTGGTCTTCACCGATGCCAGCGCGCACGGCCCGTCGAGGCCGTACACCTCTGCCAGGCTGGCGTACTCGATCGGATCGCCGACCGGGGTTCCGGGACCGTGCGCCTCCACCATGCCGACGGTGCGGGGGTCGACGCCCGCCGCGGCCAACGCCGCGCGATAGGCCTCGACTTGCGCGGCCCGTGACGGCGTCACGATATTCACCGTGTGGCCGTCTTGGTTGGCAGCCGTGCCGCGCAGCACCGCCAAGATCCGGTCGCCGGCGTCGATCGCATCCGGTAGTCGCTTGAGCATCAGCACGACGCACCCCTCGCCGGCCACGAACCCGTCGGCGGCGACATCGAACGCATGGCAGCGTCCGGTCGCGGACAGCATTCCGATGGCGGAACCCGAACAGGATTTGCGCGGTTCGAGGGATACCGAGGCGCCGCCCGCCAGGGCGATGTCGCTCTCGCCGTCCTGCAAGCTTCGGCAGGCCAGATGCACTGCGGCTAGTCCTGACGAGC
The DNA here is from genome assembly GCF_010731775.1 of Mycobacterium mantenii. NCBI lineage: Bacteria > Bacillati > Actinomycetota > Actinomycetes > Mycobacteriales > Mycobacteriaceae > Mycobacterium > Mycobacterium mantenii. The sequence continues at coordinate 4,357,421 of NZ_AP022590.1, read as the reverse complement.
ACGCGGTGTCCACCGTCATCGCCGGGCCGCGCAGCCCCATCGTGTAGGCGATCCGCCCGGAGCCCATGGCGAAGCTGTTGCCCATGTATCCGTAGGGCCCGTCCAGCGCGTTGGCGTCGGCGTGCACGAACTGGTAGTCGTCGTGCATCAATCCCATGAACACGCCGGTCCGCGAGCCGGCCAGCGTATGCCGGGTGAGGCCCCCGTGCTCCATGGCCTCCCACGAAACTTCCAGCAGCAAGCGATGCTGAGGATCCATCGCGGTCGCTTCTTTTTCGGTGATACCGAAGAACTCGGAATCGAAGCCCGCCACGTCATCGAGGAACGCGCCCCACTTACACACCGACCGGCCGGGCACACCAGCCTGCGGGTCGTAGTACTCCTCGGCGTCCCACCGCTCGGGTGGGATTTCGGTGACCAGGTCAGCGCCGCGCAGCAGCGCGTCCCACAACTGTTCTGGAGAGTCGATGCCACCGGGCAGTCGGCACGCCATGCCGATGACCGCGACCGGCGTGAAAGGCGTCCTGACTACCCGGACCGAAGACATGGCCGACCCTGAGCACTCACCCCACTGCGGATTAGCCCGTACAAAGCCGTTTCCTCCTCGTAGCAAAGGTGGAGTTGCGCCGTGGGCTGCCTTATCGCTGGTTAGCAACCGGTCAATTGCCGGGCTGCCTACTGCGTCGCCGATATTGAGAATATGTGGTAGGGCTGGAGATTTGCTGCAGGTCAGTCGCCTTTACGGCGGCGGTGGCTTACGGGTCACGCAATCAGTGCTTACAGATGTTAGCGGAACACGATCGGTCCGTGAGGTTATCTGCGGACCTGAGATGTCCGGGATCGGAGTTAACTGAAATTCTTGAGCGCCACTCGAGTGTCTCGTGGCTTGACCCGCACGCGTCGGTCGGTGCGGTCGGGTTGATGGAGGTCCGCAGCGTTGTGGAGCCTAGGGGAATCGAACCCCTGACACCCGCCTTGCAAAGGCGGTGCTCTACCAACTGAGCTAAGGCCCCTCATCGTGACTGGGTGGTTGACCTTGGTCATCCACAGCCACGTGCCAGATCTCGACTCCACGTCGTGACCACGCCACCGCTGCCAATACGGCGGCAAGCCCCAGTGGCAGTGCGAGTCTTACGCAACGTCTTGACGGGCACATGGTTGTGGGCCTAGGAGGACTCGAACCTCCGACCTCTTCGTTATCAGCGAAGCGCTCTAACCGCCTGAGCTATAGGCCCGTACTCGCGTACGGCCGAGCGACGAGATTACCGCAATAGCCGCCCGACTCCCAAAAGCGCAGCATCCACTGCTAGTCGCGATCCGCCAATGTCACTTCGACACCGCCGATCAGATCCGTGGTGAGGTTGTAGACGAACGCGGCGATGGTGGCCATCGCGGTGAGCAGCACGATGTTGACCAAGCCGATCAAGACGGCGCCGCCGAAAATCGTGCCGCTGGACACCAGTTCGCCGCTGCTGCCGCTGGTGTTGTTCAGCAAGTCGCCGACGTTGCTGTTCAACTTCGACCACACGCCCATGCCCCCGAGCACCAGGTAGAGGAACGCGACGGCGATCATCCAGACGAAGAACAAAGCCACCGAGAGCAGCAGCGATACCTTCAACGTGCTCCAGGGATCGATCCGCCGAATCTGCATGCTGGCGCGCACGGGGCCCCGCGTTCGCCGAGACACCTGCACTCGGTTGTCGCGGCTTTCCCGGCTCTCGGCGGTTGTCGGACGTCCGCCCGACGAGCTCGACGAATCTGCGGGACGCTCGGGTGCGGGCTTGCGGTGTGGGCCACGCGGCAGCGGGCCGGACAGATCCGGCAGTTCACTAGCGTAGGCCTCGGCCGGGGATCCCTCGGTGCGCGCAGGCTCAGGTTCCTTGGCATGCGCCGGACCGCCGGGTGCGGGCGCTGCGGTGCCGGAGATGAAGCGGTTCAGTCGGGGCGCGACGCCGCTCTGCTGGCCCGATGGCCGCTTATCGGTGGACGCCTCGTGCTGCCGGGGCCCCGGCTGCGAGGGCCGGGCACCGCCGCGCTGCCACGGTGGTCCCTCCCCACCCTCATGGGGGGCGCCGCCACCCGATGCGGGCGGCGCGGCCCGGCGCACCCCGGCGCGCTCGACCGAACCATCCCCGTTGGGGCCGTCCCCCTTGTTGGGGGCGCCCGGCTCGTTCGGTGAGGTCACCCCGACTCCTTAGGTCTCCTACCCTGGCCGCCCGCGCGGTGGCAGTCGCATTCTGTCTGGTCGGGCTGAGTCTAAATGCCCGATTCCTCCGCGGGCCGCCCCGCGGCCCGCATCGTCATCCGGCTGAGTCTAAATGCCCGATTCCTCCGCGGGCCGCCCCGCGGCCCGCATCGTCATCCGGCTGAGTCTAGTGGTTCGGTACCGACTAGTTGTCCGACTCCGCAGCACTGCCGCTTTCCTCGACGACTTCGTCCGCGTTTTCTTCGGCGTTGCGGGCGATGGCCAACAGCGTGTTCTCTTCACCCAGGTTCATCAGGCGCACGCCCTTGGTCTGTCGTCCCGCCTTGCGGACCTGGCCCGCCGCGGTGCGGATGACGCCGCCTCCCGAAGTGATGGCGTACAGCTCGCTGTCCTCATCGACGATCAAGGCACCAACCAGCCTGCCGCGCCGGCGGTCGTACATCACCGTCAGGACTCCCTTGCCGCCGCGGCCCTGCACGGGATACTCCTCGATCGCGGTGCGCTTGGCGTACCCGCCCGACGTCGCCACCAGGAGGTAGGTGCCCTCGCGGACGACGTTGAGCGACAGCAGGTAGTCGTCGGCGTTGAACCGCATGCCCTGCACGCCGGAGGTGGCGCGGCCCATCGGACGCAGGGCTTCGTCGGTCGCCGAGAACCGGATGGACTGGCCGTTGGCCGAGACCAGCAACAGGTCCTCCTCGGAGGAGCAAAGCACCGCGCCGACGAGTTCGTCGCTGTCGCGCAGGTTGATCGCCACGATTCCGCCCGACCGGTTGGAGTCGAAGTCGGTCAACTTGGTTTTCTTCACCAGACCGTTGCGGGTGGCCAGCACCAGGTACGGGGCGTCCTCGTAGCTCTTGATCTGGATGACCTGAGCGATCCGCTCCTCGGGCTGGAAGGCCAGCAGGTTGGCGACGTGCTGGCCGCGCGCGGTGCGCGACGCTTCCGGCAGGTCGTATGCCTTGGCCCGATACACCCGGCCCTGGGTGGTGAAGAACAGGATCCAGTCGTGGGTCGAGCAGACGAAGAAGTGCCGCACGATGTCGTCCTGCTTGAGCCCGGCGCCCTGCACTCCCTTGCCGCCGCGCTTCTGGCTGCGATACAGGTCGGTCTTGGTGCGCTTGGCGTAGCCGGTCTCGGTGATGGTGACGACGACGTCCTCGCGGGCGATCAGATCCTCGTCGGCGACGTCACCGTCGGCGGCGATGATCCGGGTGCGACGGTCGTCGCCGTGCTTCTCGACGATCTCGGCCAGCTCGTCGCGGACGATGGCGCGCTGCCGCTCCGGCTTGGCCAGGATGTCCTCGAGGTCGGCGATCTCCGCTTCGATCTTGGCCAGGTCGTCGATGATGCGCTGACGCTCCAGGGCCGCCAGCCGGCGCAGCTGCATGTCCAGGATGGCCTGGGCCTGGATTTCGTCGATGTCCAGCAGCTCGATCAGGCCGGCCCGGGCGATGTCGACGGTTTCCGACGCCCGGATCAACGCGATCACTTCGTCAAGTGCGTCAAGGGCTTTCACCAAACCGCGCAAGATGTGCGCGCGCTCGTTGGCCTTGCGCAGGCGGTACGTGGTGCGCCGGATGATCACGTCGAGTTGATGGTCGACGTAGTGGCGGATCATCTGGTCGAGGCGCAGGGTGCGCGGCACCCCGTCGACGATCGACAACATGTTCGCCCCAAAGCTGGTCTGCAGCTGGGTGTGCTTGTAGAGGTTGTTCAGCACCACCTTGGCCACGGCGTCGCGCTTGATCTCCACGACGATGCGCAGGCCGACGCGGTCGCTGGACTGGTCTTCGATGTTGGAGATGCCGGCCAGCTTGCCGTCGCGGACCTGCTCGGCGATCGAGGTGATGAAGTTGTCGTGGTTCACCTGATACGGCAGCTCGGTGATCACCAGCGAGGTACGCCCGCGCGAATCTTCTTCCACCTCAACGACTCCGCGCATCCGGATCGACCCGCGGCCGGTGGTGTACGCGTCGTGGATGCCTTGCGATCCGACGATCAGACCGTGGGTGGGGAAGTCCGGGCCCTTGACCCGCTCGCAGACCGCGGCCAGCGTGGCCTCTTCGTCGGCCTCGTGGTTGTCCAGGCACCAGTAGACGGCGTCGGCCAGTTCCCGCAGGTTGTGCGGCGGGATGTTGGTCGCCATGCCGACCGCGATACCGCCGGAGCCGTTGGCCAGTAGGTTGGGGAACCGGCTGGGCAGCACGGTCGGCTCTTGCACCCTGCCGTCATAGTTCGGGATGAAATCGACTGTCTCCTCGTCGATTTCGCGCAGCATCTCCATGGCGAGCGGAGTCAGCCGCGCCTCGGTGTACCGCATGGCTGCTGGCGGGTCGTTACCCGGCGAGCCGAAGTTGCCCTGGCCGTCAACCAACGGGTAGCGCAGTGACCACGGCTGGGCCATGCGCACCAGGGTGTCGTAGATCGACGAGTCGCCGTGCGGGTGGTAGTTACCCATCGTCTCGGCGACCGAGCGGGCCGACTTCGCATGGCCACGGTCCGGACGGAAGCCCGAGTCGAACATGGCATAGAGCACCCGGCGGTGCACCGGCTTCAGACCGTCCCGCACCTCGGGTAGTGCACGGCCGACGATCACGCTCATCGCGTAATCGATGTAGCTGCGTTGCATCTCCTGCTGGATGTCGACCGGTTCGATACGGTCGGCGGCATCGCCGCCGGGCGGCAGCGTGGTGTCTGTCATCTATTCCTCATCGGTGAGATTTCAGTGGGGTAGCAGGTGCTGAGGCGCTAAACATCAAGGAAGCGCACATCTTTGGCGTTGCGGGTGATGAAGCTGCGGCGGGCGTCGACGTCTTCGCCCATCAGGATCGAGAACAATTCGTCGGCAGCGGCGGCGTCGTCGAGAGTGATCTGACGCAGCACCCGCACCGAGGGGTCCATCGTGGTCTCCCACAGTTCCTTGGCGTCCATCTCGCCGAGACCCTTGTAGCGCTGGATGCCATCCTCGGCGTTGATCTTGCGGCCGGCCTTCCTGCCTTCGGCAAGTAGACCGTCGCGCTCGCGGTCGGAGTAGGCGAATTCGGGTTCGCTGCGCTGCCACTTCAACTTGTACAGTGGCGGCTGCGCCAAAAACACGTGCCCGTTTTCGATCAGCGGCCGCATGAATCGGAACAACAGCGTCAGCAACAACGTAGAGATGTGCTGGCCGTCGACGTCCGCGTCGGCCATCAGCACGATCTTGTGATAGCGCAGCTTGGTGAGGTCGAACTCGTCGTGAATGCCGGTGCCGAGCGCGGTGATGATCGCCTGGACTTCGGTGTTCTTCAAAACCCGGTCGATACGCGCCTTTTCGACATTGATGATCTTGCCGCGCAGCGGCAGGATCGCCTGGAACATCGAGTCGCGGCCGCTCTTGGCCGAGCCGCCGGCCGAGTCGCCCTCCACCACATACAGTTCCGACTTGCGCGGGTCGGTGGATCGGCAGTCGGCGAGCTTTCCGGGCAGCCCACCGAGATCGGTAGCGCTCTTGCGGCGCACCAACTCTCGCGCCTTTCGCGCGGCGATGCGGGCCTGCGCCGAAGACACCGCCTTGTTGACCACGACCTTGGCGTCCGCGGGGTTGGCTTCGAACCAATGCGTCAGTTGTTCGTTGCAGACCTTCTGCACGAATGACTTGACTTCGGTGTTGCCCAGCTTGGTCTTGGTCTGGCCCTCAAACTGCGGTTCGCTGACCTTCACCGAGATCACCGCGGCCAGCCCTTCGCGGATGTCGTCGCCGGTGAGGTTCGGGTCCTTGTCTTTGAGGAGCTTCTTGTCCTTGGCGTACTTGTTGACCACCGTGGTCAGCGCGCTGCGGAAGCCCTCTTCGTGGGTGCCGCCCTCGTGGGTGTTGATGGTGTTGGCGAAGGTGTGCACGGATTCCGAGTAGCCGCCGTTCCACTGCATGGCGATTTCGACCTCGTGGCCGGGGCCCTTGCCGTCGAAGTCGATGATGCTCTGCTGGATCGGGCTCTTGGTGCGGTTGATGTGCTTGACGAAGTCGACCAGACCACCGGGGTAGTGGAAGGTGCGGTGCTTGACCTTATGGGGCGCAGTGGATTCGGCTGCTTTTTCCTCTGCCGTCTTGGGAGCTTCGGCGGTATCGCTGACGACCTCGTCGACGACCTCCTCCTTGGACACCCGCTCGTCGGTGAGGTTGATCGTCAACCCCTTATTGAGGAACGCCATCTCCTGGAGCCGGCGTGCCACCGTTTCGAAGTCGTAGTCGGTGGTCTCGAAGATTTCCGGATCGGCCCAGAATCGGATGGTGGTGCCGGTGCGCTTGGTGGCCTCGCCCTGTTTGAGCGTTCCGGGCACCGCACGGTCGTAATACTGCGACCATTCGTGGCCGTCACGGGCGATGTCCACCTCGAGCCGCGTCGAGAGCGCGTTGACCACCGACACACCGACGCCGTGCAGACCACCACTGACGTTGTAACCGCTGTTCTCCCCGCCGAACTTGCCGCCGGCGTGCAGTTGCGTCATCACGACGTCGACGGTGGGGGCGCCGGTCGCGTGCATCGCCACCGGAATGCCGCGGCCGTTGTCGGAGACCTCGACGCTGCCGTCGTCGAGAATGCGGACGTCGACCTTGTCGGCGTAGCCGGCCATCGCCTCGTCGACCGAGTTGTCGACCACCTCCCAGATGAGGTGGTGCAAACCACGCTCACCGGTGGACCCGATGTACATACCGGGGCGTTTGCGGACGGCCTCCAGGCCTTCGAGCACGGTGATCGCTGAAGCGCCGTATTCGTTTTGCGCCTTCTTCTTCTGGGCAGCCACGGTCGGAATGCTCTCCTTGGGGTTTCATGCGGGCGGTTCCAGTCACCGCAACAGTCGCATCCCGCCAGTCTAGCGTGATCGGGCGTCGGGACCGATTTTCTGGCCGCGTTTCTACCCAGCTAACCGCGCCGTGCGCACGATTTCTTTATTCTGGCCGCGTCCCGACGTGCGTCGAGGGGGTCTGCGTCGTCCTGGCCGATTTCAGGGGCCTGTGGACAAACCCCCGTCTGGGCATCCGCAGGCGGGGGTCTGACTCCCTAACCGTAGGTGTCGCGCGGGCCTCGTCCCGCGATGTGACGCGGCCCCTTACGCCAGGAGGGTGCGGCCGGGCCGGTGATTCTCAACGACGTCACGACTCCGTTGCCGACGGCGGCCGCGATCTTGGCCAACAACTGCGACTGGATCATCCGCAACTGGGTGGCCCACGCCGTCGATTCGGCGGTCACGCTCAGCACGCCCTCGTTCAGGGCGGTCGGCACCGCATGGTCGGCGATCTGGTGGCCAACCACCGTCGCCCAGTTTCCCAGCACGGTGCCCTCGGCGACTTGCGCTGACCAACCCCGTTTTTTCGCCAGTTCGCGCGCCAGGCTGCCCAGCGGTTGCGGGTCTCGAACGTCGGGTCCGGGTCCCGACCAGCTGCGTCGCCGGCCCGCCACCCGGCGCGGCACGGGAGCCACCGCCCGGCCGCGGCCGGCATCTTTTCCCTGGGCCCGGGCCGCGGCCCGAGCCTCCTCGAGGGTGCGCCTGACCAAATCGATCCCACTCAGCGCACTCGACGCCCCGCTGGGGCGCGGACCGTCATCCGTACCGGTCATGAGTGCATCTCCGATACCCGGCCCGAGTCGCCGTCGCATAAGTCGACGTAGACCTGTCGAGCTTCCCAGCCCGCCGGAATGTCTTCGAGCACCGCGGCGGTGACCAACACTTGTTCGGCGGATTCGGCCACCGTGGCGAGTGCGCGGCGCCGGGCGGTATCGAGCTCGGCGAATACGTCGTCGAGCAACAACACGGGTTCGCTTTCCTCGGCACGCAGTAGTTCGTAAGCGGCCAGCCGCAGCGACAAAGCAAACGACCACGACTCCCCATGGCTGGCAAAGCCTTTCGCGGGTTGATCCCCGAGCCACAATTCCAGGTCATCGCGGTGCGGCCCGACCAGACACATGCCCCGTTCCAGCTCCGCGCCGCGGCGTGCCGACAATGCCGCCAGCAAGGCGGCTTCCAGGAATTCACGATCGGCGCCGGCGAGATCAGCCGCCGCCTCGGCAGCCAGGCTGGATCGATAACCGATGGACGCGGCACGCGATCCGGGAGCCAAAAGCTGATACGCCTTTTCGACCTCCGGAGCCAACTGGTTCACCAAATCGATACGCGCGGCCATCAATTGGGCACCGTGTTCGGCGAGGCGACTGTCCCACACGTCGAGCGTGTCCAGCGCGCCCTGGTCGCCCCGGTAGCGCGCACCGGACAGCGATTTCAACAACGCCGTGCGCTGCCGCAAGACTTTTTCGTAGTCGACCCGCACCGCGGCCACCGCCGGGCGGCGCACCGTCGCCAGGTCATCGAGGTAGCGGCGCCGGTCCGACGGATCACCCCGCACCAACGACAGGTCTTCGGGAGCAAACAGCACCGCGCGCAGGACCCCGATCACTTCGCGGGTACTGCGCACCGGGGAACGATTCAGCCGTGCCTTATTCGCCCGGCCCGCGGCGATTTCCAGATCGACCGCACACTCCCTGCCTTCGTTGACGACGATTGTGGAAATCAGCGCGCGGTCGGCACCCGCGCGAATCAACGGCAGGTCGGTTCCCACCCGATGTGAACCCAGGGTGCTCGAATACCACAGCGCCTCAAGGAGATTCGTCTTCCCGAACCCGTTGGACCCGATGAAGACCGTCCGACCAGGCTGCAATTCGAGGTCGGCGTGTGCCCAGGACCGGAAGTCACGCAGTCCCAAATGCCGGACGTACACCTAGCCAGGCAACCGGACAGGCATCAACAAGTAGACGTAATCGGTCGGCAGGGCGCTGTAGGGGCCCGGGCCGGTCGGGTGGCTGTCGTCGTTCAACGCCGGACGCAGCAACGCCGGCTTACCCGGAGTAGTGAAACCGAACGACACCCGCTCGGAATGGACCGATCCTAATCCGTCGGTCAGGTACGTCGGGTTGAAGGCGATCGTCAACGGCTCGCCGACAAAATCGACCGCCAGATCTTCTTCGGCCCGGCCGACGTCATCGGCACCGGCGGACAACCGCAGCGAACCTTCGCTGAATTCCATCCGCACCTGCGCACCACGGTCGGCCACCAACGCCACCAGCTTGATGGCCTCGGTCAACTCCGCCACATTGATGGTCGCCACGGCCGTGTGCTCGGCCGGCAGCAGCTGACGGAACTTCGGAAACTCCGCATCGAGCAGGCGGGTGGTGCTGCGCTTGCCATTACCGCTGATGCCGAGCAATCCATCTTTTCCGACGCCCGAGCCCGCACCCAATGACAACCGGACCTCGGAGCCGTCGGCGCCGGTCCGGGCGGCTTCGGCCAGCGTCTTGGCCGGCACCAGGACCGCGGCTTCGATGTCCGGTGCGGCCGCCGACCAAGTCAGCTCGCGAACTGCCAAACGGAATCTGTCGGTCGCGGCCAACACCACCGTGTCCCCCGAAATCTCTACCCTGATACCGGTCAGCATCGGCAACGTGTCGTCGCGGCCGGCGGCGATGACAACCTGGCCGATCGCCTCGGCGAACAGATCAGCGGGCAGCGCCCCGGTCTCTTCCGGCAGCGTCGGCAGCGTCGGGTAATCCTCGACGGCCATCGTCGGCAACGAGAACCTGGCGTTTCCGCAGTGCAGCGCCACGCGATTACCGTTGACGTAGAAGTCGATGGGCTTGTTCGGCAGTGCCCGCACGATGTCCGACAACAACCGGCCGGATACCAAAACGCTTCCCGGAGAAGCGATTTCGGCTGAAACCTGTGCTTCGGCGGAAACTTCGTAATCGAATCCGGAGATCGTCAGGCCCTCGTCGGTTCCAGACAGCAGCACACCGGACAGCACCGGCACCGCTGGTCTGGACGGCAGGTTCTTCGCCACCCACGAGACCGCGTCGGCGAAAGACTCCCGCGTTAAACGAAATTTCAAGTCGCTGAGGCCAGCCGTTGTCGTCGCCGCGTCCATAGCGTCCCTTCACCTACTCAGCGTTTCGAATCCATTGGCTAGCCGCCCGCCGCTAGCACGGGGCTCCGCCACGAACGCCGATGACATGCAATGCCAACGACGAACGTTACGGCAGTCGAAGAACAACCGTAGATCCTTCGGGGCCATCTTGAAAGCTAATCGCAAAGCCCGACAACCCGAGCTGACCAAGGCCAAGGCGACGGGTGTGTGCCGCGCGTCCCCAAGCCTGTATTTCAAAGAAGAACCGATGAAGAGATCTCAGTACCAGTATTAAGGCCTGTGCATTCTGGGGAGAACACCGTCTCGGCGCAGCTAGCGCCATGATCGGGTTGTGCATTGCGGCGTGCCTACCTGTTGGTGGTGTGTTGGGTGGGTGGGGACGAACCACGGCTGTGCACGCACGCGGTGTTACTGCACCGGCGTTTAATTGCGTTGTGCACAGCCCTGCCCACATACGCACGGTGTGGCGGGTGTGACAGACGCGCGTGAAGTTTCTCGAAAAAAATCACAAACTCGGGCAGCAGAAGCCCGGAAAACGGCGCTCGGTGCGCCGGGCGAGAGAAGAACTCAGCGCTTGGAGCGCTGCCGGATGCGAGTGGTGAGCTCCTTGACGTGATCAAAAATCTCACGGCGCTCGGCCATCTCGGACAAGATCTTCCGCTGCGCATACATGACCGTGGTGTGGTCCCGGCCGAACGCCTGGCCGATCTTGGGCAGTGAGAGGTCGGTGAGCTCGCGGCATAGATACATGGCGATCTGGCGCGACTGCGCCAGCGCGCGAGTCTTGCCGGGCCCGCGGAGTTCTTCCACGGTGGTGTCGAAGTACTCGGCGGTGGCCGCCATGATGGTGGCCGCGCTGATCTGCATGGTGCTGGCATCGGCGATCAGGTCGCGCAGGACGATTTCGGCCAGTGATTTGTCGATCGGCGTCTTGTTCAGCGAGGCGAACGCGGTGACCCGGATCAGGGCACCTTCGAGCTCGCGGATGTTGCGCTCGATGCTGCTGGCGATGAGTTCGAGCACGTCGTCGGGCACCGCCAGCCGCTCCATCTGAGCTTTCTTGCGCAAGATGGCGATCCGGGTTTCCAGCTCCGGGGGCTGCACATCGGTGATCAAGCCCCACTCGAAGCGTGTTCTCAGCCGGTCTTCCAGGGTGGCCAGCTGTTTGGGCGGCCGGTCCGAGGAGATGACGATCTGCTTGTTGGCGTTGTGCAGCGTGTTGAAGGTGTGGAAGAACTCTTCCTGGATACCTTCCTTGCCTTCGATGAACTGAATGTCATCGACCAGCAGCACGTCGACGTCGCGGTAGCTGCGCTTGAACGCGACTTTGCGGTCGTCACGCAGCGAGTTGATGAAGTCGTTGGTGAACTCCTCGGTGGACACGTACTTGACCCGCATCCCCGGGAACAGCCGCTGGGCGTAATTCCCGGCGGCGTGCAACAGGTGGGTCTTACCGAGACCGGACTCACCCCAGATAAACAACGGGTTGTAAGCCCGCGCCGGTGCTTCGGCGATCGCCAGGGCGGCCGCGTGTGCGAACCGGTTGGAGGCGCCGATGACGAAAGTGTCGAAAGTGTAGCGGCGGTTGAGGCTCGTTCCGGCGGCGACGGCCGGGTCGATCGCGTGCGGCCGCTCGGTGAAGTAGTTGGGCCAGCCGGGCTGGTTGTCGCCGACGGTCTCGCTGTTTTCGAAAGCTTCCTCGGTATCGACGGCCGGTCCGTCGCCGCCGAAGGAAGGATCGGATTCGGGGAACGGTTCCGCCGGCGGGATGAGCGCGTCCTCGACGTCGTCGGGCGGGGGAGCGATGCGGACTCCCAGTTGGATCTGCTGACCAAGCCGACGGCTGAGCGCATCGGTGATGGGCGCGCGCAGATGTCGTTCGATCTCGTTCTGCACGAAACTGCTCGGCACCGACAGCAGAGCAAAGCCCTCGACGATGGTCAGCGGGCGAACCAGATTCAGCCACGCTCTTTGCTGCGGGGTGAGGGGAGTGACCAGCGTCGTGCGGTTGACGGTCATGCCGTCGGCAGTGGGCTCCCCGTTGAGCTCGGAAACGACCGCATTCCACACTGTCGTGAAACTGGAACCGGGGTCATCGGCCAACGACGCATCTCCCTGGTTTTCGAACGTCCCGGACCCGAGTCACACCACGCTTGGCGACAAAACAACTGTCCACATAGTTATACACAGGTGTGGACAGGATGATCGTAGGCGAGCCACAACCTACCGGCGACGGCTCGCGATCTCCGCGCTGGAAGAAAACCTCGGGAGGTTGTCTAGGCAGCTAGTCGATCTACCATCCTCGCTTCGTTGTCGAGCGCTGCTTCAGTCTAAAACGACTTCGCAGAAGCTAACAGTTTTCCGTTCGGCTGCCAACAGTTCTGCTGCATTCCAATCGGGTCGTTTAGGGTACGTGGGGCTTGCTTCGGCTCGTCATGTTAGCGGCGTGCGCGGCGGGTGTGACCGAAACCGAAAACGTTCCGACGCCTCCGTGCGGCTTCGTTGTGGCAAGCCAGGTTTGACCAGGCGAAGCCTCGTCAGTACCCTCAAACAGTCGCCCGAAAGTCGGCGATACGGCTGCGACCCGAACCACCTGGGGACCGCGCCGGCCAGCAGCACCAAGACCACCTCCGGTCGAACCGCGGACGAGCTCGATGCGAATGTCTGATCGGCCGGATGGCAACACAACGAGGAGAACGTCGTGGCCAAGGGCAAGCGGACCTTCCAGCCGAATAACCGGCGCCGAGCCCGCGTGCATGGCTTCCGCCTGCGGATGCGCACTCGTGCCGGACGCGCGATCGTATCCGGTCGGCGCCGCAAGGGTCGTCGCGCGCTCTCTGCCTGATCGCAACTTCAGGTCTTCCGGCGGTGCTTTCCGCGCGCAACCGCATGACGCGGTCAATTGACTTTGACGCGACGGTGAAGCACGGGATTCGTATGGCGCAGCCGGATGTCGTCGTGCACTTTCGGCGTGGGGAGCACCGCGACGAACCCCGCCCCCCGCGCGTCGGGTTGGTGGTGGGCAAGCCCGTCGGATCCGCCGTGGAACGTCATCGGGTCGCTCGCCGGCTGCGGCATGTGGCGCGCAATCTGCTGGGCGAGCTCGGCCAATCCGATCAGCTGGTGATCCGCGCGCTGCCCGGCAGCCGGACCGCATCCTCGGCTCGGCTCGAGCAGGAACTGCGCCGGTGTCTACGGCGCATACCGGCGGCGGGAAGTCAGCGATGAGAGCGGTGGCGCAGCTGCGCACGTTCACCCGTGATGCGGGAAGGACGGCCGCGCGCGGAGTGATTTTTTTGATTCAGCTGTACCGGCATATGGTGTCGCCGCTACGCCCGGCGACGTGTCGTTTCGTTCCGACTTGCAGCCAGTACGCGGTCGATGCTCTCAACGAGCACGGCCTGATTCGGGGGAGCTGGTTGGCTGTAGCCAGACTCGCCAAGTGCGGTCCATGGCATGAAGGCGGTTGGGATCCGATTCCGGACCGCCCGGGAAGCCACGTGAATTGCCAACATGCCAGCGACGCTTGGGCTGTCCAAGCGGCGCGAGGGGAGAGTGGATCTTTTGTTTGATTTCTTTAGCCTCGACTTCGTCTACTACCCGGTGTCGTGGATCATGTGGGTCTGGTACAAGTTGTTCGCCTCCATGCTGGGGCCGTCGAACTTCTTCGCCTGGGCACTGTCGGTGATGTTCTTGGTGTTCAGCCTCCGGGCCCTGCTCTACAAGCCCTTCGTGCGTCAGATCCGGACCACGCGTCAGATGCAGGAACTACAGCCCCAGATCAAGGCGCTGCAGAAGAAGTACGGCAAGGATCGCCAACGCATGGCGCTCGAGATGCAGAAGCTGCAGCGCGAGCACGGCTTCAATCCGATCCTGGGCTGCCTGCCGATGCTGGCGCAGATCCCGGTGTTCATCGGCCTGTACCACGTGTTGCGCTCGTTCAACCGCACCACCGGGGGATTCGGTCAGCCGCACCTGTCGGTGGCCCAGAACCGCCTCACCGGAAACTACGTCTTTACCCCGACGGACGTCGGACACTTCCTGGACGCCAACCTGTTCGGGGCACCGATCGGCGCCTTCATGACGCAGCGCACCGGACTGGACGCATTCACCTTCTTCAGCCGGCCGGCCGTGATCGCGGTGGGGCTGCCGGTGATGATCCTGGCCGGGGTCGCAACCTACTTCAACAGCCGGGCGTCGGTGGCACGGCAGAGCCCGGAGGCGGCGGCCAACCCGCAGACCGCGATGATGAACAAACTCGCGCTCTACGTGTTCCCGCTCGGCGTGGTCGTCGGTGGCCCGTTTCTTCCGCTGGCGATCATCCTGTATTGGTTCGCCAACAACATCTGGACCTTCGGGCAGCAGCACTACGTCTTCGGGATGATCGAGAAGGAAGACGAGGCTAAGAAGCAGGAAGCCATCCAGCGGCGCGCGGCGAATGCGCCGGCGCCGGGAGCCAAGCCGAAGCGAAATCCTAGGGCGGCAACTGCCGGCGAGAACGGTTCGCCGCCTTCCGCCGCGGACACCGACGGGTCCGGTTCCGCGGCGACGGAGTCCGACATGGCCGATGACTCAGCGACCAAAGCGAGCGAAGGCCCGAGCAACCGCACACCGCGGCCCGGGGCCCGACCGAAGAAACGCAAACGCTGACACCGGCGGAATAGCTACCGGGTCCGCCCCGACAGGGCGACCTAATTGGGCCGGGGCCCATGAAATGAGGGAGAGAAGACATGACAGACGCCGACACCACCGAGCGCGAGGTTGACACCGAGCTCGACACGCAATCGGCCGCCGAGGATGCCGCGGATTCCGGCGCCGAGGAAATCGATGATCTGGAGGAGCGGTTGGTCGCCGAGGGTGAAATCGCCGGCGACTACCTCGAAGAGTTGTTGGACCTGTTGGACTTCGACGGTGACATCGACTTAGACGTCGAGGGCAGCCGCGCGATCGTGAGCATCGACGGCAGCGACGACTTGAACAAGTTGGTGGGCCGTGGCGGCGAGGTGCTCGACGCGCTGCAGGAACTGACCCGGCTGGCGGTACACCAGAAGACCGGCGTGCGGAGCCGCTTGATGCTCGACATCGCGAGCTGGCGGCGCCGCCGCCGGGAGGAATTGGCGGCGCTGGGCGACAAGGTTGCGCGCCGAGTGCTCGAATCCGGCGAACGCGAAGAGCTCGCGCCGATGACGCCGTTCGAACGCAAGATCGTCCACGACGCCGTCGCCGCCGTCGCCGGAGTGCACAGCGAAAGCGAGGGCGTCGAGCCCGCGCGCCGCGTCGTCGTCCTGCACGACTGACGCGCGAAGTTACAGCCGTGTAGTTCCCGTCGTCCTGCCTTCGAAGGTTGTTCGTGCACCCTGCAACTCGAGGATGTTTCACGTGAAACATGTCGGCCCCGCCGACGCCGTGGCGGGAGGGTCGGGGGAGGGCGCCGGCTTCGGCGCCGCCCCAGATTCCGCGGCCGTCGTCTTCGCCGAACGGCTCGAAATCGCGCAGCGATACGCGGAGGTTCTGGCCAACGCCGGGGTCGAGCGCGGGCTGCTCGGTCCGCGGGAAGTAGACCGAATCTGGGACCGCCACATCTTGAACAGCGCGGCCCTCGCCGAGTTGCTCGATCGGGGCGAGCGAATCATCGATATCGGCAGCGGTGCGGGCCTGCCCGGGATACCGTTAGCGATCGCGCGGCCCGATCTCTCCGTTGTCCTGCTCGAGCCGTTGCTTCGACGCAGCGAATTTCTCAGCGAGGTTGTCAACGAACTAGGGTTAGCCGTCGAGGTCGTCCGTGGCCGTGCGGAGGAACCGGGAGTGCGTAACCGGTTCGGGGAGAGGGATGCTGCGGTGTCGCGAGCGGTTGCTTCGTTGGACAAGCTGACGAAGTGGAGTTTGCCCTTGCTACGACCCGGCGGACGGATGCTCGCCATCAAGGGGGAGCGTGCTTCCGACGAAGTTGAACAGTACCGGCGTGTGATGGCAGCATCGGGCGCCGCTGATGTCAGGGTGGTGACATGTGGCGCGAACTATTTGCGTCCCCCCGCAACCGTAGTTTCAGTGCGCCGCGGAAAGCCGCCACACCACAAGCCGGCACGGACCGGGAAGGCCGGAACCCGATGACTTCTTCAGGAGATTGGCCGGTGGCTCCGCAGGCACCGGCGGACGTTCACCAGGCGACCGCTCCGGCTCCGGCCGCGGCGAAACCGGAGGCCTCCGCGCCGCCGGGGTTGGCCGCCGCGCCGCGCGCGCCGGCGAATGTTTCACGTGAAACAGCCGACGAATTCGATACGCCGATCGGTGCGGCCGCGGAACGCGCGATGCGGGTCTTGCACACCACCTACCCGCCGTTGCGCCGGCCGCCCCATCGCCGGGTCTTCACGGTCGCGAACCAGAAGGGCGGCGTGGGCAAGACGACCACCGCCGTCAATCTCGCCGCCGCCCTCGCGCTGCAGGGACTCAAGACCCTCGTCATCGATCTCGACCCGCAGGGCAACGCGAGCACGGCGCTCGGCATCACCGACCGGCAATCGGGGACACCCTCCTCATACGAGGTCTTGCTCGGCGAGGTCTCCGTGCAGGACGCGCTGCGGCAGAGCCCGCACAACGAACGCCTGTTCTGCATTCCGGCGACGATCGACCTGGCGGGCGCCGAGATCGAATTGGTCAGCATGGTGGCCCGCGAGAACCGGTTGCGCACCGCATTGGCCGATCTCGACAGCCTCGACTTCGACTGCGTCTTCATCGATTGCCCGCCATCGCTCGGGCTGCTGACCATCAATGCTCTTGTCGCCGCGCCGGAAGTCCTGATCCCGATCCAGTGCGAGTACTACGCGCTCGAGGGCGTCTCGCAGCTGATGCGCAACATCGAGATGGTGAAGGCGCATCTGAATCCGAAGCTCGAAGTGACCACCGTGGTGCTGACCATGTACGACGGCCGGACCAAGCTCGCCGATCAGGTCGCCGAAGAGGTGCGTCGATACTTCGGGGCCAAGGTGCTGCGCACGGTTATTCCGCGCAGCGTCAAGGTCTCCGAGGCGCCGGGCTACAGCATGACGATCATCGATTACGACCCCGGATCACGCGGGGCGATGAGCTATCTCGACGCGAGCCGCGAACTCGCCGAGCGCGATTGACCACCATCCGCGAAGGGACGACCATGACGCAGCCGTTACGCAAGAAGGGTGGCCTCGGCCGGGGCCTGGCTTCGCTTATTCCGACCGGTCCCGCGGAGGGCGACGCCGGACCCGCGACCCTCGGACCGCGGATGGGCGACGCCGCCGCCGACGTCTTGATCGGGGGACCGCCGCCGCAGGACGCGTCCGCAATGGGCGCGGTCTACCGCGAAATCGCGCCGGCCGACATCGAGCGCAACCCGCGTCAGCCGCGCCAGGTCTTCGATGAGGAGGCGCTGTCCGAGCTGGTGCACTCCATCCGCGAGTTCGGCCTCTTGCAACCGATCGTGGTGCGGGCGGTCAAGGATTCGGCGAGCGGTGCGCGTTACCAGATCGTGATGGGGGAGCGACGCTGGCGCGCGGCCCAAGAGGCCGGTCTGGCGACCATCCCGGCCATCGTGCGCGAGACCGGTGACGACAATCTGCTTCGCGACGCCCTGTTGGAGAACATCCACCGGGTACAGCTGAACCCGCTGGAAGAGGCGGCCGCCTACCAACAGCTGCTCGACGAGTTCGGCGTCACCCACGATGAACTGGCCGCGCGCATCGGCCGGTCGCGGCCGTTGATCACCAACATGATCCGGTTGCTCAAGCTGCCGATCGCGGTGCAACGGCGCGTGGCCGCCGGCGTGCTGTCCGCCGGGCACGCGCGCGCACTGCTGTCGCTGGAGGCTGGGCCCGAAGCGCAGGAAGAGCTGGCCACCCGGATCGTCGCCGAGGGACTGTCGGTGCGGGCCACCGAGGAGGCGGTCACGCTGGCCAACCGGGCCGGCACGGCCACGCCGACCGCCCCCCGCCGCAAGCCGATTCAGATGCCCGGCCTGCAAGATGTAGCTGACAAGCTTTCGACCGCCTTCGATACCCGGGTGACGGTCAGTCTGGGCAAACGCAAGGGCAAAATCGTGGTCGAGTTCGGCTCGGTGGACGACCTCCAGCGGATCATCGACGTCATGTCCCCGCCCAAGTCATGACCAAGGACACCGTGTAATTACGTCACTGTGACA
Source organism: Mycobacterium mantenii (assembly GCF_010731775.1). Taxonomy (NCBI): domain Bacteria; kingdom Bacillati; phylum Actinomycetota; class Actinomycetes; order Mycobacteriales; family Mycobacteriaceae; genus Mycobacterium; species Mycobacterium mantenii. The sequence continues at coordinate 4,339,094 of NZ_AP022590.1, read as the reverse complement.
CCGCGGCCGTCACTGCGCGGAATCGGCCTGCGCCAGCTGCTTAGCATTAGACGAAACGGCATGCGCATCAACAACTTTCGATGTTCGGCGCGCTGCGCCCGGTCGGTGCGGGCCATTTGGCCGCGCCAACCGCGCTGGCCGGGCCAAAGCTGGCCCGATCACGACCACCTCTCTTATCCTGGAGGGGTCGCCGGTGCAGATGGCTGCAGTACCGCACAGGAGCCAGGAGGCTAGTGTCCGCTCGAATCATGCCACTACGGCTCGAGGCATTCGAGCAGCTTCCCAAGCACGCACGCCGGTGCGTCTTCTGGGAAGTCGATCCAGCGACCCTCGGCAACCAGGATCATCTCACCGACCCCGAATTCGAAAAGGAAGCGTGGCTGTCGATGGTGATGCTGGAATGGGGTTCATGCGGGCAGGTTGCCACCGCGGTCCCCGACGAACGAAGCCAATCCGAGCCGTCGTGCCTGGGCTACGTGTTCTACGCCCCACCGCGGGCGGTGCCGCGGGCGCAACGATTCCCGACCGGTCCGGTGTCCGCGGACGCTGTGTTGTTGACGTCGATGGGCATCGAACCCGGGCCGGCTGCCGAGGACCTGCCGCACGGTTTGATCGCCCGGGTCATCGATGAGTTGGTGCGACGCGGCGTGCGCGCCCTCGAAGCGTTCGGCCGCACCCCGGCGGCCTCCGAATTGCAGGATCCGCGCCTGGTCGGTCCCGACGTGCGGCCGGTACTGGAAGCCGTCGGCGACTGCTCGGTGGACCATTGCGTCATGGACGCCGAATTCCTGAAGGACGCGGGATTCGTTGTGGTGGCACCACATACGTACTTCCCACGGTTGCGGCTCGAGCTCGACAAGGGCCTCGGGTGGAAGGCCGAAGTGGAGGCGGCCCTGGAGCGTCTGCTGGAGAACGCGCACCTGGAGCAGCCGGTCGGCGCCGGGTCCACGGCTGTGAATGGGTTGAAAACCACCCTCGATGGTTAGTTAGAACCGCCCAGGTGGCTGGTGCGTTCCACCGACAGCTCGTGAGCCAGTAACTCGGCGAAGGTGAATGTGCCTGTGGGACGGTCGTTTTTGCCCAACAGGTAGAGCCGCTTGACCGCGGCGAGGATTCCCTCGGCGATGGCGTCGCGCGTCTGCGTCGAGACCAGCATCGAACGATCACGCGGGTTGGTGATGTAGCCGACGTCGACCTGCACCGTCGGCATCCGGGTCAGACGCAGCAGATCCCACGTCCGGCCGTGCGTGCGGCAGTCCCGTAAACCGGTGCGGGCCACGACTTCTCGCTGGATGAAGTCCGCAAGATTACGCCCGATGGTGGACACCGAACCGTGCGAGTTCCCGAAGTGAAAGGAAGCCACCCCGTTGGCCGCGGCGTTGACCTGAGTTTCGCAGCGCAGGCTGATCATCAGGTCGGCCCCGACATTGTTGGCGGTGGCGGCGCGTTCGGCATCGAGGGGACTGCGGTTGACCGGGCGCGACAGGAAGGTCTCCATGCCGATCGCGGCCATCCGCCCTTCGAGCCGGCTGGCCAAGTCCCACAACACGTCTGCTTCGCTGACCGGTCCCGACGGACCCTGCATGATGGTGCCGTGGTCCGCGCCGCCGCGGCCCGGATCGATGATGATCCGCTTGCCCGACAGTTTCGGACCGGACGAGCGAACCAGCTCCTCTTCGCGGATCGCGTGCGGGGATCCGCCGGTGACCCGTGAACTCAGGAAGTGGAAGGAGCGCAACGTTTCCGGTCCGCAGATGCCGTCGGCAGACAGCCCGTACTCGCGCTGGTACGACATCAACGCGTTGTGGGTCTGCAACCCGAAGTATCCATCGACCAGGCCGGTGTAGAAACCCAAGTCCTGCAACCGCGCCTGCAGCGTGGCCACATCGTCGCCGAACAGCGGGGCACCGAATTGGTGATACAGCGTGCGGGCACCCAGCCGGTACGACGCCTCCTTGAGCGCCCGGTAGGTGGCCTCACCGACGATGCCGTCCACCAGAAGTCCGCGATGCTGTTGGAAGGCACGGACCGCCTGGTCAAGCTCGGCATCGAAGAGCTCGAGGGCCACGTGCCGACCGGTATCGAGGTCGTCCTCGGAGCCGTCAAGCAGGCCTAATGTGGCCAGCGTCGCCCGGATCTCGGTCACAGCAGCGCTGCGGTCACCACAGCGCAGCGCGTCGCCGTATTCGCGGCGCGGACTCGACATACCAAGGGCCCTCCGGGACTAACAGACAAGCTCAGATCTGGGCAACAGCTGACCGTATTGTCGCAGACGCTTCGCAAATTCGGGAAAACCCCAGGCCATTAGCGGGGCGTGGTGCGGCAAAATGAACGGAGATCAGCTGAGGTTGGGAACCGCGTCCGAAAGCTCCCGCAGTAAAGCCGCCTTGCCCTTCGCGCCGACGATCCGCTTCACCGGCTGCCCGTCCTTGAACAGGATCATGGTGGGGATGGAGACCACCTGAAAGTTCTGTGCGGTTTCGGGGTTGGCATCCACGTCGAGCTTGGCGACGGTGAGGTGTTCGCCCCGCTCGCTGGCGATCTCCTCGAGGACCGGCGCAACCATCTTGCACGGGCCGCACCACGTTGCCCAAAAGTCAACTAGCACAGGTTTATTGCTGGACAGCACGTCGGTGGAGAATGACGCGTCCGAGACTTCTAGTGTGGCCCCGGCTTTTTCGGCGTCGGTCATTGTGGTGCTCCAATCAATGTGTCGGTACTGCCAGGAAATTCGGTGGCGTCGCCTTGCGCGGCGGCGCTGGACTCTTCGTGGTCGGCGAGCCAGCGTTCGGCGTCGATGGCGGCCGAGCAGCCGCTGCCGGCGGCGGTGACGGCCTGCCGATAAGTGCGATCCACCAGGTCCCCGGCGGCGAACACCCCATCGATCGAGGTGGCCGTGGTGTGCCCGCGCACCAGCACATAGCCCTCAGGGTCGGTCTCGAGCACCTCGCGCACCAACTCCGAACGCGGGTCATGCCCGATCGCCACGAACACCCCGGTGACCGCCAACGTGGACACCTCACCGCTGACGGTGTCGCGCAGCCGCAACCCCGTCACCGTCTGCTCACCCTCAACGGCCTCCACGGCCTTGTTCGTCACGATGGTGATCTTGTCACTGGCCTTCGCGCGTTCCAGCATGATCCGGCTGGCGCGAAACTCCTCCCGCCGATGCACCAGCGTCACGCTGCGGGCAAAGCGGGTCAAAAAGGTGGCCTCCTCCATCGCCGAGTCCCCACCACCGATCACCGCGATGTCTTGATCCCTAAAAAAGAACCCATCACAGGTCGCACACGAGCTCACCCCGCGGCCCAGCAACTCCTGCTCCCCGGGCACCCCCAAATAGCGCGCCGCCGCCCCCATCGCCAAGATCACCGACCGCGCCCGATGCGTCTGGCCCTCAGACGTGGTCACCGTCTTGACCCGACCCTGCAGCGACACCGACTCGACGTCTTCCATCCGCAGATCCGCACCAAAACGCAACGCCTGCTCACGCATCTGATCCATCAACTCCGGACCCGTGATCCCATCACGAAAACCCGGGAAATTCTCCACCTCGGTGGTCGTCATCAACGCCCCACCAAACGACGTCCCCTCAAACACCACCGGCGCCAACTGCGCCCGCGCCGTATACAACGCCGCGGTATACCCAGCAGGACCCGAACCAATAACGATCACGTCGTGCACAGTGTCGGCGGTCATGAAAACCTTTCAAGCGATCGGATCTGTGTCAACGCCAGCGTAGGTACGCCTGTTCCCCGGTGTGTCGCACCACCCATGGCACCACATTAGAGGCGGGGAACCTGGGTGTTGGCCAGTAGTCCCGTGTCGGCGGCACTGCAGTTGGGGGAGACCGCATAGACGGCCAGCACGTGTGGGCTGTCGCCGGGTATCACCAGGACGACGCCGGGGCGGGCATTGATCTCGACCGGCCGCGCCCCCAGGACCTGCGTGGACGCGGGATAGCCGAGGCCGGTCAGGCAGGAGGCGCGCCGCGCCGGGTCGCTGAGCGCGCCGTAATCGGGGCTGCGGTCGAGCAGGCCGAGGATTTCGTGCTGGGAAAGCGGGATCTCCATCGGCGGCGTCGACACCGTGATGTGCTGGACGTCGCCAGGGGTGTCCGGGGCGGGTTCGGGAGCGTGCAGCAGCGCGACCGTCCCGAAGCCGATCGCGGCGAGCACCGCGCACAGGCCGGCAACCGCGGCGATGGTCCGGGCCGGGCGGATGTGGGGGCGTGCCGAGTGCACAGCGGGGCCGGCCGCTTCACCGGAAGCGGTCTCCGCCGAGCGAAGCGCCGCGGAGATTCGGGCTGCCACCTCGGGGGGAGGGTCGGGTGCCGCGCCCGAGTCGGCGCCGACGGCGGCGACGTCATGCCGAACCTGGTTCAGGGCGCCCAGCACGCCGGCGGCTTGGGGGTCGGCGCGGACTTGCCGGCGGACGCGTGCGGCGGACTCGTCGTCCAAGATGCCGGCTTGCAGGTCGGCGAGGAGATGGACGGTCAGCGCCGGCTCTGACTCCGCGCTGCGGTCATTCGCCGCCTCGTCATCCGCTGCATCCATCGGACCCAGTGTCCGTCATGCGCGCACCGATCGCCACGAACAGCACCGCCGGGGCGGCCGCCTGTCGGGTGGGTCAGGCCTGGCCGGGGGCGGCGTCGGGCAGCGCGTGGGCGCCGACGTTGAGGTAGCCCAGCAGCTCGGCGAGCCGAACCCGGCCGCGAGCGCAGCGGCTTTTGATCGTGCCTTCGGCGACGCCGAGCAGCCGGGCGGTGTCGGCCACCGAGTAGCCCTGCATGTCGACGGCCACCACCGCGGCCCGTTGCTCGACGGGAAGGCGCATCAAGGCGCGCTGCACCGCCATTGTGGTCTCGACCTGAGCCGTCCGATCGGCCACCGGATAGATGTCTTCCAGCGGCACGGTCGGGTGGGCTTTGGTGCGGCGTAGCCGGTCCAGACAGGCGTTGACGACGATGCGGTGCAGCCAGCTGCCGACGGCGGCGTCGTGGCGGAACGCGCCGGCGCCGCGGTGCGCCGAGAGCATGGCGTCTTGCAGCGCGTCCTCCGCGTCCTCGGGGCTGCGGGTGGTCAGTCGGGCCAGCCGGTGCAGGTGCCGCTGATGGCGGCGGAACAGCTCGCTGAAGGCGTAGCGATCGCCGGCCACGTGGGCCGCCAGCAGCTCGGCGTCGCTGCGCTCGTGCTTGGCGTTTCTCCTGAAGCCCACGGCCGGACAGTAACTAATTGCGTATGACGCGGCACTTCACTTGCGGCGCCTCGTGTGAGTGTTCGGGACCGCCCGGATCAGGACGCGGCCTGGACCGTGATCTCCGAAAAGCCGGCTTGGCTCTTGCCGCTGGTGGTTCCCAGCGTGGATATCCACACCAGCAGATTCGACGTCGGCGAGCCGGCCTTGACCGGGATCACGTTGTGGCCGGGCTTGAGCGTGAAGGCCGGGGCCAGCACGGTGGTGTCGTTGAGGCTGGACGGCGACGGCGAGGATGCCGCGCGGATCTCAACCTTGGTTCCGCTGCTGGGCGTGTCGATGCTGACTTGGCCGATGACGGTGGGGCTGGGCAGCTGCAAGATCAGCCCCTCGCCCTGCTTGAAGCTGGGGAAGGGGACGGCGTCGGTGTAGACCTCGGTCGCCCAAGCCGTCGAGGGGTCGCCGTCGATGGCCTGGCCCGCGGTCCCGGCGTTGTCGGCGTCGCCGTCGGGGGAGAAGACTGTGGCTTTGGTCGGCTTGACGACGCTGCCCGCCGCCGCGGACGGGGCGCTCGACGTTGCCGAGGCGGACGACGACGAAGGGCTGTTGAGTCCGAGCTCATCCTTATTGAGGCCGCCACCGACGTTGCCGAAGATCTTGCTCACGATCGACGCCAGCAGCAGCAGGGCCACCACGATGACGGCAAGGCCGGCCGCGACCCCGATGATCACATTGCGTCGTCGGCGCGCGAAGGCCGCCTGGTCCTGACCGGTTGAGAGCAGGGCAGTTGACGGCGAGGGTGAATCGTCGATCGGTCCGAGCACTTCGGTGCGGTCGGCGACCGCGGTGGCCTGCTGAAGCAGGTTCAAAAGCGTTGAGGCGCTGCGGATCCCGCCGTCCTCCTGGACGGCTCGGACGGCGACGGCGGAGATCTGGAACGGGATGTCGCGGTCGACGGACATGGGTTCGACGGGATTACCCGAGGAGTCGCGCTCGGCCGCCGCGAGTCCGCTGCGCACCCCGCTCTCCAGGATGGGCCACCGATTGACCAGCAGGGCGTAGAGCGCGGCACCGATGCCGCGGATGTCATCCTGCGGGTTGGCGTCGGGCATGGTCGCCGGGTAGGCCAGCACGACGTCGCCCTCAATGCTGACCCGCACCCGGCTGGGGTGGTCGATCGACAGGGCGACGCCGGCGCGGTGGGCGGCGTCGGCGGCGGCGGCCAGGGACTGCATGGCCCGCACGGCCCCCACCGGTGAAGGTGCGGTGTCGGCCACCTCCTGCAGCGAGCCGCCCCGAATCCACTCCGAGACCACCAGGCCGCCCGAGCCGGTGTGCACGACATCGAGCACTCGGGCGATTCCGGGTTTGTCGATGCGGCTGAGCCGCAGGGTGCGCGACAGGATCTCCTGCAGGACCTCGTCGGGCAGAGCACCGTCGGGGTCGACGAAGGTCAGCGCCACCTGCCGGTCCAGGGCGGTGTCCAGCGCCTGCCAGAACTGCAGCGGCGGCGCGCCGCCGTGGAACACCAGCAGGCGATACCGTCCGCCGGCGATCCGGGCGCCCGGCACCAGGTGCACGTCGTCTCCCGCGGCGTCTGCCGAACGCTCGCGCGGCGCTTCGAACGGGGTCGGTGCGCGCCGGGATTCCCCGGGCACATCGCTCCTGGCCTGATCGGACGGGCGCTGCGCGGACCGTTGGGGCTCGTCAGCGGGGATGTCGGGGTGGAAGTCGTCGGCGACCGGCCGCGGCAGCGGAGTACCTGAACCTGCGCCAGGTCCAGCGCTGGGGGATGCGCTCTCCATCGGGCGGTCGGTCACCTCCGGTCCTTTCGCTAGCCGGGGCTCGGTTGGCCCGCTCCGGAGGCCTGCGCCGGATCGGCTCCTGGACCGCATTTACCCCAGGCGGGGAAGAATTCCTCTGCTCAGGGTACGTGACCGGGCGCCGGTGAGACGATCGATCCTTTGCACGTGGTCTGCGCGGGCGCGGCCCGCGGCCCGTGATGCGGTAGCGGAGGGCGTCCAGCGCCGCCCGCGCTTCGGGGACCTGTGCGCGCAGCATGACCGCGGCGGTGATGGGCAGCATGATCAGCCCCAGGACGAACAGGCGAAGCAGGGAGCCGGCGCCACCGTGCTCGGTCAGGTGGTCCAGCCCCAGCAGCCGGTCGCTGACATGTGCGATCAACCCGGCCAGCATGGACGCGGTGAGCGTCACCAGGATGGTCCGGACCTCGCCGACGCCGATCAGGTGGCCACCCGCCGGCAGCAGGGCGCGTCGCAGCAGGAGGTAGCCGATGACCGCGCCGGCGAGGAATCCGACGCCATTGGCCAGCCCGAGGAAGCCGGCCACCAGCTTGGGGTCGTCGGTGAGGTGCGGGGCCAGCACCGAGCCCAGGATTTTGACGGCCGTGATGACGAGGATGATGACGATCGGCGTCCACGGCTGTTCCCGCGCGTAGAACACCCGCAGTTGCAGGAGCACCAGGCCGTAGGGGATCAGCGTGAAGGCCGAGAGGGTGATCGCGGCGCCCAGGTAGCCGGCGTCGACGTTCCCGAAATGGCCGTAGGCGAACAGCGCGCTGCCCATGGCGGGACCGCCGACGGTCATGAACGCCACGATCGGGATCAGCGTGATCAACGTCAGCCGGGTGGCCAGCGACAGGTCGCCCAGGACGGCCTGAGTATCGTCGGCGGCGGCGTTGCGGCTCAGCCGCGGCATCACCACGGTCAGCACCGTCACGCCGATCATCCCGAACGGCAGCATCAGGACCAGCCAGGTGTAGTTGTAGATCGCGGGGCCGGAGGCCGCCGCGGTGCTGGCGATCTGATTGCCGACGACCAGGCCGAGCTGGCTGATCAGCACGTAGAGCACCATGGCGGCGGCCATGGTGCCGAAGCGCTTGAGGCGCTGGTCGATTCCCCACAGTGGGCGCAGGTCGACGCGTTGGCGCCGCAGTGCCACCAGCAGCAGGCCGGTTTGAGCGAACACGCCCAGCGTGGTGCCGATGGCGAGCACCAGCAGCTTGGCGTTGCCCATGCGGACGGGGTCGACCGACAGCTCACCGGGAACCAGTGCGTAGACCGCCAGGGTGATCAGCGCGACGACGTTGTTGACGACGGGCGCCCACGCCGTGGGCCCAAATACGTTGCGGGTGTTCAGGATCGCCATGAACACCGACGTCAGGCCGTAGGCGAGGACCTGGGGGAGCAGCAGATAGGCGAAGGCGACGGTGAGCGGCTCGTTGACTTGCGGGGCGCGGCCCAGCATCAGCCGCACCAACAGCGGGGCGGCCGCCACCGACAGTGCGGTGGCGACGATCAGGAGCGCCGTCGTCAATGTGACCAGGCGCCGCACGAAGGCCGCGCCGCCGTCGGGGTCGCTCTGCTCGGCGCGCGCCAACACCGGCACGAAGATCGCGGTGAACGTCGCCTCGAGCACCAGGGCCGCCACCAGGTTGGGCAGCTGATTGGCCACCGAGAACGCGCTGGACAACGCCGCGCCCAGGATCGCGGCCAGCAGCACCACACGGGCGAAGCCGGTGAGCCGGCTGATCAACGTGGCGAAGGCCATCGCCCACGACCGCGAGACGACCGCGGAGTCGGACAGCTCGGGGCGTCGACGGTCTATCTCGGCTGCCACGGGCGGCAGCGGCCCGGTCGGCGGGGAGCCCGGCATCCGGGAACGCCGCGGCGGCTCGGGCAGGCGGTGGTGGTGGTGCGGTTCGGCCTGCCGATAAGCGGGGGTCATACTCGGTGCTCTTCTTCGGCCCGCCGGTCGGCGTCGTCGCGCGTCTCGCCAGGTCCCGCGGCGTGCCGGGCATCGGGTGGGTCGGGACGGTCCAGGTCGGCGCGGTCGGGCTGCCCGCGGAAGCGGTGCCACAACCGCCGGCCGGCCAGCAGGACCAGCACCGCCGCGGCGGACAGCGTGATGGCGAACAGGACCTTGCCGTAGGCGTTGGAATGCACCGACAACCGCACCGGCTCGCCCAGCCGCAGACCGTCCGCGGTCCGCAGGGTCACG